>NZ_JAMYUL010000004.1:0-465973 GCF_040322955.1 Mesorhizobium sp. M0077
CGGATCGCCTCTGTCGTCGTGGCGCTCCCATGAAGAACCTGGCCCATAGCGCATCCTTTGATTCGGACGAAAAGTATGCGCCATCAAAGCCTGGGATCAAACACCTAGGCAATCCGCGTCAGTTCAGCGGAATGTCGTTTTCGGCCTTGCGCGCCTGATAAGCGCCGGACAGTTCGTCGTAGCGGGCGGAAATATTGCCGATCCTTGCCTCAAGCCGGCCGCGCTCGGCCTCGGGCAGCGCCCGCACCAGCCTGCGAATGGAAAAACTCTTCCAATAAGCGTTCTCGGCATTGTAGCCGCCGGGATCAAGAGTGAAGACCTCTTTCAGGATTTTCAGATCGTGCGGGATCGCAAAGCTGTCGCGTGAATCCTCGTGGCTGAAGAGGTAGTAGAAATTGTCGAAGCCGGTCCAGGTGATCGCCGACAGGCAGAGCGAGCAGGGCTCATGCGTGGCGATGAAGATGGCGTCCTTGGTGTCGACGCGCTCGGCTTTCGGCATTTCATAGAAACGCTTCAGGCAGTGCACCTCGCCATGCCAGAGCGGATTTTCCATCTCGTTGTTGGTTTCGGCCAGCACCAGCGAGCGGTCGCCCTTCCGCAGGATGGCGGCGCCGAACAGCTTGTTCCCATGGGCCACGCCCTCTGCCGTTTTCGGCACGATGTCGTGCTCGATGACATCGAGCAGGCGGTCGATCAGCGATATGTCGGTCATTTCTCAGGTCTCGTTGGGGAGATGGATTTCGTAGGGGTGCGAGAAATGGAACTCTTCGAGGTTGGAGCCGTCACCGCCGCGGTCGACGATGACGAAATCCTGCGCTTCGCCGAGCGGCGTCAGCACGCCGTGCCAGAGATTGCGCGGATAGTTGACGCCTTGCCCGGGTGCGGTGATGAAGGCGTGCGGCTCGCCCGGACCGTCCTGGCCGTCATGGCAGACGACGACCAGGAAAGGCCGCGGCGACAGCGGGATGAACGCCTGGCTGCCCAAGGGATGGCGCTCGACCATGGTCAGCTTCAGCGGCAGGTCGTAAGGCGTGCCGCGCGCCATCGAGATCAGCACGCGGGCATTCGGTCCCGCGGCTTCAGCGGTGGCGAGATTGTGGTAGCGCTCGGTCTTGCCGCCATTGATCGGGTAGTGATTGCCGCCGCCCATGTCGATGACATCGCCGAAGCCGGCAAAGCTTTCGCGCGTCAGCGGCCGCGCTGTGATGCGGGTCACCGCGCGCGACCGCCAATGCCCGCCCCGCCGAGCTTGGCGTGCCGGTTGACGTCCTTGTAAAGGAGATAGCGGAATTTGCCTGGGCCGCCCGCGTAGCAGGCCTGCGGGCAGAAGGCGCGCAGCCACATGAAGTCGCCGGCCTCGACCTCGACCCAGTCCTGGTTGAGGCGGTAGACCGCCTTGCCTTCCAAGACATAGAGCCCGTGCTCCATGACATGCGTCTCGGCAAACGGGATGACGGCGCCAGGCTCGAGCGTAACGATGGTGACATGCATGTCGTGGCGCATGTCGGCTGGATCGACGAAACGCGTCGTCGCCCAGCGACCCTCGGTGCCGGGCATCGGCGTCGGCGCCATTTGCTGGTCACTGCTGAACAGGACTTCCGGCGCGTCGATGCCGTCGACGGCCTCATAGGCCTTCCTGATCCAGTGGAAGCGTACGGCGTCGCGACCTTCGTTGCGCACCGTCCAGCCGCTGTCCGGCGGCAGGAAGGCAAAACCGCCGGCTTGCAGCACGTGCTTCTTGCCGGCCAGCGAAACGGTCAACTCGCCCTCAACCACGAACAGCACGCCCTCGGCGCCGGCGTCCGGCTCGGGCCGGTCGCTGCCGCCGCCGGGCAGGACCTCGACGATGTACTGCGAAAATGTCTCGGCGAAACCCGAAAGCGGCCTGGCGATGATCCAGGCCCTGGTCTCGTCCCAGAACGGCAGGGGGCTGGTGACGATGTCCTGCATCACCCCCTTTGGTATGACCGCATAGGCCTCGGTGAAGACGGCGCGGCCGGTCAAAAGCTCATTTTGGCCGGGATGGCCGCCATGCGGCGCGTAATAGGTTTTCTGGTCAGTCTTGATCATATCCATTGGGTCCTGACCCCTCAGTCATTTCATTAGAGCGGGAGCATGTCTTTCAGGCGGAGCAGCGCAATGCGCTCGACCTGTTTGCAGGCGGTATCGAGTTCGATGCCGCGGCTGTTACCGATGCGCGCCTCGAACTCGGCGAGGATCTCCTCCTTGGTCTTGCCCCGCACCGCGATGATGAAGGGAAAGCCGAAGGTGGTGACGTAAGCGGCGTTGAGCTTGGAAAACAGCTCGCGCTCCTTGTCGGTCAGCGCGTCTAGGCCGGCGGAAGCCTGCTCGCGTGTGGATTCCGCCGTCAGCCGCCGCGCCTTGGCCAGTTTGCCAGCGAGATCGGGATGGGCGTTGAGGACGCCGATCCGCTCGGTTTCGCTGGCGGCGCGGAAGACGCGGCAGAGCGCATTGTGCAGGCCGCCGGCGCTGTCGTGCGCCGGCCCAAGCTCCAGCTCATAGGCACGTTCGGCGACCCAGGGCGAATGTTCGAACACGCCGCCGAAAGTGTCGACGAAGGTCTCGAACGCCATCTTCGACGGCTTGAGCGCCGCCGGCTGGTAGGGGTGGTTCTCCTGCCAGTGCCTGGCGATATCGACGCGCCGTGCCAGCCAGACCTTGTCGTGCGATCTGACATAGTCGACGAAGCGCTTCAGCGCCGCCACCCGCCCGGGACGTCCGACGAGGCGGCAATGCAGGCCGATATTCATCATCCGCGGCCGGCCCGCTTTGCCCTCGGCATAGAGCGTGTCGAAACTGTCCTTCAAATAGGCGAAGAACTGGTCGCCGGAATTGAATCCCTGCGGCGTGGCGAAACGCATGTCGTTGGCATCGAGCGTGTAGGGGATGACGAGTTGCGCGCCGCCGCTGTGCTCGAACCAGTAGGGCAGTTCGTCGTCATAAGTGTCCGACACATAGTCGAAGCCGCCCTCTTCGGCCACCAACCGCACCGTATTGACCGAGGTGCGGCCGGTGTACCAGCCGGTCGGCCGTTGGCCTGTCACCTCGTAGTGCAGCTTGATCGCCGCTTCGAGGTCGCGGCGCTCGTCCTCGGCGCTGTGGTCGCGGTAGTCGATCCATTTCAGCCCGTGCGAGGCCATTTCCCAGCCGGCCTCCTGCATCGCCGCCACCTGGTCGGGCGACCGGGCTAATGCTGAGGCGACCCCGTAACAGGTCACCGGCACTTGCGCCTCGCTGAACAGGCGCAGCAGCCGCCAGAAGCCTGCCCGCGCGCCATATTCGTAGATCGATTCCATGTTCCAGTGGCGCTGGCCGACCCAGGGCGCGGCGCCGACGATTTCCGACAGAAAGGCTTCCGAGGCCTTGTCGCCGTGCAGCACGCAGTTCTCGCCGCCTTCCTCGTAGTTGACGACGAATTGCACGGCTACATGCGCGCCATCAGGCCATTTTGGATCCGGCGGATTGGCTCCATAGCCGCGCATGTCTCTAGAGTAACGCATTGCCCCTCCCTGCCGGACGCTGCCGGAAGTTGTGATCAGGATAGTCGAAAGGGCTGCCTGCGCATTCCCCCGAAATTTTTGAAAGTGTTTTTGTGCCGCTCCGCTCGACCGGGACTTATGCATCGCCTTTAATTGGCGCACAATTCATTGCTTCGTTCGATTGTACCGGGCCAGTTCGTTCTGGAAATGGGAGGCGCCAGTGGCAGAAACGTCGAAAGCCGATGGCGGTCGCCTGACGACGCATGTGCTCGACACCGCGACCGGCAAGCCGGCGGCGGGCCTGTCGATCGCGCTTTATCACCTTGAGGGCAACGCACGGACACATCTGAAGACCGTTGTCACAAATGCCGACGGCCGCTGCGATGCGCCGTTGCTGGCAGGAGCGGAATTCCGCCTTGGCGAATACGAACTGGTCTTCGCCGCCGGCGATTATCTACGCGGCCAAGGGACAAAATTACCGGAACCGGCCTTCCTCGACAGCGTGCCGATCCGCTTCGGCATGGCAGAATCCGTGCATTATCACGTGCCATTGCTTATCTCTCCCTATGGCTACTCGACCTACAGGGGGAGCTGACGCATGGCCAAGATCACCATACGCAACGAGATCCGCATCATCCTCAATGGCAGGGATGTCGCGCTGTCGTCGGTGGCGCCCGATGCGACCTTGCTCGACTGGCTGCGGCTTGAGCGCTCGCTGCGCGGCACCAAGGAAGGCTGCGCCGAGGGCGATTGCGGCGCCTGCACGGTGCTGGTCGGCAAACTTGCGGCCACTGGGCTGGTCTATGAAAGCGTCAACGCCTGCATCCGTTTTCTTGGTTCGCTCGACGGCACTCATGTCGTCACGGTCGAACATCTGCGCGGCGTATCAGGCCATTTGCATCCGGTGCAGCAGGCGATGGTCGATTTCCACGGTTCGCAATGCGGCTTCTGCACGCCGGGCTTCGTCATGTCGCTCTACGGCCTGTGGATGAAGTCGCCGGACCCGTCGAATGCGGCGATCGAAAAGGCCCTGCAAGGCAATCTTTGCCGCTGCACTGGCTACGAGGCAATCATACGCGCCGCGCGCGCCATCTCCACCTACGGCAAGGCGGCTAAGGATCCGCTGGCGGCGGAGCGCAAGGCAATCACGGCAAGGCTCGAGACCATGCGTGACGGCGCCCGCGTCGAAATCGGCACCGGCAAGCAGCGGCTGATCGTGCCCGCCAACGCCGATGATTTCGCCGCTGTACTGGATAAGGAACCCGACGCCACTGTTGTCGCCGGCTCGACCGATGTCGGCCTGTGGGTCACCAAGCATATGCGCGATATTTCACCGGTGGTTTTCATCGGCAATCTCGACGGGCTGTGCGCGATTTCCGAAGACAATGACGTCATCACCATCGGCGCCGGCGTCACCTACACCGACGCCTTCGCGACACTGGCCAAGCGCATCCCGGCACTCGGGCCGTTGTTCGATCGCATCGGCGGCGAGCAGGTACGAAATATGGGCACCATCGGCGGCAACATCGCCAATGGTTCGCCGATCGGCGACACGCCGCCGCCTCTGATCGCGCTCGGCGCGCAGCTGACGCTGCGCCGCGGCAAGAAGCGGCGCACCATCGCGCTCGAGGAATTCTTCATCGCCTATGGCAAGCAGGACCGGCAGCCAGGCGAATTCGTCGAGGCCGTGCACGTTCCCGTGCCGGCCAAGGGCACGAAGTTTGCCGTCTACAAGATCACCAAGCGCCGCGACGAGGACATCACCGCAGCCCTTGGCGCCTTTTTCCTCGACTTGGCCAAGGACGGAACCGTGGCCGATATATGCATCGCCTATGGCGGCATGGCGGCCACCCCGAAGCGGGCTTTCGGTGTCGAAAAAGCGCTGCTCGGCAAGCCGTGGACGGAGACAACGGTGGAAGCGGCCATGGCTGAATATGCCGGCGATTTCACCCCGCTGACCGATATGCGGGCATCGGCCGAGTACCGGGCGCTGGCGGCCAGGAACCTGCTGCTGCGCTTTTTTGCCGAAACCAGCGGCAGCAAGGCGCCGTTCCAGGTGTCACGCAACGAGGCGGCCTGATGAACAAGCACGCCTCTCCAGATCTCAAGGCGCAGAAGATTTCCGGTGGCGTCGCCGCCGACCAGCGCCACGATTCCGCGCACAAGCATGTCAGCGGCAGCGCGGTCTATATCGACGATATGCCGGAACCGGCGGGCATGCTGCATTGCTGCCTCGGCCTGTCCACGGCGACGCATGCGACGATCAGCAAAATGGATCTGTCGGCGGTGCGCGCGGCGCCGGGCGTCGTCGATGTGCTGACGGCCAAGGACGTTCCGGGCGAAAATGACATTTCGCCGACCGGTCGACACGACGAGCCGGTGCTGGCCGACGACAAGGTGCAGTTTTATGGTCAGCCGATCTTCTGCGTTATTGCCAAGACGCGCGAACAGGCGCGCCGCGCCACCCGGCTGGCCAAGGTCGAATACAGTCCATTGCCTTTCGTCACCGACATTGGCGATCTCGACCCCCGCAAGGACAAGCTGGTCACGCCGCCGCTCACGCTGAAGCGTGGCGATGCCGCTGCCGCGATCAAGGCGGCGCCCCGCCGGCTGAAGGGCAAGATGCGCATCGGCGGCCAAGAGCATTTCTATCTCGAAGGCCATATCGCAGTGGCCATTCCTGGCGAGGACCAGGACGTCACCATCTATTCCTCGACCCAGCATCCGAGCGAAGTCCAGCATATGGTCAGCCATGCGCTGGGCGTGCCGAGCAACGCCATCACAGTGGAAATCCGCCGCATGGGTGGCGGCTTCGGCGGGAAGGAGACGCAAGGCAACCAGTTTGCGGCATTGGCTGCGATCGCCGCCAAGAAACACCATCGCGCGGTCAAGATCCGGCCCGACCGTGACGACGACATGATTGCCACCGGCAAGCGCCATGACTTCCTCGTCGACTACGAAGTAGGTTTCGACGACGCCGGCAACATTCTTGGCGTCGACTTCATGTTCGCGGCGCGTTGCGGCTTTTCCTCGGACCTGTCCGGCCCGGTCACCGACCGCGCGCTGTTCCATTGCGACAACACCTATTTCTGGCCGGCGGTGCATGCGCAATCGGCGCCGCTTTACACCAACACCGTGTCGAACACGGCGTTTCGCGGCTTCGGCGGCCCGCAGGGCATGGTCGGCGCCGAACGCGTCATCGACGAGGTTGCCTTTGCCGTCGGCAAGGACCCGCTCGAAATCCGCAAGCAGAATTTTTATGGCACCAGTGGTGATAAAGACGGGGGCCGCAACGTCACCCCTTATCACCAGACGGTCGAGGACAACATCATCCACCGCATCGTCGCCGAGCTGGAGGCGAGCGCCGACTATGCGGGGCGCCGCCGCATCATCCAGGCCTTCAACGCCAACAGCCGCTTCATCAAGCGCGGCCTGGCGCTGACGCCGGTCAAATTCGGCATCTCTTTCACAGCCACCCACTACAACCAGGCCGGCGCGCTGGTGCATGTCTACACCGATGGTTCGGTGCATCTGAATCACGGCGGCACCGAGATGGGGCAAGGCCTCTACGTCAAGGTGGCGCAGGTGGTGGCGGAAGAGTTCCAGATCGACCTCGACCAGGTCAAGATCACCGCGACGACCACCGGCAAGGTGCCCAACACTTCGGCCACCGCGGCGTCGTCCGGCACCGACCTCAACGGCATGGCGGCGCAGAACGGCGCCCGCCAGATCAAGGAACGGCTGACCGACTTCGCCGCCGAAAAATACCAGGTGCCGCGCGAGCAGGTGCTTTTCCTGCCCAACCGGGTGCGCATCGGCAACCAGGAGATCGCCTTCACCGACCTTGTCAAGCAGGCCTATATGGCCCGCATCCAACTGTCGGCGGCGGGTTTTTACAAGACGCCGAAAATCCACTGGAACCGTGACAAGGGCGAGGGCCGTCCGTTCTATTATTTCGCCTATGGCGCCTCGTGCTCGGAAGTCTCGGTCGACACGCTGACCGGCGAATATGTCGTCGAGCGCACCGACATATTGCATGAAACCGGCCGCTCGCTGAACCGCGCCATCGATCTCGGCCAGATCGAGGGCGGCTTCATCCAGGGCATGGGCTGGCTGACGACGGAGGAGCTGTGGTGGGACGACAAGGGCCGGCTGCGCACGCATGCGCCGTCGACCTATAAGATCCCGCTCGCGTCCGACCGGCCGAAGATATTCAACGTCACGCTGGCCGACTGGCCGGAGGCCAACGAGCCGACGGTGCACCGTTCCAAGGCGGTCGGCGAACCGCCCTTCCCGCTCGGCATGTCTGTGCTGCATGCGCTGTCGGACGCGGTGGCAAGTGTGGCCGATCATAAGGCCTGTCCGCGTCTCGACGCTCCTGCAACACCAGAAAGGGTGCTGATGGCGATCCAACGGCTGAAGGGTGAAGCCAAGAATAGCGCCTGACTCTGACCTGGATTCTGGCAAAACGTGCAATTCAGACTGAAAAACCCTATATTTCCCGTACGGGAATGCGAAATATGAAGTCGAAAGTGCAAAGCCTCAGAGCTTTTCTCGCCAGCGCCGACCGGTTTGCCTTGGTCGAAGTGGCCAGTACCAAGGGCTCGACCCCCCGCGAGAAGGGCGCCTTCATGCTCGTCTCGCAGGCGGCGACTTTTGGCACGATCGGCGGCGGTCAGCTCGAGTACATCGCGATCGACAAGGCGAGGCAGATGGTGGGGTCTTCACCCTCCCCCTTGTGGGGAGGGTCGGGCGGGGCGTCCCCGCCCCGCGGGGGGGGGGGGGGGCGCCGCCGCCCCCCCCCCCCCCGGGGGGGGGGGGGCGGCGGACGATCGTGCCAAGCCACCCCGTTTCGCTGACGCCGCCACACGGCGTCCGCTCACCGACCCTCCCCCCAAGGGGGAGGGTAAAGAAGCCCGCATCGGCTTCGACGAAGTCTGCGCCACGCTTGACGTGCCGCTAGGCCCCGAGATCGGCCAGTGCTGCGGCGGGCGCGTCGAAGTCTTGATCCGTGTCGTCGATGCCGCGCTTACTGCCGAGCTGATCGCGGCCGCAGAAGCCGAGGAAGCCCACCTGCCGCATGTCTATATCTTCGGCGGCGGCCATGTCGGCCGGGCGCTGGCCTCGACTGTTGCACTTCTTCCCGTGCGTGGTGTCGTCATCGAGACGCGGGCCGAAGCGCTGGAAGGCATGCCGGAAACCGTCGAGACGCGGCTGACGCCGATGCCCGAGGCCGAGGTGCGAAACGCCCCCGCCGGCACCGCCTTCGCCATCCTCACCCACGACCATGCGCTGGATTTCCTCATCGTCGCCGAAGCGCTGAAGCGCGACGACGCGGCCTATGTCGGCATGATCGGCTCGAAAACCAAGAGAGCGACGTTCAGGAACTGGTTCCTGAAATCGGCTGAGGGCACGGAGGCTGAGTTCGCCCGCCTCGTCTCGCCGATCGGCGGCGATGCGGTCAAGGACAAGCGCCCACCGGTCATAGCTGCGCTGGCCGCGGCCGAGATCATGACGGCGCTGGTCGTTCACAACACCGCGCCGAATGCCGACCATCAAGTCCAGCATAAGATGATGGCCGGCTAAGCTTCGGCGCGGCTAAGCAGGCCGCTTCAGGCCGAGATGATCTCGCAAGGTGCTGCCTTCGTATTCCCGACGGAACAGTCCGCGCCGCTGCAGTTCCGGCACCACCAGCGTGGCAAAGGCATCGAGCTCGCCGGGGAAGTATGACGGCATGACGTTGAAGCCGTCCGCGCCGCCGCCCTCGAACCGCGCCTGCAATTCGTCAGCGATCTGCGCCGGCGTGCCGACGATACGCCAATGGCCACGTGCGCCGGCGAAATGGCGGGCAAGCTGGCGGATCGACAGGCCGTTGCGGCGCGATTGTTCGATGACCAGCGCCTGGCGGCTTTTCATTCCCTCGGTCTCCGGCAGCTCGGGCATCGGTCCGTCGATCGGATAGCTCCCGAGATCGGAGATGCTGAGATAGCTGGACAGCAGCGCCACGCCGACATCGTCGGGGATCAGCGCCTGCAATTCCTCCTGTTTCTCCCGCGCTTCGGCCTCGGTTTCCGCCACCACGGGGGAGACGCCCGGCATGATCTTGATGTCGTCGGGCTGACGCCCATAGGCAGCCATACGGCCCTTGAGGTCGTCGTAAAAGCCCTTGGCTTCCTCGAGGGTCTGCGCCGCCGTGAACACGACGTCGGCGGTGCGGGCGGCAAGGTCGCGGCCGACATCCGAGGCGCCGGCCTGCACCATCACCGGCGCGCCCTGCGGCGAGCGCGGCAGGTCGAGCGGGTCGCGCATCGAAAAGCTCTGGCCGTTGTGACCGTGAAAGCCACTGCCTTGCCAAAGTCCTGATACCACCTCGGCGAATTCGCGCGCCCGCTCGTAGCGGTCGGCATGGGGTTTCAGGCCCATCGCGCCGAAATTGGCGGCTTCGATGGGGCTGGCCGACGTCACCAGGTTCCAGCCAGCCCGGCCACCACTCAGATGATCGAGCGACAGAAAGGTGCGCGCCAGACCGTAGGGCTCGTTGTAGCTGGTCGACGCCGTCGAAACGAGGCCGATGCCGCTGGTCTGCACGGCGAGCGCGGACAGCAGGCTGATCGGCTCGAAGCCGATCGAGCGTGAGGTCTGGCTGGCGATGCCGACATTGGCTTCGCGCAGACCGGCGGCGTCCTCGCAGAACACCATGTCGAACTTCGCCGCTTCCGCCGTGCGCGCCAGCTGGATGTAATGATCGATGTCGATGCCTGCAGTAACATGCGCCTTGGGGTGACGCCAGGCGGCGATGTGGTGGCCCGTCGCCCACAGGAAGGCGCCAAGCTTCATCTGGCGGGTCATTGCGCTCCTCCGGCAAGTCTGAGATGAGAGCGCAAGGTGGTGCCGGGATAATCCGGGCGGACGAGGCCGCGGCGCTGCAATTCCGGCAGCACGCGGCCGATGAAACCGTCAATCGCCGCAGGCGGTATTGCGATGTTGAACCCGTCGCAGCTTTGCGAGCTGAACCATGTTTCGAGCGCGTTGGCAGCGACATCTGCGCCAACGTTCAGCAGCAGCTTGACCGCACCCGGATCGCGTCCGCAGGCCACAACGCGGCGCTTGAGATCGTCATGGCGCGCCTTGGGGTCCTTTGTGGGTCTGTCCAGCAGGACGACATCGGCGGTGCGGGCGGCGATATCCAGGTCGGCCTCGGACAGGCCGGACAGCACCAGCACCGGCGTATCCTGCGGCGAGCGCGCGACGTTCAGCGGCCCGCGCACGGAGAAAAATTCGCCTTTGTGGTCGAGCAGGTGCATTTTTTCGGGATCGTGGAAGCGGCCGCCGATCTTGTCGAACAGCAGCGCGTCGGCATCCCAGCCCTGCCACAGGCGCTGAACGATGCCGATGTATTCCTGCGTGCGGCGGCGGAACACATCGTCGGAAAATCCATCCGGCCGGCTGAAATTGGCGGCTTCCCCTGGCGCCTGCGCCATGGTGGCGTGCCAGCCGGCGCGGCCATGGCTGATGATGTCGAGCGAAGCAAAACGGCGCGCCAGATTGTACGGCTGGTGAGCGACCGTCGAGGCTGCAGCGACAAGGCCGATCCGACTTGTCATCGTCGCCAGCGCCGCCAGCAAGGTCGTCGCTTCGAAAGAACTCGACCCGGCGCTGTTCGGCGCGGAATCATCGAGGACAATCATGTCCAGCCCCGCCGCTTCCGCTTGCTTGGCTAAGCCGGCCAGGTCGCTAAACCCGAGCGGCTGCCCGCAAGCAATGTTGAGCGAAACGGCAAGATGCATTGTGGCTTGCTGGTCAGTCGGCATGGGACCATCGATCATAGGGCAGCGTATGCGAACCTAAGGTCACCTGCTTGTAAGACAATCCTGGCGACTGGGCCAACAGCCCCTCACTTGCCGGCCAGCAAATCCTTGATCAGCCGCTGGCAACGCTCGGCCATGAAGTCGAGCAGCAGCCGCACCTTTGGATCCTGGAGCTTCTTGTGCGGATAGACGGCGGCGAACTGCACCGGCGTTGGCGGTGTGCTGGCCAGGATGACCTGCAGCCGCCGGTCGCGGATGAAAGGTTCCACTTCGAACCGCGGCTTGTTGATGATGCCGCGGCCCGACAGCGCCCAGCCGGTCAGCACATCGCCATCGTCGGTGTCGTAGGGGCCGTGCACCTCGAATTTCTGCGGGCCGGACGGCGTCTGCAGCGTCCAGACATATTCGCGCGCCCCGGAATAGCGCAGCATCAGGCAGTCGTGCTTCTTGCCGATCAGCTCCTGTGGCTCCACCGGCTCGCCGCGCGCTTCGAGATATTTCGGTGCCGCCACCAGCACGCGTTCACATTCCATGATGCCGCGCATCCGCAGGCTGGAATCCTCGATGATGCCGAGCTTGAAGGCGACGTCGATGCCTTCCTTCATGATGTCGATATTGTGGTCGGAGAGCCTCAGCCGCACCTCGATATCGGGGTATTTGTCGTGGAAATCCGGAATGCCCGACGCCACCAGCCGCCGTCCAAGGCCGAGCGGGGCGGTCACCTTGATGGTGCCGCGCGGCTGGCCGGAAAGAGCCGAGACCGCGGCTTCCGCCTCGGTGATCGCCTCCAGCACCTGCTTGGCGCCGGAGTAGAACACCGTGCCATGCTCCGTCGGCATCAATTGCCGTGTGGTGCGGTTGAACAGCCGCACGCCGAGGTGTTTTTCCAGCTCCTTGATGCGGTTGGAGGCGACCGCCGGCGAAATGCGCATGTCTCGGCCCGCCGCCGAGAGATTGCCAAGCTCGACGACGCGGACGAAGACGGCGATGTTGTCGAGATAGGCCATTCGTGGCTCTTTATGTGGCGGCGTACGTGGTCAGCCTAGTATTTTCCATTTTTTTTTGAAAGTCATCGTACACCTCGCCTCTTTTCGTTTGCGCCCCACACCGTAAAGTCAGCCGATCGGCAGGGACGATTTCACATGATGGATTTCGCGATTTTCTGGGACTGGCTGAGTTTCGCCGTGCGCTGGCTGCACGTCGTCACCGGCATCGCCTGGATCGGCTCGTCCTTCTATTTCGTCGCGCTCGACCTTGGCCTGCGCCAGCGCCCCGGCATGCCGGTCGGCGCATCCGGCGAGGAATGGCAGGTGCATGGTGGCGGCTTCTACCACGTCCAGAAATATCTGGTGGCGCCGGCCGAAATGCCGGAACACCTGACCTGGTTCAAATGGGAATCCTACGCCACCTGGCTGTCCGGCTTCGCCATGCTGTGCGTGGTCTACTATGCCGGCGCCGACCTGTTCCTGATCGACCCCAATGTTCTGTCCATGTCGGTTCCCGTGGGCATCCTGCTGTCGATGGCGACGATCGGCGTCGGCTGGGTTGTCTACGATCTGCTCTGCCGGTCGCCGCTCGGCAAAAGTGACACCGGACTGATGCTGGTGCTCTATGGCGTGCTGGTGTTCATCGCCTGGGGGCTGACGCATCTGTTCACCGGCCGCGCCGCTTTCCTGCATCTCGGTGCCATCACCGCCACGATCATGTCGGCCAATGTCTTCATGGTGATTATTCCAAACCAGAAGATCGTCGTCGCCGACCTGATTGCCGGCCGCAAGCCCGACCCGAAATACGGCAAGATCGCCAAGCAGCGCTCGCTGCACAACAATTACCTGACGCTGCCCGTGCTGTTCCTGATGCTGTCGAACCACTATCCGCTGGCGTTTGCGACGGAGTTCAACTGGGTCATCGCCTCGCTGGTGTTCATCATCGGCGTCTTGATCCGGCACTATTTCAACACCGTGCATAAGCGTGCCGGCAACCCGCACTGGACCTGGATGGCGGCTGCGGTGCTGTTCGTCATCATCATGTGGCTGTCGACAGCGCCGAAAATACTGACCGGCGAGCTCAAGGCATCCGCCGCGGCCGAAGTCTATATCGCCTCGTCGCATTTCCCGGCGGTGCGCGACACCGTGCTTGGCCGCTGCTCGATGTGCCATACGGCCGAGCCGGTCTATGAAGGCATCTACCATGCGCCGAAGGGCGTGATGCTCGACACCGACGCCGGCATTGCCGAGCATGCGCGTGAAATCTATTTGCAGGCCGGGCGCAGCCACGCCATGCCGCCCGCCAACGTCACCCAGATCAGCGACAAGGAACGGGCGCTGCTGGTCGCCTGGTTCGAAGGCGCAGGGAAATAGGGATGACCTCCACACTTCTGCGCGGCCGCACCCTAAGTTTTTTGCGCTGGCCCGAAGCCATCGACGACCATGCCGCCTGGCGCTATGAGGAGGATGGCGGCCTGCTGATCCGCGACGGCCGGATCGTTGCCGTAGGCAGCTACACGGAAGTCGAAAAGCAAGCGGGCGACGGTGCGAAAAAGATCGATCATCGGCCGCATCTGCTGCTGCCCGGCTTCATCGATGCGCATGCGCATTTTCCGCAGATGCAGGTCATTGCCTCCTACGGCGCCGAACTGCTCGACTGGCTGAACACCTACACCTTTCCCGAAGAGACCAAATTCGCCAACGCTCAGCATGGCCGCCGCATCGCCCGGCTGTTCCTGGACGAGATGGTGCGCCACGGCACGACGACGGTCGCCGCCTACTGCTCGGTGCACAAGGCGTCTGCCGAAGCGTTCTTTGCCGAATCGCATGCGCGCGGCATGCTCAACATTGCCGGCAAGGTGATGATGGACCGCAATGCGCCGGCAGGCGTGCTCGACACGCCGCAATCCGGCTATGACGATACGAAGGCGCTGATTGCGGAATGGCACGGCAAGGGCCGCCAGCTTTATGCGATCACGCCGCGCTTCGCCATCACCTCCTCGCCCGAGCAGCTGGAGATGGCCGGCACGCTCTGCCGCGAAAACCCCGACCTGCACATGCAGACGCATCTGTCGGAAAACCACGCCGAAATCGCCTTCACGCAAAAACTCTATCCGCAGGCGCGCGACTACACCGATGTTTACGAGCAGTATGGCCTGCTGGGGCCAAAGAGCCTGTTCGGCCACTGCATCCATCTCTCGGAACGAGAGGCCGATGCGCTGTCGGACTCAGGCTCGGTGGCGGTGTTCTGCCCGACCTCGAACCTGTTCCTCGGCTCCGGCCTGTTCGACTACCAGCGCTTTCGTCGCCGCGACAAGCCGCTCAGGATCGCTGCCGCCACCGATGTCGGCGGCGGCACCAACTATTCGATGCTGCGCACCATGGACGAGGGCTACAAGGTGATTGCGCTGAATGGCGAAAAGCTGAACCCGTTCCAGTCCTTCTGGCAGATAACGCGTGGCAATGCCGAGGCGCTGTCTGTGGCGGACAAGGTCGGCACGCTGGATGAAGGCACCGACGCGGACATCACCGTGCTCGACGCCCGCGCCACGCCGGCGATGCGGCTGAGGATGGAGACTGTGGGGACGCTGGCGGAGGAGCTGTTCCTGCTGCAGACATTGGGCGACGACCGCGCGGTGCGCGAGGTCTATGTTGCGGGGCGGCCGGCCAAGATCGATATGATCGTGGGGTAGGACCCATCATCCGCGCGGGACAAGATGATGATTGCGCCTGGTTGCCAAGTGGTTCCCCCACTCCGTCGCCGCTTCGCGGCGCCACCTCTCCCCCCTCCGGAGGGAGAGGAAGGGAGCCTTTGCTTCGGAGGACGGGCGCCGGTTCGGACAGCTTGGCGCCCTTCCTCTACCCTGTTGATCGGGGGAGAGGTGTCGAGAGAAGCTCGACGGAGTGGGGGTCGACCCTGGCGGGGCAAGACCACCACCGCGACGAGACCTTGACCGGGCGGAGCTTGTCGTACACACGATTTGTGACGATTTCGGAGAACAAAATGGCCGCCGCGGACGACATCGCTCTGATCCAGAAACAGGAAGAGACGCTGGTCTTCCCGGCCTTCGACGAGGCCGTCGCCTTCAAGGTCGGCGCGGCGATCCGCGAGCGGGCGCTGGCCGAAAAGCTGCCCATCATTGTCGATATCAGGCTGTGGGATCGGCCGCTGTTTTATGCCGCGATGCCCGGTTCAAACGCCTCCAACCCCGACTGGGCACGACGCAAGATCAATGTGGTCAAGCGCTACCTCAGGAGCACCTATCGTCTGGTGCTGGAACAGCAGCGACCGGACCGCACCTTCAAGGTCGGCGAGGGGCTGGATATTGCTGATTACGTACTGGCCGGCGGCGGGTTTCCGGTGACTGTAAAGGGTGCCGGCGTCATCGGCGTCATCGCCGTCTCCGGCCTGCCGGAACGCCAGGATCATGGCGTCGTCGTCGATGCACTGTGCGATCATCTCGGCGTCGATCGGACACAATTGGCGCTGCCGCCGGAAGGTAAATCGTGACGTTGGCGCTGCCCCTCATCCGCCTGCCGGCACCTTCTCCCCGTATAGTGACGGGAGAAAGGACAAGCTCGAGCGCTGGCGATCCCCTCTCCCCGTCTTTCACGGGGTGAGGGTGAGGGGCAGCGCCAACGTTTGCTCATTTTGAAAACCGCCAGTTACGGCCAAGGATAACCGTGCTCGATCCCAAATCCTTTCTCATCTCGATCTTCAATGCCGCTGTTGCCGCTGCCGATCCTGAACGGACCATCAGGGATCATCTGCCGGCCAGGCCCAAGGGCCGTACCATTGTCATTGGCGCCGGCAAGGGCTCGGCGCACATGGCGGCCGCGTTCGAGAAGGTGTGGGATGGCCCAATCGAAGGGCTGGTCGTCACCCGCTACGGCTATGGCGCCAGATGCGAGCGCATCGAAATCATCGAGGCGGCACATCCGGTACCGGACGCTGCCGGTCTTGAGGCGTCGCGGCGCCTGCTCGAAAAGGTGCAAGGGCTGACTGCGGACGACCTGGTAGTGGCGCTGATATCGGGCGGAGGATCGGCGCTGCTGCCGTCGCCTGCCGCCGGCCTGACGCTCGCCGACGAAATCGCCGTCAACGAGGCGCTGCTTGCCTCCGGCGCGCCGATCGCGGCGATGAACACAATCCGCAAGCATCTCTCGACCATCAAGGGCGGCCGGCTGGCAGCTGCCGCCTGGCCGGCCAAACTGGTATCACTGGTTGTCTCTGACATTCCCGGCGACAACCCGGCGCTGGTGGCCTCCGGCCCGACCGTGCCCGACTCCGGCAACCGCGCCGATGCGCTGGCCTCGATAGCGGCCTACGGCATGAAACTGCCCGACGCCGTCATGGCGCACATCAACTCGCCAGAGGCCGATGCGCCAGATCCGGATGACCAGCGCTTTTCACGCAATGAAGTGCACCTGATCGCCTCGGCTGGCGTGTCGCTGGAAGCGGCAGCCGCTGAGGCAAAACGGCAGGGCATCGAAGCCGTCATCCTCTCCGATTCCATCGAGGGCGAGGCGCGCGAGGTCGGTGGCGTGCATGCAGCCATTGCGCGCGAAGTGGCGACGCGCAACCGGCCGTTCAAAAAGCCGGTGCTGATCCTGTCCGGCGGCGAGACGACCGTGACCTTGCGGGCCCCTGTTGACGGAAAAAGGGGCAAGGGCGGCCGCAACTCCGAATTCCTGCTCGCCTTTGCCATCGGTATCAGCGGCGCGGAAGGTATTCATGCATTGGCCGCCGATACCGACGGCATCGATGGCTCTGAAGACAATGCCGGCGCCTTTGCCGATGGCTCGACTGTCTCGCGCATGCGTGCCGCCGGCATCGACGCCAAGGCGATGCTGGCCGGCAACAATGCCTGGACGGCGTTCAACGCGATCGGCGATCTGTTCGTGCCGGGGCCGACGGGTACGAATGTGAATGATCTGAGGGCAATCCTAATCAGTTAATTCGGCCGTGGCGGCCGAAGTTTCCAACGTTGGATTCACGACCGTAGGTGATTGGCTGAAGCCACTCAGCTTCGTCATCCGTGGGCGAAGCAGGAGCGAAGCTCCGTCGCGAAGCCCCGGGTCCATTCCGTGATGTTAGCCGTCGAGCGCAGCGGAGCAGAATTCTGCACCGTAGCAGCGTCCAAACGTCGCGGCATGAATCCTCGGGTCTGCGCTGCGTCGCTTCCCTCCTTGGCTCCGCCCGTGGATGACATGTCGCTGAGGCTTTCGCTCATCTCACGACCCCATAAGCCGCTTCACCTCTCTCATATCGCTGAGAAACCGCTCGCGCTCTGCCTCCTTGTCCGCCGGCTCATGAATACGCAGGATGAAGGAAGGATGGATGGTGATGAACACGCGCAAACCGTCCTCGCGCTCGATCACCTGGCCGCGCATTTTCGTCACGGCAATGGCCTTGCCCAGCAGCGACAACGCCGCCGTTGCCCCAAGCGCCACGGCGAGGTCCGGCTTGATCAGCTCAAGCTCCCGGCCGATCCACCAGCGGCAGGCCTGGACTTCACCGGCATTTGGCTTCGAATGGATGCGGCGCTTGCCGCGCGGCTCGAACTTGAAATGCTTGACGGCGTTGGTGACGTAGACTTTTTGCCGGTCGACGCCTGCGTCATCGAGAATTGCATCGAACACTTTGCCCGCTGGCCCGACAAAAGGTTTGCCGGCGAGATCTTCCTGATCGCCCGGTTGTTCGCCGACGAAGACCACTTTGGCATCATCCGGCCCCTCGCCGAACACGGTCTGTGTCGCGTCGCGCCACAACGGGCAGCGGCGGCAGCCTTTCGCGGCTTCGCGTAGCTCGGAAATGGTGTTGGCGTCATCGTCCGGCGCCTCGGCCGGCTCGCGCTTCGGCCAATGTTTCGCCTGCAGCTTGGCGTGGTGCGGCGCCGGCATTGTCGGCAGTCTGGCAATCATATCCCTGGCGGCCTCGTCCGCTCCTGCGATCAGATCTGGAATGAGTGAGGCCTCGGGAAGGTTCCGCCAATATTTCTTCGGCATCTCCTTCTGCATCGCCTTCACCTTGAGCCGCGCCGGGTTGAAGATGTTTTCGAAATAGGTCAGCCACAACGCCTCGGTGTCGTCCTGATCGGGTGCATCGCCCTTGGCCGCACCCGGCCCGATCGCCAGCCTTTCGCCGTTCCAGTCGGCGGAGGCATAGGGCGTCAGGATGGTCCAGCGCATGCCGGTGAACCGCCGGACGAAGAAATCCGCGTTGCGCTCGACAATGAAATGCTCCGGCTCGAACCAGGCGACGTAGCGCTCGTTCTCGCCGTCGCCGATATTCCGGAAGCGTACGAAGGCATGCATCTTATGGCTGTCGCGCCGCACCGCCTTTTCCATGGCTTCGAGCCGCCTGGTGTCGGGATCGGATGCGATCGCCAGCAGTTTCGGCTCGGTGCGCAGGCGCCAAAGCATCCAGTAGAGAAAGGCAAACCGGCCGGGGTCGGAGTGGCAGAAGGCGGTTTCGGCATGGGCGATGAACTCGCGCGGGACGGTAAGCTGCGCGCCCTCTGGCACCGCCGGCAAGGCATCTTGAGGATCATTGGCGTCGGACCCGACACCCCAACTAATATCCTCAGGCCGGACCTCATTCAGCGCCAGACGCCGTGCCGCATCGCGCCAACCGGCGAAATCGGTCTGGCTCGCTAGCCGGACAGTGTATCGGGCAAGGTCGAGCTGGGCCGGCTGCATGGTCAAAACAGCGACAGTTGTTCGCAGGACTTTACGATCGTATCGCGCAGGCCTGTCTTGTCGGTGAGTCCGCCCGGCGACCAGCCTTCGGCGATGATGAAGGGCCTCAGCTTGGCGATCGAATGGCAGATCCGTCCGACATCTTCCAGCCGCATGCGTCGGTGGCGGCGGGTTTCAAGGATCTTCGCCACCACCTTGGTGCCCAGACCCGGAACCCGCAGCAGCGCTTCGCGGTCGGCGCGGTTGATGTCGACGGGAAACCTCGCCCGATTGCGCAAAGCCCAGGCGAGCTTGGGGTCAATGGCGAGATCGAGCATGCCGTCGCTGCTGCCGGCGAGGATTTCCGGCTGCGAAAAGCCGTAGAAGCGCATCAGCCAGTCGGCCTGATAGAGCCGGTGCTCGCGCATCAGCGGCGGTTTCTGGAGCGGCAGCGACGATGACGAATCCGGGATCGGGCTGAAGGCGGAGTAATAGACGCGCCGCAGATGGTAGCTGCCATAGAGCCGCGCACTGGAGTGCAAGATACCGTCGTCGGATGTCTTGTCGGCGCCGACGATCATCTGCGTCGACTGACCTCCGGGCGCAAAGCGTTCGCGCTTCTTGGTCCGCAACGTCGGCTCGGCCTTTTCCTCCATCTTCCGGCGCAGGTTCGCCATGGAAAGCCGGATCGTTTGCGGCTTCTTCTCCGGCGCTAGTTTCTTCACGCCTTCATCGGTCGGCAGTTCGACATTGATAGACAGCCGGTCGGCGTAGAGCCCGGCCTGCTCGACCAGTTCGGCCGAGCTTTCCGGAATGGTCTTCAGATGAATATAGCCGGAGAATTTTTCGTACAGCCGCAGCCGCCGCGCCACTTCCACCATTTCGGCCATGGTCTCGTCGGGCGAACGGATGACGCCGGAGGACAGGAACAGGCCTTCGATGTAGTTGCGCCGATAAAAGTCCATGGTCAGCTTCACCACCTCGTCGATGCCGAAGCGGGCGCGGCGCACATTCGATGACGAGCGGTTGATGCAGTAGCTGCAATCGTAAATGCAGAAATTGGTCAGCAGGATTTTCAGGAGCGAAATGCAGCGGCCGTCCGGCGCGTAGGAATGGCAGATGCCCATGCCTTCGGTGGAGCCGATACCGCCGGATTGGCGCGAATCCTTCTTCGCCGACCCAGACGAGGCGCAAGAAGCATCGTATTTGGCGGCGTCTGACAGGATCGCCAGCTTTTCACGGACGGTGCGTGCGCTCATCCGTTCATGTTATGTTCTAGACGGCTGCAGCGCCACCTCATTTGATGCAGGCGGCGAAAAAGTGATCGCCGCCTGATCGTCGGGCTAGCAGGACGACTGTCCGAGTTCCAGGCGGTCTCTCAGACCTCATGGAGGTAGAGGTGGTAATCCAGCTCGCTGACGGTGCGGGCGACGCGCAGATACTCGGACTGCTTGATCGCCACGAAGGTGCGATGCAGATCCTCGCCAAGCGCCTCTTTCAGGAAGCTCGAGGCCCGCGCCGCCTCGATCGCGGCGCGCCAGTCGACCGGCATGGTCGTGCGCGTGACGGCGGCTTCATAGCCATTCCCAGTGGTTTCGGGGCCGGGGTCGAGGCCTTCGTCCAGACCCTTGATGATGCCGGCCAGCACCGTTGCCGCGATCAGGTAGGGATTGGCGTCGACGCCCGACGGCCGGTGCTCGATGCGCCGATTCTTGGCGTCGCCGGCCGGCACGCGCAGCGCCACCGAACGGTTGTTGACGCCCCAGGTCGGCGCCACCGGCGCATAGGACTGCGAGACGAAGCGCCGCCAGGAATTGGCGTGCGGCGCAAACACCAGCATCGATTCGGCCATGGTCTGGATCAGCCCGCCGAGCCCCTGCAGCAGCGGCAGCGACCAGCTTTCGCCGCCTGCTTCGGCAAAAACGTTGCGGCCGTTCTTGTCCTGCAGCGAAACATGGAAATGCATGCCGGAGCCGGCATATTTTTCGATCGGCTTGGCCATGAAGCAGGCGGTAACACCATGGCGGCGCGCCTGCGCCCGCACCAGCCGCTTCAACATGACGAGGTCGTCGGCCGCCCGCATGACATCCTTGCGGTAATTCAGCGTCAGCTCGTACTGGCCGGGCGCGTATTCGGAAATCACCGTTTCGGCCGGAATGCCTTGCGCCTTAGCCGCGGCATAGATGTCGGAAAACAGCGGCTCCATGCCGTGCAGATGGTCGACGGAATAGACTTCCGTCTTGGCCGAGCGGCGGCCGTCGAGCACCGCGTCCGCCGGCTTCACCTTGCCGTCGGCATCGCGCTCATTGGCGAGCAGGAAAAATTCGAGCTCGAAGGCGCCGGCGGGATAGAGGCCCTTGGCGGCCAATATGTCGACCTGCCTGGCCAGCGCCAGCCGTGGGTCCGACGACATTGGCTGTCCCTCGAGATGGTACATCGCCATCAGCAACTGGCCGCGCGGCGGGTTGGTACCGTAAAGCGGCACCAGCGTGCCGGGGATCGGCCAGGCCCTGAGGTCGCCATCGCCTGTCGTCCAGATCAGCCCGGTTTCGTGCACATCCTCGCCGGTGATGTCGAGGCCGAGGATCGAGATCGGCATGTGGCGGCCGCCCTCGAAAATGCTTTTCAGCTCATGCCGGCGCACGATCTTGCCGCGGCCGACGCCGTTGGCGTCGGTCAAGACGATATCGAAGGCTTCGATTTCCGGATGAGCAGCGAGAAAGGCTTGCGCCTCGGCGGGCGTCGAGCCCGAAGGTGAAGTCATGATTACTGTACTCAAGGTTTGCTTTGGCGCCTGTTTGTTGATCGCCTGCTTGTTGGCTGCTTGTCTCATGCCGTCAGCCTTGCCGCAACCGTGGCGAAGGCGGTGATCAGCCGGTTGACCTGGGTGGCGGTGGTAGCTGGCGAGATCAGCATCATGTTGTGGAAAGGCGCGATCAGCACGCCTTGGTTGACCAGCGCGACATGGATAGCCGCCTCAAGCTCCGGCGCATGCGCAGTCTCGGCTTCGGCGCCGTTCCTGAGCGGGCCGGGGGCGCAGATGAACTCGACGCGGGCGCCGACACGGGCGACATGCCATGGCAGATTGTAGCGGTCGATGACGCCGGTCAGCCCTGCATCGAGCCGCAGGGCCAGGCGATCCGCCCGGGCATAATTCTCCTGCGTCATCACCTCTTCGAGCGTTGCGCGCATGGCTGCGAACTGCAGCGGGTTCGCCGACAGCGTCGTGCCCATGCCGGAATAGCCCGGCTCCTTGGTTCGATTGTAGTCGGCATAGCGCGAGGCGACCTCGTCGCTCATGCCCCACACGCTTGCCGGCACGCCACCGGCGATCGGCTTGCCCAGCACGAAAAGGTCGGGCTGGAGCCCGAATTTTCTGGTGTAGCCCCCTGGGCCGGTCGAGATGGTGTGGGTCTCGTCGATCAGCAGCAGCGTTCCGGCCGCGCGCGTCAGTTTGCGCAAGGCGTCGTGAAAACCCGGATCGGGCAGCACCATGCAGGAATTGGTCAGCACCGGCTCAGCAATGACGCAGGCGACATCCTTGTCCTTGAGCGCTGCTTGCAGCGCGGCGACATCGTTGAATTCGATGACCTTCGCCATCCTGGTCAGGTCGCGGAATTCGCCCGCCAGGCCGGGCCGGTTGACAGCTTTGCCGTCGACCATCCGGACCATCGTCTCGTCGACCGAGCCGTGATAGCAGCCGTTGAAGACCAGTATCTTTTCGCGGCCGGTGACGGCGCGGGCGACGCGCAGCGAGAAGCGGTTGGCGTCGGTGGCGGTGGTGGCGATCTGCCAGAACGGCAGACCGAAACGCTCTTGCAGCAGCGGCCCGATGGCCAGAGCATCTTCCGAAGGCAGCATATAGGTCAGGCCGCGCCCGGCCTGGCGGCGGATGGCGCGCGCCACCGGCGGCGGCGAATGGCCGAACATCGAGCCGGTGTCGCCGAGGCAGAAATCGTCCAGCCTGTTGCCGTCGATATCCGTGATGGCGGCGCCCTTGGCGCTTTCGACCAGGATCGGGAATGGCGTCGGCCAGTCGTTCATCCAGTGCATCGGCACACCGCCGAAGAAGCCTGGCAGGCCGTTACCGACCTTGGCCTGCGATTTCGGCCGCGCCTTGCGGAAGGTGTTCGCCTCGCTTGTCCGCAATGCAGCGATGCGGTCACGGCTGATACCGCCGATGGACGCCTTTGAATAACTGTTCGTGCTGTGCATGAAATCCCTCTCGGCCGGCACACTACCCAATTGGCGACGGCAACCGCAATTGGCCGTGTTGGTGCGCTGCATTGGGTCAGCAGCAAGTTCGGCAGACTTGACCTTCCGGCGCAGTCGGGCGCCAATGCGATCGGGTCTGTGGTTTGGGGAGAAAAATGCGGACGATCATCTGCGCTATTGCGCTACTCTTGTCGGCCGCTGCGGCTTCCGCATCGGGCGGCGTCTGGTGTTCCGTCGATGACAAAGCGGTGCAATTCGAGGTCGGCGCCGGGGTCACCAGAGGTATGGGCGGCCCGACCTTCAATTTTCGCGGCGATCTCGAGATACTTGGCCGGCCGGAAGGCGACAGTCTGCGCAAGACCGTCTTCGAGGATTCCGACCTCACCCAGTACTGGCTGGACGACAAGGAGTTGCGGCTGAACGTCTACCACGAGCATCAGCTCGGAGATAAATTCAACTCTGTCGAACTGACGATCCTGACCAAGACCAGTGACGAGGGCGTCTATGACGGCCGGTACACGCTTGCCGTCTACGACAACGCCGCCGACACGGAACAGGACGGCAAGCCGAAAGAATTGACCGGCAAGGTGTCGTGCGGAGCCGAATAGGTCACGCCGAGATATCGATGACGCCGCAGTCGCCGGCGGCACTGCCGAAGGCGACCCGGCGCTCTTCCTTGTCCCACATCATCGCGGTGATGGCGCCCATGCCTGGGCGGCGCAACAGCACCTCTTTGGCATCGGCAAAGCGCACCGCCATGACCATGCCGTCATCATAGCCGACGGCGACGACATCCTGGCTCGGATGGCAGGCAACCGATGTCACCATGGCGTTGCCGCGCGTGCCGAGCTCCAGCGGCGCCTTGCCCATCGGGCCGTCCTTGCCCGAAAACGGCCAGACGATCGCCGCCGGCGCGCCGGAACTCGCCAGCCACTTGCCCTTCACGCTCCACGACAGGCTTTTGACCTTGCCGGGATAGCCGGTCATGCGCATGTGCTTGCCGTCGGCGAGCTTCCAGCCATGCAGCGCGTTTTCCTGCATGGTGGTGACGAGGAAGGCGCCATCCGGCGAGAAGGTCACGCCGGTATGGGCGCCGGCCCATTCCAGCTCCACCGGTCTGCCCTCGGCGGCCGGGAAATGCAGCGTCGCGCCATTGTAGCGGGCGACGCCGAAGCGCATGCCCTTGGGGGAGAAGGCCAGCCCCTCGACCGAACGTGGATGCGAGAACTCCTTGGTCTTGCCGTCGGCAAAGCGCACGAACGCAGTCTTGCCTGTGGCATAGGCGATAGCGCCTTGCGGCCCGGCGGCGACGCTGGTGATCCACTTCTTGCCGGCGCTCGCCAATTCGCCGACGGTGCCACCTGCGGTGACAGCAAAAATCTTGCCGTCCTCGCCGCCGGTGATCAGGCGGTCGTTGGCTGCGTCATGCAACGTGGAGAGCAGGCCGTCATTGGCCTGAATTGTCTTGTGGCCGTTGTCGAGCCTATGAACTGTCCCATCGGCGAGCGCAAAATGCGGCACGTTGTCGAGGAAGACGGCGGCAAGGCAGTGACCTTCCAGGTCGAGGGGAGCAACTGTGGGCATCAGGACCATTCCAATGAAGCTGTCACCACTCCCGGGAAGCCACTGAGGCGGCCAGGCCTGGCGTCAACCTTCTCCCCTTGTGGGAGAAGGTGGATCGGCGCGCAGCGCCGAGACGGATGAGGGGTGTTGAACGGATCGCCGTCGGTGCCGAGCTGGAGCACCCCTCATCCGACCTCGCTTCGCGAGGCCACCTTCTCCCACAAGGGGAGAAGGAAGAGCGGGCAGCGCTAGCGCCATAGAGTCCGGAAATCAAGCCGCCTGGCAGGCGTCAAAGCTCTTCTTCAGCCGCTCGGCGTCAAGCTCGCGGCCGATGAACACCAGCCGGCTCTCATGCTTTTCGCCGTCCTTCCAGGCGCGCTGGTGGTCGCCTTCGATGATCATGTGCACGCCCTGGATGACATAGCGCTCGTCGTCGCCCTTGAGCGCGATGATGCCTTTCAGCCGCAGGATGTTGGGACCTTCCATCTGGGTGATCTTCTCGATCCACGGGAAGAATTTCTTCGGGTCCATCTCGCCGCCGCGCAGCGACACCGACTGCACGGTCACGTCATGGATGTCGGAGGGATGCGCGTGATCGTGATGATGATGGTCGTGATCATGGTCGTGGTGATCGTGCCCGTCATGGTCATGATGGTCGTGATCATGATCGTGCGCCTCGAGGAAATGCGGGTCGTTTTCCAATGCGCGCGACAGGTCGAAGGCGCCGCGGTCGAGCACTTCGGACAGCGCCACGCCGGCGCGCGTGGTGCGGTGGATCCTGGCCGCCGGGTTGATGGCGCGGATGGTCGCTTCGACCTTGGCCAGCTCTTCGGGCGTCACCAGGTCGGTCTTGTTGAGCACGACAACATCGGCAAACGCGATCTGGTCCTCGGCCTCCCTGGAATCCTTGAGCCTGAGCGGCAGATGCTTGGCGTCGACCAGCGCCACGACCGCGTCGAGCCTGGTCTTGGAGCGCACGTCGTCGTCCATGAAGAAGGTCTGCGCCACCGGCACCGGATCGGCAAGGCCGGTGGTCTCGACGACGATGGCGTCGAAGCGGCCGGGACGGCGCATCAGGCCTTCGACGACCCGGATCAGGTCGCCGCGCACCGTGCAGCAGACGCAGCCATTGTTCATTTCGTAGATTTCCTCGTCGGATTCCACGATCAAATCATTGTCGATGCCGATCTCGCCGAATTCATTGACGATGACGGCGTAACGCTTGCCATGGTTTTCCGACAGGATGCGGTTGAGCAGCGTCGTCTTGCCGGCGCCGAGATAGCCGGTGAGAACGGTCACGGGGATTTGCGTCTGTGCTTCGCTCATATCTTGCCTCGAAATGGCTGGGCCACGGGTTGCGGGCCGCAAGAATGGATTGTTGGCCTGATATAGGATGTGTGCCGGCCTTTTGCACGAGGCAAACCGCCTGGGTGTTTGACCCAGGATTGACGAAGCGGATGGGTAGACCCGAGAGGCCGAGTGCGAGGGATGCCGACCATCAACGTGTCGCCGGAAACGCCTCTTCGTTGACCTGTGCTGAGCCGCGCCGCGTCAAACCGTTGCAATCGCCTTGGCGGAAACTCGTTTGTCATCTAACTGAAATAAACATCTGGCATCACCATTTCGAGCACCACAAATGGTTGCCGGCAAAGCTGTTTCGAAAAGCCGGAATCTTTTTGATCGTCGATTGCCAACCGGCCGGCTGCGTCTATGCTGCACGCACCGGTACGGCCGAAGAGGGATCACCATGGCCAAGGCGGACAAGACTGCAACGATGAGCCGGCTGCATTCGGCGGCAAGGCTGGCAAGGACCGCGCTGGCGGCGCGGCTTCTGGCGCACGGCTTCTATGCCGGCCAGGACCAGATCATGCTGACGCTCGACCGCGAGGACGGCCAGACGCCCGGCAATCTCGCCGGCCGCCTGGGCGTGCGCCCGCCTACCATCACCAAGACCATAAACCGGCTGCAGGCCCAGGGCTTTTTGGAAAAGCGCGCCTCTTCCGCGGATGCACGCCAGGCGCATATCTTTCTCACCGACACCGGCCGCGAGATCATCCACGCCATCGAGAAGTCGGTGAAGAAGACCGAAAAGCAGGCCTTGAAGGGCCTCGACAAGAAAGAACAGAAGACGCTGTTCAAGCTGCTCGCCCGCATCGAGGCCAATTTGTCGAACGAGGAGCTGGTGCTCGTCGACGACGACGCCGACATCGACGATTGATCTTCCTGACCTAGGCGGCTACCGAAGGCCCGCGCACCAGGGTCGACCAGCGGCCGGGCGTCAGGCCGAATGCTTTCTTGAAATGCCTGTTGAAATGGCTCTGGTCGCTGAAGCCGGCGCCAACGGCAATCTCGGCCAGCGGCTCGCCCACCTCGATCATCCGTCTTGCCTTTTGCAGCCGGCGCATCAGCAGGAACCGATGCGGGCTGGTGGAATAGGTCGCGCGAAAATGGCGTGACAGCGCATAGCGGTCGAGCCCGGTGACGGCTTCCAGCTCATCGGAACGAACGGACCGCTCGGCATTCTCCTCGAGATAGCCGCGCGCCAGCGCTGCCGCACGCGAGGCCGACTTCCCCATCGGCTTTGCTTTCTGTCCCGCATGACGCCCCAGATGCTGCGCCAGCTCCGCAACGAAATCGGCGACGAACAGCTCGTCCAGTTCCTCATCGAGCGGCGCCAAGGCCGAAAGCAGCGTGCCGCGCAAGGCAGGATCGCTGACCACAGCATCCCTGACGAAAGGCAGCGGCGCGCCGTCGAGGCAGTCGAGCAGCAGAGACGGTTCCAGATAGAGGATCCGGTAGCGCAGACCATCCTCGGTCCCGGCGCCGCCATCGTGCACTTCGTCGGGATGCAGCACGATAACCTGGCCGGGCAGGCTGTGGTTGACAGTGCCCCTGTAGTGGAAGCGCTGCACACCGGAAAGCGTCACGCCGACGGCAAGCGTATCATGACGGTGCAGGTCGAAGGCGTTGCCATGGAAATGCGCCTCGATGCGCTCGATGCCAGCGGTAACAGGCGCCGAGACGATCCGGTCTTCATCCGCGCACGAACGTTCAAGACCCTGCGTCGCCTCACCTTCTAGATCGTGCGTCATCACCTATCCCTGCCCTTCATGGGCGTGCTCCGGAGTTCTCATTTTGGTGTTCGATACGAAATTTGCAATCGTGCTGCGGGACGATCTCGCCGTCTGGCAAAAGCTCAACGTCGCCGCCTTCCTGACCAGCGGCATCGTCGCGCAATTCCCCGCCATTATCGGCGAACCCTACCGCGACCGCGCCGGCAACCTTTACAATCCTCTGTCGATCCAGCCGGTCATCGTGCTTTCGGCCGATGGGCCGACGCTCAACTCCATCCACCGGAAGGCGCTGGAGCGGGGCGTGACGGGGTCAGCCTATGTCGAGGAGATGTTTGCCACCGGCTTCGATGCGGCCAACCGCGCGGTCTTCGCCGAGTTCGGGCCTGAGGACGCCAAGATCGTCGGCATCGCGCTGCGTGCCGACAAGAAACTCGTCGACAAGATCACCAAGGGCGCCCGCATGCACGCCTAATTCAGCAGGAAGCGTGTAACGGCGCTCATGAATTCAGTCGGCCGCTCGACGTTCAGCATATGGACGCCCGGAAGCAGTGTAAGCGTGGCGCCGGGGATGCTGGCTGCGATCCCCTCGCTGTGGCTTGCCAGCGTTACCTTGTCGTCTTCTCCACCGATCACCAGGGTGGGCGCGGTAATGAGGGAGACAGTCCGGCGCAGATCGCAATCGCGTACGGCGGCGAAGCATCCCGCGAGACCTTGGGGCGGCGTCGCCAGGACCATCGCGCGGAACGCGTCGACGGTTTCGTTTGGGCCGGCAAGCATCGAGGCGGGAAACCAGTTGTGCATGAACATGTCCGCGGTGGCCGACATGTTGCTCGCTGCAAGGACAGTCCTGATCTGCTCATCAAAGTAAGAAGCCGGCCCGAGATGCGGCGAGGTGTTGGAAAGGATGAGACGCTCGATGCGCTCCGAGGCATGGATACCCAGCCACTGCCCTACGAAGCCGCCCAGCGACAGCCCGCAGAAATGCACGCGGGCGATTTGAAGCGCATCCAGCAGCTCAAGGACGTCGCGGCCCAGCCGATCAAGCGAATAGGCTCCGGCCGGAGCATCGGAACTGCCGTGGCCGCGCAGATCATAGCGCAGCACCCGGAAAGATCCGGCAAGTTCCGCTAGCTGCCGGTCCCACATATGCAGGTTCGTCGCAATGGAATTCGAGAGCACAAGCACAGGGCCGGCCCCCGCCAGCTGATAGGCGATCCGGCAGCCGTCGCCCGCCGTAAAATAAAGCGTGTCAGTCATCTGGTCCTCATCTCACCCTGGCGAAAGGAGTTCGATGCTCCCGCCGCCCTTTGAATGAGCCACCCTAGGCCTCTTAATTATCCAGGAAAATTACTATGATTGGACGATCTCAGTAGGTTTTTACGATAATGAATGGTCTGAAACTCCACGACTTACGGTGCTTTGACGCCGTGGCAAGCGAGGGCAGCTTCCAGGCGGCCGCCCTTGCCTTGAACCGATCGCATCCATCCGTCTTCGCCGCTGTCGCACGCCTCGAGCAGTTGCTCGGGCTCACACTTCTCGACCGCAGCGGATATCGGGTGGGGCTGACGGAGGCGGGCCGCGAGTTTCACGCGCGAGCGCAGCTGACATTGCGCGAGCTCGACCATCTGCGAACCTATGCGGGCCAGTTGGCGAGCGGCGAGGAGACGGTCCTGCGTGTCGTCATGGGTGATCTCTGCCCGCGACCGCAAATCCTGCCTATGCTCAGCGGCTTCTTTGCCGAACGCACCGGGACACGCCTGCACCTGGAGTACGAGGCGGTCGGCGGTCCGCTCGAACGGTTGATGGAAGGCGAGGCTGACCTCATCTTCCATCGCGCGGATCCTTCCGATCCGCATCTCGAGCGGATCCATCTCTGCGCGGTGCCCCTCGTGCCGGTGGTGGCGCCTGGGTTCCTTCCGTTCGCGCCTGGCCGCGAGATTGCGCCGGAGCAGATGCGGCCCTTCACCCAGTGCGTGATCCGCGACACGGCGCGGCGGCCGTCGCCGGAGAGCTATTTCCTCGTCGACGGTGCGCATCAGTGCTCGGTGCCGGATCATCTGATGAAGAAGGAACTGATCCTTCACGGACTGGCCTGGGGCCATCTGCCGGCATGGCTGATCGAGGACGAACTGCGGGATAGGAGGCTGATCTCGATCGCTGGTGCACATCTGCCCGGCCGGACGGAGACCCTGGCGGCGGTGCGCCGGCGCGACCGACCGCATGGACCCGTCGCCCAGGCGTTGTGGCTTCATCTCCAGGCGCAAGTGGCATCCGGCGAGGCGCTTTAGCCGGCATAGGATCGGCCCGCGCTGAGCCTGCGCGCGGCTCCTGTTGTGCCAGTCGCTTTTGGCTTGCCGGGCGCTGGAGATTGCCGCAAAGGTTAAGCGTTGATCCTCCCTGCCCGGCCTGACATTTGAACGTTCCCGCAAGATCAGACGAAAGCGCAACGCCGCCCGCGGCGATGCTGTTCATGCTTTCCACCTATGTCTTTTTCACCTTTCTCGACACATCGAGCAAATATCTGGTGCTGGCCGGCGTCTCGGCGCTGATCGTCGCCTGGGCCCGCTTCACCGTCCATGTCCTGCTTGTCGGCGTTTTTCTGCGCGGCTGGCGCGAGCCGTCGCGCTTCCGCGCCAACAATCTGTCGGCCCACATCCTGCGCGGCGGACTGCTGTTCGGCTCGACCATGTGCAACGTCATGGCGCTCAAGACACTGCAATTGGCCGAGACCACCTCGATCTACTTCTTCGGCCCGATGGTGATCACCGCCCTTGCCGGTCCGCTGCTCGGCGAATGGGCGGGCTGGCGGCGCTGGCTGGCGATCCTGACGGGTTTTGTCGGCGTGCTGGTCATCACAAGGCCGGGCGTCGGCGTTTTCGGTGTCGGCCACCTCTTCGCGCTCGGCTCCATGCTGTCGAACTGTTTTTACGTCATCATGACGCGCCGCATGTCGGCCAGCGAAAGCTCGGAAAGCCTGATCCTGTTTTCGGCGCTGGCGCCGGCCGTGCTCCTTTTGCCGATGCTGCCGTTCTCGCATCAGCTGCCGCAGGATGGCTGGCATTGGGTCATCCTGGTGATGCTGGGCGTGTTTGGCGCCGGCGGCCACTGGCTTCTGGTGCAGGCCTATCGCCTGGCAACCACCACGGCGCTGGCGCCGTATCCCTATTCGCAGATGGTCTGGATGATCCTGTCCGGCTGGATCATCTTCCACCAGTTCCCCGACCGCTGGACGCTGGTGGGTGCTGCCATCATCGTCGCCAGCGGCCTTTACATCATCCATCGCGAGCACCGTTTGCGGCTGCGCAATCGCACGACCGTCGATATAGAGGCGGAGGCTCTGGCGAAAAAACTTTGATTTGCTCCGAATCCGATGGCATAACGCCGCATTTAAAAAATTTAAAAAACTCGGGGAGCGAAGGGCTGGCACAAAAGATCAAGCTTTCGACGATCGCGGATGCGCTTGGCGTGTCCACGGCCACCGTCTCCCTCGCCTTGCGCGACAGCCCGCTGGTCGCAGGCGCCACGCGTGACCGCATCAAGGAACATGCGCGGGCCATCGGGTATATCTACAACCGCCGCGCCGCCTCACTGCGCACCTCGCGCTCAGGCATTGTCGGCGTCGTTGTGCACGACATCATGAACCCGTTCTTCGCCGAGATCCTGCGCTCGATCGAAAGCGAACTCGATCGCAGCCGGCAGACCTTCATCCTGTCCAACCATTATGACCAGTTGGAAAAGCAACGCACCTTCATCGATACGCTGCTGCAACTCGGCGCCGACGGCGTCATCATGTCCCCGGCCATCGGCACGCCGGCTTCCGACATCGTCATGGCCGAGGAAAACGGCCTGCCTGCGGTGCTGATCGCACGCAGCGTGGAAGGCGCCGACGTGCCGGTGTTTCGTGGTGACGATGCCTATGGCACGGCACTTGCCACCAATCATCTGATCTCGCTCGGGCACAAGCGCATCGCCATGATCGGCGGCACCGACCAGACCTCGACCGGGCGCGACCGCTACCAGGGCTATCTCAACGCCATGGAGGCCGCCGGGCTTGAGGTCAGGCCATCCTGGCGCATCGCCGGGCCGCGCACCAAGCAGGGCGGATTCGAGGCGGCTGGACAGTTTTTGGCGCTTAAAGACAAGCCAACCGCCGCTTGCTGCTGGAATGATCTGGTCGCCATCGGCCTGATGAACGGCATTGCCCGCGCCGGCCTGGTGCCGGGCGCCGACATCTCGGTCACCGGCTATGACGATCTCGAGGAGGCGGCAATCGCGACACCGGCGCTCACCACGGTCTGGAATGGCCAGCGCGAGGTCGGCCGCCGTGCCGCCAGCGCGCTGCTCGACAAATTGAACGGACAGGCGGTACGGCCGTCACAGGAACTGATCAAGCCGGAACTGCATGTGCGCCAGTCGACCGGCAAGCCGGTGGAGCGTGCATGACCAAGACTGATGCGTTGCAGACCGTCGCCGTTCTGGTGCCGGGACATTTCAACGACCATGCGGTCGAGCGCATCGACCGCACCTTCAAGCGGGTCAAGATAGAGCGCGCCGATCCCGCCCTGGTCACCGACGAGATGCGCCATGACGTGCGCGCCATTGCGTCCTTCGCCGGCGTCAATGCGGCATTGATGGATGCATTGCCCAACCTCGAACTCATCGCCTCCTTCGGCGTCGGCTATGATTCGGTCGATGCCGGCCATGCGGCCAAGAAAAACATCATGGTCACCAACACCCCCGATGTTTTGACCGAGGAGGTCGCCGACACCACGATCGGCCTTTTGCTCAACACCGTGCGTGAACTTTACAACGCCGAGAAATGGCTGCGCGACGGCAGTTGGGTGAAGAAGGGCAACTATCCCCTGAGCCGGCTGACCTTGCGCGGTCGGCATGTCGGCATTTTCGGCATGGGCCGCATCGGCCTTGCCATTGCGCGCCGGCTGGAAGCGTTCGGGCTGCCGGTGGCCTACCACAACAGGCGCAAGGTCGAAGGTCTGGCTTATGAATACCACCCGACGCTGAAGGGCCTTGCCGAAGCGGTCGATACGCTGATTTCCGTAGTGCCGGGCGGCGCTTCCACGGAGAAGGCGGTCAATGCCGAAATCCTGGCGGCGCTTGGCGCCAACGGCGTTTTCGTCAACATCGGCCGTGGCAGCACGGTCGACGAGGCAGACCTCGCCGCAGCGCTTGCCAACGGCACCATCGCCGCGGCCGGGCTCGATGTTTTCGCCGATGAACCGAATGTGCCCAAGGCTTTGCTGGAGGCGCCAAACACCTCGCTTTTGCCCCATGTCGGCTCGGCCTCGCACCATACGCGCCGGGCCATGGCGGATCTGTGCGTCGACAATCTGGTATCCTGGTTCAGCGAGCGCCGGCCACTGACCCCGGTGCCTGAGACGGCGCAAGTCAAGCCACGAACCTGAGCGGCTCTCTGCCACACTCGTTAACGTTGACTTAACGCTTTGGAATCATTCTGCATCTGCGCCGGGGGGCGCGGAGTGCAAGATGACGAAACTTCCGGCATTGATTGCGGCAGCGGCACTTTTCGCCGGCTTTCAGCTGTTTCACGGCGGCAGCAGTGAAAGTTCGGCCAATGAAGCAAGGCCGGCAACCACCTTCAGGCTGGTCGCCAATGGCGACGAAGGCGACTGCGCGGTTAGCCGCGGCGCCGCGATTGACGATGGCCTGTCGCTGTTGACCTTGGCGCCGAGTTGCCGCGGATTGCTGCCGGGGATCGAGCGGGCAAAATTCTGGCGAGAGGGCGAGGACGGCACGATCGCGTTCAGCGCCGACGGCACCGACCCGATCGTCACCTTCTCGGTTGCGGATGGCGACGGCTACGAATCCTACGCTCCGGCCACGCCGCTGCTGTCGCTGGCGACAACCGGCGAACGGGATCAATCCGCCGGCAATTGATCGTCGGGATTTATTCCGCCGCCGCCCGTGCACCGGCTTTCGCCGCCGCATGCAGGCGCACCGCATCGCCGAAAGCGCGGAAGATCTTGGCCGAGTTGCCGTCCGACTTGACCCAGTATTCGGGGTGCCATTGCACGCCGACGGCGAAGGCGCGGGCGTCCTTCACCGAAACCGCCTCCACCGTGCCGTCGCCGGCAACCGCCTCGACCTGCAGCTTCGAGCCGAGCCGGTCGATGCCTTGGCGGTGCAGCGAGTTGACCTTGATGTCGCCGGCGCCGAATACACCGGCCAGGCAACTGCCCGGCTTGATCGAAATGGTCTGGTGAATGGCGAAACGTTCGTCCTGATTGTCGCTCACCGGCGCGCGATGGTCCAGCGAACCTTCGCGCTCCTGGATCTCGGTGCCAAGCGTGCCGCCTAGCGCCACGTTCAACTCCTGGATGCCGCGGCAGATGGCAAGCAGCGGCACGCCGCGCTCGATCGCCTTGCAGATCAACGGCAGCGTGGTGGAATCGCGCGCCGGGTCGTAGGGGCCGTTGGCCTCGCTGGCGTCGCCGCCATAGAGCGAGGGATGCACGTTGGACTTTGAGCCGGTGACCATGACACCATCGACCGAGGACAACAGCTCGTCGAAATCGAGCCGGTCGCCGAAGGACGGCACCAAAAGCGGGAACACGCCGGCGCCGGAAAGTGCTGCCTCGATATATTGCTGCGGGACGGCATGCCAGGTGTAGTTGTCGAACTGACGGACGTCGGTCGATATGGCGACGAGCGGCTGGTGCATTTTGGGTCCGGATTCCATTTGGCGCGAAGCGAATAGCTATTGTGCCTGCAAAATAGGCGATCCGAAGGCGCTTTTCCATGGCAAGTTTCGCCATCTCGCATGGGCCACGCGGCGAACGTTAGACTATAGTTGCAGGCTGGCCGGCCGGCCCGCGGATTTGTCGCCAGCGCCGCCGTCAAATCCCGCCACCATGCTGGACTCGACCTTTTGCCCGTGTATTGTTTCGGGCAAATCGATACCGGACGTGAGGAGATGTCCCTGATATCGGTTGTTGGTCCAATAGGGAGGAACTGCATGGATCGTCGTTCATTCATCCGCAAGGCCGGGGTCACCGGCGTGGGCGCAGCGGCGGCTGCCGCTACGCTAGCCGCACCGGCAATCGCCCAGTCCAATCCGAAAGTGACGTGGCGGTTGGCGTCATCCTTTCCCAAGTCACTCGATACGATCTATGGCGGCGCCGAAGTCTTCTCCAAGATGCTGTCTGAGGCGACGGACGGCAATTTCCAGGTCCAGGTCTTCGCCTCCGGCGAACTTGTGCCCGGCCTGCAGGCCGCCGACGCCACCACTGCCGGCACTGTCGAGGCCTGCCACACGGTGTCATACTATTATTGGGGCAAGGACCCGACATGGGCGCTCGGTGCGGCGGTGCCGTTCTCGCTCAACGCGCGCGGCATGAACGCCTGGCACTATCATGGCGGCGGCATCGATCTGTTCAACGAGTTTCTTGCCACGCAGGGTCTTTTCGGCCTGCCCGGCGGCAACACCGGCGTGCAGATGGGCGGCTGGTTCCGCAAGGAGATCAACACCGTCGCCGACCTGTCCGGCCTCAAGATGCGCATCGGCGGCTTTGCCGGCAAAGTGGTGCAGAAGCTCGGCGTCGTGCCGCAGCAGATCGCCGGTGGCGACATCTATCCGGCGCTGGAAAAAGGCACGATCGACGCCGCCGAATGGGTCGGCCCCTATGACGACGAGAAGCTCGGCTTCTACAAGGTCGCGCCCTACTACTATTATCCCGGCTGGTGGGAAGGCGGCCCGACCGTCCATCTCTTGTTCAACAAGGCCAAGTACGAGGAGCTGTCGCCCGCCTACAAGTCGCTTGTGCACACCGCCGCGCAGGCGGCGGACGCCAACATGCTGCAGAAATACGATTTTCTCAATCCTGCGGCGGTGAAGCGGCTGGTGGCCGGCGGCGCGAAATTGCGCCCGTTCAGCCAGGACATCATGGCCGCCTGTTTCGAGAAGGCCAATGAGGTCTACACCGAAATGGAAGCCACCAACGCACCGTTCAAGAAGATCTGGGACTCGATCAAGGGCTTCCGCAAGGAGCACTATCTGTGGGCGCAGGTGGCCGAGTACAATTACGACACCTTCATGATGGTCCAGCAGCGCAACGGCAAACTGTAGGCTGGGATCTGTCCCTTCTCCCCGTCACTATACGGGGAGAAGGTCCCGGCAGGTGGATGAGGGGCGGCGCAAACTTCGGCGATTGATCGCCTTGGGCTTGGTAGCCGCCCCGAAATTATAGGCTATCTTTCCAAGCGTTGACGCTGCACCTCACCTGCCTGCCGGCATCCTCTCCCCGTATAGTGACGGGGAGAGGGACGCGGTCATCGTCGTTTCGCCAATCGCCAACGTCGCAGGATTGAGGCTGCCCTTCATTCCCTGCCCGGCACCACCAACACCTTGACCTCGCCGGGGGCGGCCGGGTTGGCGATCACCGAGGCGGCTTCCTCCAGGCCGACCTGCCTTGAGATGAGCTTGTCGATCTCGATTGCGCCGGACGCGACAAGGTCCGCTGCCCGCCTGTGGGTGAAGGGATTGATGAACGAGCCGAGAACCTTCAGCTCGCGAAACAGGATGTCGAACGGTTCGAAGGGCACTTTCACGCCTTGCGGCATCACGCCGACGATCACCACCGTGCCGCCGGACTTCGCCAGCCTCACCGATTGTTCGACGGTATCGGGGACACCGGCGCATTCGAGCACCACGTCGGCCCCGCCGGGCACAAGGCCGGCTGGGCCGGCGATCGCCTCGATCGGGTCGACCGCGCTTGGGTCGACCGTCGCCGTTGCACCGAGCTCTTCGGCGAGCGCACGGCGGGAGGCCTGCCGCGTCGACAGGATGATGGTCGCCGCTCCTGCGAGCCTCGCCAATTGCACGGTAAGCAGGCCGATGACGCCGCCACCAAGCACCACGACGGCAGCGCCAGGCCTGATGCCGGCGAGGTCGACAGCGTGCAGGCAGCAGGCCAGCGGCTCGCAGAAGGCGCCATGCGTTGGCTTGAGGTTCGCAGGCAGAAGGAAGGCCTGGCTCTGCGGCATCACGACGTAGTCGGCGAAGCCGCCGTCGCGGTGGATGCCGATAGCCCTGAGATTGCTGCACAAGTTCACCCGGCCGGCCCGACAATGACTGCAGCGCCCGCAGAAGATGTTGGGATCGCCGGTAACACGGTCGCCGACGGCGATGCCGGAAACCGCGTCTCCAACGGCCTCGACGATGCCGCAGAATTCGTGACCAAGCGTCACCGGCGGGCTCGAAGGGAATTCGCCGTGGAGGAGGTGACGGTCGGTGCCGCAAACGCCGCAGGCTTCGACGCGCACCAGAACGTCCTGCAGTCCCGCAATAGGCTTGTCGACCTCCCGTAGCGCAATGCTGCCCACGGCTTCCAGGCGCACGGCTCTCATGACATCCTCACTCAGGTTCTCAGTGTTCACACATCAGTTGAAGTTCGGCGGCTGCGACAGGTCGGTCGCCGGCGCCGCCGGCTTGGCGGGCGGCGTCTCGCCGAAATTCGGCGGCTGCGAGAGATCGTTCGACGGTGGCGCCGCGGGTGACGCGCCACCGTTGGCTGGTGGTGGTGTGCCGAGAGGCGCAAGGCCCGGCATATCAGGCAAGTTGATCTCGATCGCTCCCGGATCGACGGCCGCACCCTTGTAGCGCATGACCATTTGCGGGAAGGCGATGGTCAGCCCGATCATGATCACCTGGATGCATACGAAGGGCACGGCGCCCCAATAGATCTGGCCGGTGGTCACCGGCGCGATCTGCTTGCCGGTGAGGCGATCGAGATAGGGCACGCGCGCGGCGACAGAGCGCAGGTAGAACAGCGCAAAGCCGAAAGGCGGGTGCATGAAGCTTGTCTGCATGTTGACGCCGAGCAGCACGCCGAACCAGATCAGGTCGATGCCGAGCTTATCGGCAGCCGGCGCCAAGAGCGGTACGATGATGAAGGCGAGCTCGAAGAAGTCGAGGAAGAAGGCGAGCACGAAGACCAGGATGTTGACGCCGATCAGGAAGCCGACTTCGCCGCCCGGCAGCGACGTCAACAAATGCTCGACCCAGACGTGGCCGTTGACGCCGTAGAAGGTCAGCGAGAACACCCGCGCGCCGATCAGGATGAACAGCACGAAGGAGGAAAGCCTGGTGGTCGACGCGAGCGCCTGTTTGATGACATCCAGCGACAACCGCCCCTTCATTGCCGCCATCGCCAGGGCGCCAACCGCGCCCATGGCGCCGCCCTCCGTCGGGGTGGCGATGCCGAGGAAGATGGTGCCCAGCACCAGGAAGATCAGCGCCAGAGGCGGGATCAAAACGATGATCACCTGCTGGGCCAACCTGGACATCATGTTGATGTTCAGGCCCTTGTCGGCGATCGCCACGATATAGATCAGGATCACCCCGATGCTGGCGCCAAGGATATCGGCATTGTCGCCATGCGCCGGCGCAAGGTAGCGATAGGCCGCATAGGAAGCCGCGACTGCCACCAGCAGTGCCGCGAGCAGCGACAGCACGCCGTGGCCAAGCGTGCGGGCCGCCAGCGGCAACGCCGGCATCGAGTTCGGCCGGACGATCGACATGATCAGGATGTAGAGCGTGTAAAGGCCGGTCAGCACCAGGCCGGGGATCAGCGCGCCGGCATACATGTCGCCGACCGAACGGCCGAGCTGGTCGGCCAGAACGATCAGCACCAGCGACGGCGGGATGATCTGGGCGAGTGTGCCGGATGCCGCGATGACGCCCGACGCCAGTCGTCGGTCATAGCCGTAGCGCAGCATGATCGGCAGCGAGATCAGGCCCATGGCGATGACCGAAGCCGCGACCACGCCCGTGGTAGCGGCAAGCAGCGCGCCGACGAAAATCACCGCATAGGCAAGGCCGCCGCGAACCGGGCCGAACAGCTGGCCGATCGTGTCGAGCAGGTCCTCGGCCATGCCCGATCGTTCCAGCACGATGCCCATGAAGGTGAAGAACGGGATTGCCAAGAGCGTGTCGTTCGACATCACCCGGCTGCCGTAGAAATTGTCGGGCAGCGCATGCAGCAGCGGCCACGCCAGGTTGATCGAGCCGCCCGAATAGGGCGACAGCACGACGCCGATGAAGAAGAACATCAGGCCGTTTGCGGCGAGTGAAAAAGCGACGGGATAGCCGATCAGCAGGAAGATGATCAGCGAAGCGAACATGATCGGCGCCATGTTCTGGGCGATGAACTCGATCATGGGCGCGCCTCCTGGGCGAGCGCCTTGGCCTCTTCAGCAAGGGCTTTAGCCTCGAGCTCGGCCTGTTCGTGCACCGAGATGAACGGATTGGGATCGTCCATGTCGCCGCGCATGATGGCGATCTTCTTGATGATCTCGGAGATGCCTTGCAGCGCCAGCAGGAAGAAGCCGACGAGCAGGATTGCCTTGGCCGGCCAGATGATCAGGCCGCCGGAATTGTTCGACATTTCGCCGCTGCGGAACGACAGCGACACGTAGGGGACAAAATAGATCACCATCAGCGTCACGAACGGCATCAGGAACAAGACATGACCGAGCAGGTCGATCCAGTGCTGCACGCGGCGCGACCACATGCCGTAGACGATGTCGATGCGGATATGGTCGTTCTGTTTCAGCGTGTAGGCGGCGGCCAGCATGAAGGCGGCGCCGAACAGATACCACTGCAGTTCCAGCCAGGCGTTCGACGAGACGTCGAAGACCTTGCGGATGATGGCATTGGCGGCGCTGACCAGGATTGCCAGCAGGATCAGCCACGATATCCACCGGCCGATGAACTCGTTCATACGGTCGATCGTTCTGGATAGAGCGAGCAGCCCTGCCATGCATTTCCTCCCTGAGGTCGAAGGCGCGCCGGCTCCCCTATTTTCCGTCGCGCCGCTGTGGCCCAACGGTATGCCGTGCGTGGTTCGGCGGGTCAACATGGCATGGGCGCGATCAACGCCGTCGTGACGGGAGGCAGGGGATAAGTGCCGACCGGCTGCTGCGTCATGCAACCAAAGTCTGACAGCGGATGCGGCGATCAGGCGATCTTCTGCTGGTCGCGGCCGGGACCGATCAGCACAAGTGCCGCGACCAGGAACAGATACATCCAGCCATCGCGCCATTCGATCGGGAAATAGCCGGCCCATAGCGACTCCGTCATGCCGAAGGCGGCCGCACCGAGCGCGGCCCGAGGCGGAGAGAGATAGCCGCCCACCGCCGTCACGAACAGGATTTTCAGCCCGTAGACGAGGCCGGAGCCGAAGCTGACATTGCCGTAGTAAAGGGCGGCCATGATTCCGGCCAGCGCGGCGCAGAAACCGCCGAACAGCACCGCATGCCGGAACACTGCGCGCACGTCCACGCCGCACATGGCAGCCGCTTTGGGATCGTCGGAGACGGCGCGCCAACGGCGACCGAAGCCCGAGCGGGCAAACGCCCATGCAGCGAGCATGATGGCCGCCAGAACCACCGCGCAATCGATGAGCTGGATCAGCGTCAGCGTCGCCTGGAAGCCGGCATCCTGAGCGAAGACAATGGGTTGCGCCAGCATAGGCGGCAGCCACCAGTCATGCGTGTCGGCGGCGATACGGCTTGCTTCCGACAGCACCAGCAGGATGCCGAGCGTCGTCACCACAATGGCATTGGGCGTGCGGTCGGCCAGCGGTTCGAAGACGCTGCGCGACAGCACGTGGCCGATCAGCACGGCATAAAGGAAAGCCGTGACGACGCCGAGCACCACTGCCGCCAGCAAGGTCAGCCACAATACCTGATAGCCGAAGGCCACGGTCAGGATCATCGTCTGGCCGCAAAAGGCGAACAGCGCGCCATAGGCGAGATTGGTCCGGTGCAGGATGCCGTTGGTCAGCACGTAGCCGAAGGCAAGCAGCGCATAGAGCGCGCCGGAATGCAGCCCGTTCAGCACCTGCTGGAAGAAATAGAGCATAGACAGCTTTCCGGGCGCTGGAGCCCGCGCCAATGTTTGCATCGTAGAATCTAACTTGTCAAATGCGGTTTATCGGTTAGATTTCTGATATGACGGTATCTTGGACCCCGCATCGCTTCACCGGCGGCATTCTTGCGCTCGATACGGCCAACACCGTGGTGTTGCGCAACGATCCGGAAAAGACCTTCGACCGTTTTGACGATCCGGCCGAGATCGCGCGCTTCGCCGATGCCGCAAGCGGCTTTCGCGGTGCCGAGCTTGGCGGCAGACCGCTGGAGGCGACCTCGCCGGACAGGATCGCCCCGGTGGTGCTGGCGATCCGCGAGACGACCGACCGCCTGTTTCGCGGCGCGGTGTCGAAAGGTGCGCTTGCCGCCGGCGACCTCGCCGCTTTTCTCAAGGCCTGCGCCAACGGCCTTGATCGGAGCCCTGCCGAAATCGGCGCACCGGGTAGACCGTTCGGCGATCCATCGAAGCCGATCGCGTTCGAGGCGGCGCTGGCGGTTTCGGCCTTGTCGCTGCTGCGCGACGACACGGTCGCCAGGCTCAGGATCTGTCCCAATTGCAGCTGGCTGTTCGTCGACAGGAGCCGCAATTCCAGCCGCCTTTGGTGCGATATGGCTGTGTGCGGCAACCGCCAGAAAGCAAGCCGTCACTATCGCCGCCGCACGGCGGCACATGAGGTCAACAATGCTTAGGGTTGTTTTTCGTTCAATCCTTGTCGGTGCTGCGCTCATTGCAGCCGTTGCGCTTGGCGCCTGCCGCGACACCGGCGGCGACGGCAAGCTGTTCGAGGTTTCCGGCAAGGTCGTCGTCTTCAACTACCGTCTCGCCCGGGCGACCTATGTCGTGACGCTGCGGCCCCTGCAGCCGATGGGCGAAGGCCAGGTGGCGGTCGCCAGTTTCCAGAATCCGGCCGGCGGCCCTCCCCTGGTAGTCGAGCAGAAGGTCTGGCCGAAGCTCGACAAGGTCAGCCTGGAGAGCCCGGCGCTCACCTGCATCGTCAAGGACAAACCCTATGCGATCTCCATCAGCATCAGGGGTCCTGACGGCACGTTCCTGCAGAAGATCGACACGACGCTGATGTCGAGCGAGGACCAGTCGATCCTTCCCGACCGGCCGCTGGTGGTCGACCAGCTCTATACGGCCAATCCCGATCTTGCCGGCCATCCCGACGGCAAGCTGCCGGGTGAGCCGAAGCCGGATTGCTCGAAAGGCTGACGCGTCTTTGCCGGGCGCGACTGCGTGGAAATTTTCGGTCGCCGGACAACCGCCGCGGACCGATTTCGTGCCGGATACGCGACGGCAGCGGATCGTTCGTTGCGCTTTGCCTGGCACTTTCGATTTCGTTTGACCTGCCTTGCAAGCGGAGAAAGACTGCGCCATCTCACTCCTACGTTGGCTGCGCGCCCCCGGTGCTGTCTCCGCAGAGGAAATGCCTGATGACGCTGCACGACGTCGCGCTCGACGACAAGTTCGATCTTGGCAAGGAGCGCATCTTCCTGTCCGGCGCACAGGCGGTCATCCGCATGCTTGTGATGCAGCGCGAGCGCGACCGCCGGGCCGGCCTCAACACGGCCGGCTTCGTGTCCGGTTATCGCGGCTCGCCGCTCGGCGGCCTCGATATGCAGCTGTGGCGGGCGAAAAAGCAGCTGGCGCAGGCCGACATCGTCTTCCAGCCCGGCCTCAACGAGGAGCTTGCCGCCACCGCCTGCTGGGGCTCTCAGCAGACGGAATTAATGGGCGAAGGCAAGCATGACGGGGTGTTTTCGGTCTGGTACGGCAAGGGACCGGGCGTCGACCGCTCCGGCGACGTTTTCCGCCACGCCAACCTCGCGGGATCGTCGAAGCATGGCGGCGTGCTTGCGCTGATGGGCGACGACCATATGGCCGAATCATCGACCAATGCGCACGCCACCGAATTCCTGTTCGTCGACACCATGGTGCCGATCCTCAACCCGGCCGGCGTTCAGGAGATCATCGACTACGGCCTCTACGGCTTTGCCATGTCGCGCTTCGCCGGCACCTGGGCGGCTATCAAATGCGTCAAGGACAACATCGAATCCACGGCCTCCGTCGATGCCGCGCTCGAGCGCCTGAACATCGTCGTGCCGGAGTTCGATATGCCGCCCGGCGGCCTCAACATCCGCGATGAGATCGACATGCTCGGCCAGGAGGAGCGGCTGCATGAATACAAGCGCGCCGCTGCATCCGCCTTCATCCATGCCAACGGCCTGAACCGCATCGTCTATTCGGGCGGCCGCGCGCCGAAGCTCGGTATCATCACGCTGGGCAAGAGCTATCTCGATGTCCGCCAGGCGCTGGAAGACATCGGCATCGACGAGGCCGCCGCCAACCGCATCGGCATCCGCCTGTTCAAGGTCGGCTGCCCCTGGCCGCTCGACCTGCAGCATATCGCCGAATTCGCCCGCGGCCTCGACACCATCGTCGTCGTCGAGGAGAAGCGCTCGCTGATCGAGGTGCAGCTGCGCGAAAACCTCTACGGCACCGCCACGCGGCCGACGATCGTCGGCAAGAAGGACGAGCGCGGCGACTGGCTGTTCCCGGCCAAGGGCGCGCTTGACCCCAACGAGATCGCCATTGCGCTGGGCGAGCGCATCCTGCGCACAATCGGCCCTTCGGAAGAGATCACTGGCAAGGTGGCAAAGCTGCGCCAGTTCCAGGCGATGCTTGCCGACACCAGCGATATCGGTTCGCGCACGCCGTTCTTCTGCTCCGGCTGCCCGCACAATTCCTCGACCAAGGTGCCGGACGGCTCGATCGCCGCCGCCGGTATCGGCTGCCATTTCATGGCGCTGTGGATGGACCGCAACACGGTCGGCTTCACCGCCATGGGCGGCGAGGGCGCACAATGGGTCGGCCAGGCGCCATTTTCGAAGCGTGGCCACATTTTCCAGAATCTTGGCGACGGCACCTACAATCACTCCGGCACGCTGGCGATCCGCTTCGCGCTGTCGACCGATGCCAACATCACCTACAAGATCCTCTACAACGACGCCGTCGCCATGACCGGCGGCCAGCCGCATGAAGGCGGCCTGACTGTCGACATGATCGCCAGGCAGGTGCGCGCCGAAGGCGTCGAGCGCATCGCCATCGTCACCGACGAGCCGGAGAAATATGCGGGGAAGGCCGAATTCCCCTCCGGCGCCACCATCCACCACCGCGACGACCTCGACCTCGTCCAGCGCGAGCTGCGCGACGTCAAGGGCGTCTCGGTGCTGCTCTACGACCAGACCTGCGCCGCCGAAAAGCGCCGCCGCCGCAAGCGCGGCACCTTCCCGGATCCCGACAAGCGGGTCTTCATCAACGAACTGGTCTGCGAGGGCTGCGGCGATTGCGGCGTGCAATCGAACTGCGTCTCGATCCAGCCGGCCGAAACCGAGTTCGGCCGCAAGCGCAGAATAGACCAGTCGAGCTGCAACAAGGACTTCTCCTGCGTCAACGGCTTCTGCCCGTCCTTCGTCACCGTGCACGGCGCCAAGATCAGGAAGGCCGAAGGCATTGCCGGGCGCTCCGACCCGCTTGACGGCGTGCCGGTGCCGGCCGAATTCCCGCTCGGTAGCGAGGGTTGGGCGGCGATCATCGACGGTGTCGGCGGCACCGGCGTCGTCACCATAGGTGCTGTGCTCGGCATGGCCGCCCATCTCGAGGACAAGGGCTGCGGCATGATCGACATGGCCGGCCTCGCCCAGAAGGGCGGCTCGGTGTTCACCCATGTCCGCATCGCCCGCACTCAGGACGACATCCACGCGATCCGCGTTTCGGCCGGCAAGGCGGACCTGGTGCTCGGCTGCGACCTCGTCGTCTCGGGCGCCAAGAAGGTGCTGGCCGCAGTGCGCGAAGGCCATACCATCTTCCTCGCCAACACCGCCGAGATCATGCCCGGCGAATTCGCCCGTTCGGCCGATTTCTCGCTGCCGATCGAGCGCCTGAAGAAGGCGATCCGTGCTGCCGCCGGCGAAGACAAGACGCATTTCTTCGACGCCACGCGCACCGCCACCCAATTGTTCGGCAATTCACTCGGCGCCAATATGTTCATGCTCGGCTTCGCCTTCCAGAATGGCGGGCTGCCGCTGTCGGCGCAAGCCGTTGAAAAAGCAATCGAATTAAACGGCGAGGCGGTGGCGATGAACATCGCCGCCTTCCGCTGGGGCCGGCGCGCCGCGCATCAGCCGGAGTTTGTGCGCGGCCTCGTCGCCCAGCCGGGCAAGGCCACTGAGATCGCCAAGACGCTGGACGATATCATCGCCCGCCGCGTCGCTTTCCTCTCTGCCTATCAGAATGCCGCCTATGGCAGGCGCTATGCCGAGAAGCTGGCGGTTTTGCGTGCTGCCGAGGCCAAGGCCGTGCCTGACTCGACCGCGGTGACCGAGGCCGCCGCCAGAAACCTGTTCAAGCTGATGGCGATCAAGGACGAATATGAGGTGGCGCGGCTATACACCGACGGCTCCTTCGCTATGGAGCTCTCAAAACAGTTCCAGAGCTACGACAAACTCGAATTTCATCTGGCGCCACCGATCATGGGCAGGCGCGGCAATGACGGCAAGCCGAGGAAATCGAGCTTCGGCCCGTGGATGATGAAGGGATTTCGCCTGCTGGCGGCGCTGAAAGGCCTGCGCGGCACGGCCTTCGACGTGTTCGGCTACAGCACTGAGCGGCGCATGGAGCGGCAGCTTCTGGCCCGCTATGAGGCCGATCTGGAGCTTGTCGCCAAGGCACTTGCGCCAGGCAGGATCGAGGCCGCCATCGCCCTTGCCTCGGTGCCGGCGCTCATTCGCGGCTACGGCCATGTCAGGCAAGCCAGCGCCGAAAAGGCAGAGGGCGAGCGCACAAGGCTTGTCGAGCGGCTGGCCAACACGCCGGCGCGGCCTGAACTTCAGGCCGCCGAGTGATCGATACGCCTTGTTTACCTGAACACGAATTTTCGCGGTTTACGCCGATGGAGCCGACTTGACGCCAGGCGTCGGAACGGCATCTCTAAACCTTTCTTAAGGCGAATGTGACATGACTGCGGTTCGTGCGACACCGCAGGCCATGCAAGAAAACAAAGCCGCAGAGATAGGTGAGGACGTCTATGCTGGGTTCGTGCGATCGTTGTTCAACGATCCCGGGATCCTGCTGATTGGCGCATTTTGCCATGGCCTCATCGGCATTCTGGTTTATTTTACCTCGGGGCATCCGGCCTATCTTGCATTGGCCGCGCTTATGCTTGCGGCGGGGCTTTACCGTTACTACGGCATCCGCAAAGGCCTGCGCATAGGCAGTTTCGAAACTTATGAACAAGCCAAGAAGTGGGAACGCTACTACCTGGTTGGCGGCACCATCCAGGCTTTCTTCATGGGGCTTTTCTGCTTCACCTCAATCTATCTCATTCCCGATGTCTTCGGGGAAAGTGCCGCCATCGCCGTCATAATGGGCTCGACGGTGACCATTGTCGGCCGCAATTACGGCTCCAAGACCATGGTTGCGGTGCAGGCCTTCACGGTCGTGCTGCCGATCGCGGTCGGGCTGATGCTCAAGGGACATCTCGGCGATTTCATCCTCGGCCTCTACATAGTGCCGTTCATCTTCATCATCACCCGGATGGCCAGCCACGTCCGCACCGTGCTGTTCAACGCCATTTCGGAGCGCAAGACGGCCGCCAGGCTCGCCGAGCGCTTCAACCGCGCGCTCAACACCATGTCGCATGGCCTGGTCATGCTCGGCCCCGACGGCAAGGTCGTGGTCGGCAATGCCGAAGCCGCGCATCTGATGTCGCTGCGCTCGCCCGACCAGCTGCTCGGGCGGTCGATCCATTCGCTGCTCCTGCGCGGCGTTGCGGGCGGCATGCTGGCGCCGAAAGACTGTCGTTATGTCGAAGCGCAGCTGACGCGCGCCTTGCGCGAGGGCCGCGACCGCAAGGTGCTGGTCTCCTTCTCCAATGGCCAGCACTATGAGTTCTCGGCCCGCGAAGGCAATCAGGATCTCGGTGTCATCACCTTCGAGGACGTCACCGCCCGCGTCGAGGCTGAGGAAAAAATCCGCTTCATGGCGCGCTATGACAGCCTTACCGGCCTGCCGAACCGCGCGTATTTCCATGAGCTGGTCGGTGAAGCCATGGCGTCGGGCAGCCGCGACCGCCTGTGCGCCCTGGCGGTGCTCGATCTCGACGATTTCAAGAGCGTCAACGACACCCTCGGCCATCCGGTCGGCGACGGACTTATCTATGCCGTTGCCGAGCGACTGGCGGCCGTCGCCGGGCAAGGCGTCAATGTCAGCCGCTTCGGCGGCGACGAGTTCATGATCTTCTTCGACCGCGTCGAGGATGAAAGCCATCTGACGGGCCTGCTCGACCAGATCTTTGCCGATCTGCAGGGCGAGGTCGACGTCGCAGGCCACGGTCTGCGCATCCAGGCAAGCGCGGGCGCCGTGCTGTCCAGGGTCGACGACACCGATGTCGACGCCATGATCGTCAAGGCCGATCTGGCGCTCTACAAGGCCAAGGAACTCGGCAAGAACAACTGGCGGCTGTTCGAGGCAGCGATGGATGCGGCGTTCCGCAACCGCCAGCTGATGAAGGCCGATCTGCGCACGGCGGTCGAAGGCAAGGCGCTGCGGGTGGTCTATCAGCCGATCGTGGCGATGAACACCATGCGCATCGCCAGTTGCGAGGCGCTGTGCCGCTGGGATCATCCCGATCTCGGGCCGGTTTCGCCCAGCATCTTCATTCCGCTGGCCGAAGAAATGGGCATCATTTCCGAGATCAGCACTTTTGTGCTCGCGGCTGCCTGCGCCGAATGCGCTAAATGGCCCGCACAGACCAGCGTCTCGGTCAACCTTTCGGCCAAGGATTTCCGCAACCGCGACGTTGTCCAGAAGGTTCGCGACGCGCTTGCCACTTCGGGGCTCGCCGCCGGCCGCCTCGAGATCGAAGTCACCGAAACCGCACTGCTCGACGACAAATCGCTAACGCGCCAGTATATCGAGGAACTTAAGCAGCTTGGCGTGCGCATTGCGCTCGACGATTTCGGCACCGGCTATTCAAGCCTGAGCTACCTCCACAAGCTGCCGCTCGACAAGATCAAGATCGACCGTTCGTTCCTGATGGACGTGACCCAGAACAAGCGTTCGCTCGACTTGTTGAAGGGCATCGTCGACCTGACCCGCGTGCTCGGGCTGACCGTCACCATCGAAGGTGTGGAAACCTTCGAACAGCTGAAGATCCTGGTGCATTCGGTCAAGCCGGACCTCGTCCAGGGCTTCCTGTTTGGCGCAGCACTCAGTGCCTCGGGCATAGAGACCATGTCCAACGTGACCTGGCCTTTCGCCGCCGAGCTGCGGCCGGCGGCAAAACTCGCCACGCCCTGACCCGTCATTAAATTGCGCTTGAAAAGCCCGTCTAAAAAGCGTTGTATTGTCTAGGCGTTAACTGATTGTTAAGGTTAATGATCGGTAAACACAGACGATTAGAGTTTCATCTTCTTGTTCCTTCGGTCGTCCGGTATTGTTCTCCTGCGGCGGTACGAGGGGAAGTAATGGACACGCATCAGTCAGGTGTGCTTTCGGGTGCGGCAGTCAAATCCGGCCCGCCTTCCTTGTTCGCCCGCAACGTCCTCGACGTCCTCGAGCGTGTCGAATACCGGCGCTGCGAAAGCGGCGAGGATCTCGAAGCGGTCTACCGGCTGCGCTACAAGGCCTTTCATACACACGGCCTGCTTGACACCATTACCGAACAGAAGCTCGTCGATCCCCTTGACGAAGTGCGCAATTGCTACTGTTTCGGCGTCTTCATGGATGGCGAGCTGGTCAGCACCGTCAGGCTCCACCATTTGACCCGTGAGACCCCCGAAGCGCCGATCATGACCGTTTTCGGCGACCGGCTGCTGCTGCGGCTGGCGCGCGGTGAAACCTTCATCGACCCGAGCCGGTTGGCGATCGATCCGCAAATGTCGTCGGCCAACCGCGCCCTGCCCTATGTCACGCTGCGGCTCGCGGTTATCGCCAACACCTTCTTCAACGCCACCAGCTGCATTTCGATGATCCGCGAGGAGCACACGGCCTTCTACCATCGCATCTTCGGATCGGTGCAGGTCGGCGAGCCGCGCCTCTACCCGCCCTTCACCATGCCGATCTTCTTCTATGAATCGATCTGCGAGCAGAACATGGCCCCGACGCTGGAGCGCTTTCCCTTCTTCCAGTCGACGGCGCTGGAGCGGCGTATGCTGTTTGCCAAGGCGCCGGCCGGCGAGCTCGCGCCGCTGACCATCCTGCCCACCGCTAAATATTTTCGCGAAGCAGCGTAATGTCGGCAAAGCCGGCGCACTTTAGCGCCCGGTGCGAGGAGCTTTCCGGCCGCTTCGGCGTTCTGGACGTCACGACGCCGACGCGGCCATAGAAAGGAACCGACATGCATATTCCCGAGCTAGCACTGACCCCGCTGATCTCGCTGATTGCCGGCGTGCTGATCCTGGTGATGCCGCGGCTGCTCAACTACATCGTCGCGCTCTATCTGATCGTCATTGGGCTGCTCGGGCTGTTTCCGCATCTAGCCGGTTGAAACGCAAAATCCTCAACCTTCGACGCCAGGCCGGCGACAAGCCCATACCGCCGGCTTTCAACATTCCTTTGAGGCTGTTGTCACTGGTCGTGCGGCAATAGCGCCATTGCTCTTGGCCCGGCTTTTCGCTATGTGCCTCAAAGATGTCTTCGAAGGGGTATTCCTATGGCTGATCACACGCCGACCGGTCCTGTCGAACTGGGCGCGAAGATGGACTATGCCGAACATGACCGCACCTATCATGGCTTTCTGGCGCTGGCCAAATACGGCTCGCTGTTCTGCGGCGCCCTGCTCCTGGCCATGGCTTTCGGCTTCTTCGCAGGCGGCTTCTTCTCCGCGACCATCCTGTTCGTGCTGATCCTCGCCCTCGGCGCCTTCATTCTCCGATAGTCTATACAGACCCCTTGCCAGGGCGTAGCCGGATATCCGGCCGCACTCTTGCGCAAACAGGTTCCAGCCGAAAGGATCATGCGGTGGGACAGACGGTTTTCATCCCTCGCGAGCTCGATGCCAGCGAGCCTCGTGTCGCGGCCTCGCCCGATACCGTGAAGCGGCTGGCGGCGCTGGGCTTCGACGTCACCGTCGAGACGGGCGCCGGCACCAAGTCGCGCATTCCCGATGAGGAGTTCGCCAAGGCGGGTGCCGCGATCGGCAAGGCTTCGGATGCGAGCCGGGCGGATGTGGTGCTGAAGGTGCGCCGGCCGACCGACGCCGAGCTGAAGGGCTACAAATCGGGTGCGGCGGTCATCGCCATCATGGATCCCTACGGCAATGATGCCGCGGTCGCGGCGCTTGCCGAGGCTGGGGTCACCGCCTTCTCGATGGAATTCATGCCGCGCATCACCCGCGCCCAGTCGATGGATGTGCTGTCGTCGCAGGCCAATCTCGCCGGCTACCAGGCCGTGATTGACGGCGCATCGGAGTATGACCGCGCGCTGCCGATGATGATGACTGCGGCCGGCACCGTGCCGGCGGCGAAGATCTTCATCATGGGCGTCGGCGTTGCCGGCCTGCAGGCGATCGCCACGGCGCGCCGTCTCGGCGCTGTCGTCACCGCCACGGACGTTCGTCCCGCCGCCAAGGAACAGGTGGCGTCGCTTGGCGCAAAGTTCCTCGCCGTCGAGGACGAGGAGTTCAAGGCGGCCGAGACCGCCGGCGGCTACGCCAAGGAAATGTCGAAGGAGTACCAGGCGAAGCAGGCAGCGCTCACCGCTGAGCACATCGCCAAGCAGGACATCGTCATCACCACGGCGCTGATCCCCGGCCGGCCGGCGCCGAAGCTGGTGTCGGCGGCGATGGTCGCCTCGATGAAGCCGGGTTCGGTGATCGTCGACCTCGCCGTCGAGCGCGGCGGCAATGTCGAAGGCGCGGTTGCGGGTCAGGTGGTGACGACGGCCAACAACGTTAAGATCGTCGGCCACCTCAACGTGCCCGGCCGCGTCGCCGCATCGGCCTCGCTGCTCTACGCCAGGAACCTGTTCGCCTTCCTCGAGACGCTGGTCGACAAGACCAGCAAGACGCTCGCCATCAACCGCGAAGACGATCTGGTTAAGGCGACGATGCTGACCGACGCTGGCCGCGTGGTGCATCCGGCCTTCGCCAAGGCGGCGGAACAGCCCCATATCGAACCGGCGGCCATTCCGGCCGAGACCATGGTGGCTGATGCCACGCCGAAGAAGGCTGCACCGAAAAAGGCGTCCGACAAAGCCACTGCCGGCAAGTCCGCCGCCAAGCCGAAGGGGATCGCGTGATGGATCAGACCTTGCAGAAAGCCCTCGATCAGCTCGACCAGGCAAGTGCCGCCGTCCGGCTGGCTGTGCAGAACCTGGCCAACGCGCCCGGTGGCGTCGATGCGGCGGGCGATGCCGCGCACGCACTGTCCGGCGGCGCCATCGATCCCTTCGTCTTCCGCTTCGCCATCTTCGTACTTGCGATCTTCGTCGGATACTACGTCGTCTGGTCGGTGACGCCGGCGCTGCACACGCCGCTGATGGCGGTCACCAACGCCATCTCCTCGGTCATCGTCGTCGGCGCGCTGCTGGCCGTCGGCATCTCGGCCTCCGGCATTGCCACCGGCTTCGGCTTCGTCGCGCTGATGCTGGTCTCGGTCAACATCTTTGGCGGCTTCCTGGTCACCCAGCGCATGCTGGCCATGTACAAGAAGAAGGACCGGTAGAGAGCCATGAACGCCAACTTCGCGTCCTTCCTCTACCTCGTCTCCGGCGTCCTGTTCATCATGGCGCTGCGCGGCCTGTCGCATCCGACCACCAGCCGCCAAGGCAATCTCTACGGCATGATCGGCATGGGCATTGCCATTGCCACCACGCTGGCGCTGGCGACTCCGTCCGCCGGGCGCTTCGGCCTGATCGTGCTTGGTCTGGCCATCGGCGGCGGCGTCGGCGCCGTTACAGCGCGCCGCATCGCCATGACTTCGATGCCGCAGCTGGTCGCCGCCTTCCACTCGCTGGTCGGCCTTGCCGCCGTCATGGTGGCGGCAGCCGCCATCTACGCGCCGGAAAGTTTCGGCATCGGCACGAATGGCGACATCCACGCCCAGGCGCTGATCGAGATGAGCCTTGGCGTTGCCATCGGCGCCATCACTTTCACCGGCTCCGTCATCGCCTTCCTCAAGCTCGATGGCCGCATGTCGGGCAAGCCGATCATGATCGGCGGCCGTCACATCATCAACGCGGTCCTCGGCATCGCGCTGATCGTGCTGATCGTGCTTCTGGTCACCACCGAGGCCAAGCTGGTGTTCTGGCTGATCGTCGCGGCGTCGCTGGCGCTCGGCGTCCTCTTGATCATCCCGATCGGCGGCGCCGACATGCCGGTCGTCGTCTCGATGCTGAATTCTTATTCCGGCTGGGCCGCCGCGGCACTCGGCTTCACGCTTGGCAATCTGGCGTTGATCATCACCGGCGCGCTGGTCGGCTCGTCCGGCGCCATCCTGTCCTACATCATGTGCAAGGGCATGAACCGGTCGTTCATCTCGGTCATCCTCGGCGGCTTCGGCGGCGAGACCGCGGCGGTTGCCGATGACGGCATCGAACGCACGGTCAAACAGGGCTCGGCCGACGACGCCGCCTATCTGATGATGAACGCACAGAAGGTCATCATCGTGCCGGGTTACGGCATGGCGGTTGCCCAGGCCCAGCACGCGCTGCGCGAAATGGCCGACAAGCTGAAGGCCAATGGCGTCGACGTCAAATACGCCATCCACCCGGTCGCCGGGCGCATGCCCGGCCACATGAACGTGCTGCTCGCCGAAGCCAATGTTCCCTATGACGAAGTGTTCGAACTGGAAGACATCAACTCCGAGTTCGCGCAGGCCGATGTCGCCTATGTAATCGGCGCCAACGACGTCACCAATCCGTCCGCGCGCGACGACAAGTCGTCGCCGATCTACGGTATGCCGATCCTCGACGTCGACAAGGCCCGCACCTGCCTGTTCGTCAAGCGCTCGCTCGGCTCGGGCTACGCCGGCATCGACAACACGCTGTTCTACAAGGACGGCACCATGATGCTGCTCGGCGACGCCAAGAAGATGACCGAGGAAATCGTCAAGGCGATGGATCACTGATCCCGCCGCAACCTTCCACTGGAAGGTTGTCGGTCCATCATCGGAAACAAAAAAGCCCGGTTCGACCGGGCTTTTCTATGTTGAAGACCGGTTCAGCGGCTGGTCAGGAAAACCGCTTCCTCGTCGTCGCGCTGCCTGCCGCCCAGTGCTGCCGCAGCGCTGGCGATGAAGGCGCCGATAACCAGCGACAGGGCGCCAAGCAGTGCGAAGGTGGCGCTGCCTTTCCGGGCGGCGTCGGCGGCCTGCTTGGCCTTGACCTTGGCGTCCTCGACCCTGGCCACCAGGGCGTCGACACGCGCCTTGGCGTCAGCCTCGGAAAGCCCGGTGCGGGCGGCGACCAGCTGCGACAGATAGGTCTTGTCGTCAGCCGAAATTTCGCCTGCCGCCGCACTGGCGACGAGGATGCGCGAAGCCTGCCCGGCCGCAGCCGCATCGCTGTCCGGATTGGCCGCCGCGAGCCTGGCGGCATCAGCCGGACGGAACAGCGTATCCACAAGATAGGACGTTGCATTGTCGGCCGGTGCGCTGCCGGCATTGGCGGACGCGCCGGCCGAAGCACCCATGGCGGCGCCTGAGGCAACGGTAGAAGCCGCCTGCACGCCTGAACCAAGCACTGCCGACAGCGCCGACCCGAGAATGCCGACGACCAGCAATGTCGCCAGCGCCCAAGCGAGGAGGCCGTGCGCGGTGTCACGGAAATAGACCTCGTCGGTGTGGATGCCGACCCATTTGGTGCGCAGGCGTCCGGCAAGATAGCCACCGACCCCGGAGGACAGCCATTGCACGATGATGAGCCAGATCGCGCCGGACACCGCGAAGGTGGTCAGCGAGGCACTGGCGCCGGACCATGGCGAGACCATGGTCAGCCCCAGTCCTGAGCCGAGCAGCATGAGGATGAAGGTCAGCGTCGAGGCCGCGAAGGCGCCGGCGATGATCGGCCCCCAGCTGACGGCCGTGGCGGAGGATTCTGTTGAAGCAGATACGTCGACAGCCGATACGGTGGACTGCATCGACGCCTCCTACCGTACGAACAGCATGATGAGAATGATGATCGGGATCGGAATACCGAGCAACCAGAGCAAAATACCGCGTCCCATAAAGAGCCTCCCTGCGAGAAATTGATCGATGTCGTCACAATGTTCCTGAGCGATTTCCGTTCCGAGGAGCAATGAAATGATTTGCTTAGCGGGAACGGAACTATTTTCCGCGCGGCCCGAGGCACGACTGCGAAACTGTGGATTGGTTCACGGAGGTCCACATGGGCTGCCGTGTATTGTTGGCTCGGTGAGCCGGGGGTAGCATGAGCGATCCCGCCGTCGGATGTCGTCAACGGAGACGCTGATGCCCAAGACTGTCGCATCGCTGGCTTACAAAAAGGCGCAGCCCAGCCAGGCGGTGGTGATCGTGCATGGCATGGGCGAGCAGCGGCCGATGGGTACGCTGAGGGGATTCGTCCAGGCGGTCTGGAGCAGCGATCCCACCCGTGCTCCACCCTACGCCCAGATTCCCGATCCGGCCGTTTCCGGCGCCACGATCAACCAGAGCTGGATCACGCCCGACAGCCGGACCAAGTCACACGAGCTGCGCCGCATCACCACGCCCTACGACGTCGATGGCCGCCGTACCGATTTCTACGAGCTTTATTGGGCCGACATCACGCAAGGCACGACGCGCGGCCGGCTGGCCGCCTGGGTGACGAACCTGTTGTGGCGCAAGCCCGCCGACATTCCGCTCGACGCCCGCAAGCTTTACGTCGCCACACTTCTGATCGTTATCGTCATTCTGGGCGCAGCACTCGTGCTGGCAACATCGGTCTGGCAACAGGCCGTTACCTTGACGACCGGCCTGATGATCACCACCTTCGCTTCTTTTGTCATCTGGGCGGTGGATCAGTTCGCCCTGCCCTATTTCGGTGACGTCGCCGCTTATGTGCGCGCCGAGGCGGCGACGATCGAGAAGCGTGCGCTGATCCGCGACCGCGGCCTGACGTTGCTCAAGACGCTGATGAAGGACGATGCTTACGACCGCATCGTGCTAGTCTCGCACAGCCTGGGGTCGATCATCGCCTATGATTTGCTGCAGATCCTGTGGGCCGAGTTCCGGCCGCGAAGGCTGGAAGCGGTCCGCGACAAGGCCAAACTGGCGGCGGTCGAGGCCATCGACAAGGCAACGCTCGGCTCTGATGGGTCAGCGTGGCCAAAGAACCTTGAAGACCTCGCCGGGTTCCGGCGCGGCCAATGGGCGCTCTACCAGCAGCTTCGGGCCAAGGACGCCGACCACCCGCTGCCCTGGAAGATCAGCGATTTCGTCACGCTTGGCAGTCCGCTCTCCCACAGCGAATTCCTGGTGACCTACAATCTCGCGGAATTCAGGCGTGGCCTTGCCGAGCGCCTGTTCTCGGCCTGCCCGCCGATTGCCGATGACGGGCGCCCCGGCGGCACCGTGCTTTACCGGGAAGGACACAGCCAAGGCAAGGCGCAGCGCGCAGTGCATCATGGCGCGGTGTTTGCGGCAACGCGCTGGACCAACGTCTACGACCGCGGCAATGGCTGGGCGACAGGCGATCCGATTTCCGGTCCGATGACGGAAAACTTCGGCCCCGGTGTGGAGAACATCCAGATCGAGCTTCGCAGCTCACTTGGCCGTATCTTCACGCACACGCTTTATTGGTCATCGACGGCAAACGGCGTTGAAATCGCCCCGCCGGCGGGCACCGCGCCGCGCTCGCATCTGCAAGTGCTGCGCGACGTGGTGGACCTCGGGCGAAAGCTGGAACCAAAGGCCTGACCCCGGAGTGGAGCTTCGGCGGCAAGGCCCCCGCCATCAAATGTCCAGATTGGCCACCGACAGCGCATTGTCCTGGATGAATTCGCGCCGCGGCTCGACCTCGTCGCCCATCAGCCGCGAGAACAAGCTGTCAGCATCGGTGGCGTCATTGACCTTGACCTGCAGCAGCGAACGCACATTCGGGTCGAGCGTGGTTTCCCAGAGCTGCTCGGCATTCATCTCGCCGAGGCCCTTGTAGCGCTGCATGGTCAGGCCCTTGCGGCCGGTCGCAAACACCGCGTTGAGCAGCGCCAGCGGCCCCGAAATGGTTTCGGAGACATCCTTGCGGCGCAGCACCGGCGGCTCGCCATAGACTTCCATGAGGCGCGGGGCATAGCGGTCGAGCTGGCGTGCGTCGGCCGAATTTATCAGCCCGGCATCGAGCTGCGCGAATTCCTTGACGCTGCGCACCGTGCGTTCGAACACATAGCCGCCGACGCCTTCATTGGAGGTCGACAGCCGGCCGGTCCAGCCGCGCTCGGTGTCCTCGGCAATGATGTCGAGGCGCTGGGCGACGCGTTCGGCCATGGCATTGGCGCGGCCGAGGTCGTTTAGCACATCGGCGTTGAGCGCGCCGGCGATCGCCGCCTGTTCGACCACGCCCCTGTTGTAGCGCGTGTGCAGCCCGTTGATGAGCTGGCGCACGGCCAGTGCATCATCGATCGAGCCGCGCAGATCCTGTCCGGCCCGCGCCTCGCCGGAGGCAAGCGTCAGCGACGCCTCTTCCAGCCCGGAGCCGATCAGGAACTCCTCGAAGGCGCTCTCGTCCTTGATGTATTGCGAGCTTTTTCCGCGCGTCACTTTGTAGAGCGGCGGCTGGGCGATGTAGAGATGGCCGCGCTCGATCAGCTCCGGCATCTGGCGGAAGAAGAAGGTGAGCAGCAAGGTCCTGATATGGGCGCCGTCGACGTCGGCGTCGGTCATCAGGATGATCTTGTGGTAGCGCAATTTGTCGGCGTTGAACTCGTCCTTGCCGATCGAGGTGCCGAGCGCGGTGATCAGCGTGCCGATCATCTCGGAGCCGAGCATGCGGTCGAAGCGGGCGCGCTCGACATTGAGGATCTTGCCGCGCAGCGGCAGGATCGCCTGGTTCTGGCGCGAACGGCCGCCCTTGGCGGAGCCGCCGGCCGAGTCACCCTCGACGATGAAGATTTCGGATTTCGCCGGGTCGCGTTCCTGGCAGTCGGCAAGCTTGCCGGGCAGAGAGGTGACGCCGAGCGAGCTTTTGCGGGTGATGTCGCGGGCCTTGCGCGCGGCTTCACGCGCCGCGGCCGCCTGGATCACCTTGTCGATGACCACCTTGCCCTCGGTCGGGTGTTCTTCCAGCCATGTGCCAAGCGCCTCGTTGACCAGGCCTTCGACCACGGGCCGCACCTCTGACGAGACCAGCTTGTCCTTGGTCTGCGAGGAGAATTTCGGGTCGGGCACTTTGACCGACAGCACCGCCGTCAGGCCTTCGCGGCAGTCGTCGCCGATCAGCGCCACCTTTTCCTTCTTGGTCAGGCCCGACGATTCGCCATAGCCGGTGATCTGGCGCGTCAGCGCGCCACGGAAGCCGGCCAGATGGGTGCCGCCATCGCGCTGCGGGATGTTGTTGGTGAAGGCCAGCACGTTCTCGTGGTAGCTGTCGTTCCACCACATCGCCACTTCGACGGTGATGCCGTCGCGCTCGGCCTTGATGGCGATCGGCTTGTCGATCAGCGGTTTCTTGACCCGGTCGAGATATTTGACGAACTCTTCCAGGCCGCCATCATAGTGCAGTTCGTGGCGCACGAGATCGGCATGGCGGGCATCGGTCAAAATGATGCGCACCCCGGAATTCAGGAAGGCGAGCTCGCGCAGCCGGTGCTCCAGCGTGCCGAAGTCGAATTCGACCATGGTGAAGGTTTCGGACGACGGAAAGAAGGTGATCTCGGAACCGCTGCGGCCCTCATAGGTGCCGGGCTGCTTGTTCTGCTCATAGCTGCCGGTGGCCTTGAGCGGCGCATCGGCATTGCCATGCGTGAAGCTCATCTCGAAAATCTGGCCGTTGCGGCGGATTTTCAGCTTCAGCCAGGCCGACAACGCATTGACCACCGAGACGCCGACGCCGTGCAGACCACCAGACACCTTGTAGGAATTCTGGTCGAATTTGCCGCCGGCATGCAGCTGCGTCATGATCACTTCGGCCGCCGAAATGCCTTCGCCAGTGTGAATATCGGTCGGAATGCCGCGGCCATTGTCGATAACGGTGACCGAACCGTCGGGATTTAGCGTCACCGTGACGAGGTCGGCATGGCCGGCCAGCGCCTCGTCGATGGCGTTGTCGACCACCTCATAGACCATGTGATGCAGGCCCGAGCCGTCGTCGGTATCGCCGATATACATGCCCGGCCGCTTGCGGACAGCGTCCAACCCCTTCAAAACCTTGATGGAATCGGCGCCGTATTCGGCCTCAGCGCCGTTGGCGTTGTCGCTTTGATCGCTCATGAAAACCTGTCTGATTGATGCCGCATGCTCAGCGCGAAAAAATGGCTTCGAATCACGCCGCTTTGATGTCCTAGATATAGGCGCCAAAGGCGGTTTTTCCAAGGTTTGCGGGCATTTCAGGGCTGAATCCCGAGCTGGCAGCCGGCTATTTTTTCGCGGCTTTCAATTTGGCCAGAAGACCGCGCAGATATTTGATCGTGGGTTTGTCCCTCGGCGCCAGTTTGCCTGTGCGGTCAAGCTCCAGCGTCAGGTCTAGCGCCTGCGACAACACAGCCTTCGGATTCTTCGCCACATAGGCATAGTTGATATAGGCCTGTACCAGATCGAATTGCCAGATCGCATTGTCCGGATCGGACAGGGCCAACCGCTGGCGGATGGCCAGGCTGGCTTCGAAGGCCTTCTTCGAGCCCTCATAGTGGCGCTGCTTGGTCTCCAGCAGGCCTATTTCCTCGAACGTGATCGACAGGTCGCGCTGCCAGTCGGAATTGCCCGGGTCGAGATTTGCCAACCGGTCGGCAATGACGAGACTGTCCTGGTAGTTCTGCAAAGCACCGGCGATATCGCCCTGGGCATCAAACACGCCGGCAATTTTTTCCAGACAGACCGACAGGTCGCGCTGCCAATCGGTGTTGCCTGGGTCGCTGGCGGCAAGGTCTCGCGCCGTGGCCAGCGCCTGCTGGTAGGCCTCCAACGCGAATGGCCAGTCCTTCTGGTCGCCGTAAGCATTGCCGATCTTGGCGTAACCGACCGACAGGTCGCGCTTCAAATCGGTGTCGTTTGAGTCGCGGCGCACCAGCGCTTCGGCGATTATTTGGCTCTTGTTGTAGGCGTCGAGCGCGCCCGCAGCGTCGCCACGCTCGCGCAGGACGTCGCCGATCCTGGTGTAGCTGACGGAGACGGCGCGCTGATGCCTGGGGTCGTCGGGGTTGTTCTGCGCCAGCGCCAGCCGAATTCTCAGGCTCTCTTCGAATGCAGTCTGGGCGCCATCCAGCTGGCCGGCGGTACGGGCAAGACCGCCGATTTCGTCGTAGGTAATGGTCAGGTCGCGCAGCAGATAGACGCTGTTCGGCTCGGCATCGGCCAATTGCTGCTTGATGGACAGGCTTTGCTGGTAGGCCTGGGCTGCCGCACCCAGGTCGCCTTGCGTGGCCAGCACATTGCCGATCTTGTCATTGGCCATGGCGAGATCGCCGAGCCAGTCCTTCTTGTCCGGCACGTCTGTGGTCAGGCCCTGCAACATGTCCCTGGCCGCCTCATAGTTTTGCAGGGAGGCCGGCAGATCGCCTTGCGCCATCTTGATGTTGGCGAACTTGATATGGCCGATGGCGAGGTCGCGCTTGACGCTCGGATCGGTTTCCTGGCGCGCTCGCTGCTCAAGATTGGCGACCAGCGCCGCAAAGGCGCGGCCGGCGGCGTCGGTGTTGCCGACCGTTGTGTAGAGGATGCCGAGCTCTTCCAGCGTGCGGCTTTGGCGGTCGGCCTGTTCCAGGCTGAGCGAGGTCTGCCCGGCTTCGCCATAGAGCGCCAGCACCGTTTCATAGTCCTTGATGGCGGTTGCATAGTCCAGGGTGGCACGCGCCGCGCCGCCCGAGAGAAATCGCGTCGCGGCTTCGGACAGGGTGCGGCTGACGAAATTGGCCTTCAACGCCTGGCGCGAGACATTGTCGACGTCGGCGGCCTTGGCGAGGATCACGCGTGCACCATCGAAAGCGCCGAGCGCCAACTGTTCCTCGGCCTGGCGGCGCAGTTCGGTCACCTGCGGGTCGTCGGCGGCCAGCGTCTTCATCTCGCCGCGCACCTTGACGAAGGCGTCGGCCGCCTCGCGCAGCTTGGCGTCCAGGCTTTCGCCGGAGAGATGGCTGGTGTCGGAACTGATCAGTGCGCCATAGAGCGGCGCCAGCGGCATGTCGGCATCGCTGGCGACCCGTTCGACCGCGCCGCGCATTTCCGGCGTCACATCGGCCATGGCAAGCAACAGCCGCTCGCGCTCCGGCAGTTGTTCCTTGGCCGCCGAGGCGAAGAACAGCTTCGGCAGCCCGCTCTCGACGTAGGGCAGCTGTTTTCCGCGCGAAAGGTCGTAGACCTCCTGCTGCACCAGCGTCAGCACCGAGCGGATTTCGAGCCCGTCGGTGCCGAGGTATTTGATCAGCGCCGCTGTAAAGGGCGAATTCGCACCGGTACCGTCGGCAGCCGTCTCGCCGGGCGCCGCCGAAAAGGCGAACAGGATGTTTTCCGCCTTGCCGACGCGTCCGAGGCCCGGCTTGATCTTGTCCACCAGGTCCTTGATCAGCGATGTGGCGCCACGCCCGTCGCCGTTGCCGCCTGTGAACGGATCGCTGCGGCAGGCGTCGAGCACGATCAGCCCGACCTTCGCCGTGGCGGCAACCGCATCGCGCACTTCCTCCAACGGCAGGCTGGTCTTCTCCAGCTGGTCGAGCGAGGAGGCATCGGCATCGACCGGCAGAAGACGGTTGTCGCCGGAGATTTCGACGCCATGGCCGGAGAAATACACCAGCGCCACGTCGGCGCCCATGGCGTCCTCGCGAAAATCGTCGAGAGCCCGGCGCATGCGCCTGAGATCACGATTGGTCTCGACCACGACCTCGAAGCCGAGCTTCTTCAGCGCCACTTCCATCACCTCGCCGTCATTGACAGGATTGGCCAGCGGCCGCACCAGCCGGTAGTCGTCCTCGGCAATGACCAACGCCACGCGCCGCTCCGCCACCGCTGTGGCGGTGGTCGCAAGCATCAACAGCAAGGCAAACAACAGGCGCAAATCGAACCGCCCCCGGCTCAGTCACCTGCCGACCATTCCACCTCTTTATGGCATGAGCAAGCCGGGGCCGGCTGCGTTACGCAGCCCGCATCGGCTTCAGCGCCTCGTTCCAGCGCGAGAGCTCGTCCAGCATGGTCTTGGTCCCACCCTCTACCTGCTCACTAGCCTGGAAGGAGCCGTCGCTCTCCAGCAGTTTCTGATACATCGGCAGCGCGACGCCTTCCGAGATGGGCATGACGCCCACCGCGGTCAGCAGCGGCTTCAGCGCCTGCGCGGCGCGCAGGCCTCCGGAAACCCCGCCATAGCTGAAGATGGCGGCAGGTTTGTATTTCCACTCGCGCGATAGATAATCGATCGCGTTGACGATCGCCGGAGCGACGAAATAATTGTATTCCGGCGCCACGAAGACAAAGGCGTCGGCGGCGTCGATTGCCTTCGACCAGGCCTTCGTATGGTCCTTCTCGTATTTGCCGAGTTTCGGATGGTGCGGTTCGTCCAGAACCGGCAGCTGGAATGCGGCAATGTCGGTCAGCACCGGTTCGAATTTGCCGTGCTCGCGGGCAAAATCCTCCAGCCAGTGGGCGAAGACCGGCCCGGCGCGGCCCGGCCGCGTGCTGCCGATTATGATGTTCAGCTTGTGCTTCAAGCGGACTCTCCTGGGCGATTGGCAGTAGCTGTTGGTAACTGTCACCTATGGCAGAGTGTCCAACCGGACAAGCCGCAACCGTTTCACCGGCGGTCACGATCCGATGAACACACCGTCTGTCGGGCACACCGGGCGCTGCAGCGTTTCAGTTTGCCGTTCGGTCACATGGACGCCCGGATTGCCAGCCACTACGTCTGAGCTATCAGCGGAGCACCTCATGGACACGCAGCCCGTCCCCTTCGTGCCGCCGGCGCCCAGGCCGCGCACGACGCCGCCTTCGACGCTGGAGATGATGCGGATCGTCTACCGCAATCCGCTCGAACTGTGGGGCGAGCACACCTACAACGAGCCCTGGATTTCGGCGAATGGCGTCGGCGGGCATCTGATCGTCGCCAACGATCCCGGCCTTATCCGCCACGTGCTGATCGACAACGCCAAGAACTACAAGATGGCGACGGTGCGCCAGATGATCCTGCGACCGATCTTGCGCGACGGACTGTTGACCGCCGAAGGCGAGGTGTGGAAGCGCTCGCGCAAGGCGATGGCGCCGGTGTTCACGCCGCGGCATATCTTCGGCTTCGCCGAGCCGATGCTGCGCCGCACGATGCAGTTCGTCGCCCGCTATGACGAAGGCGGCATGACCGATGTCGCCCATGACATGACGCTGCTCACCTACGATATCCTGGCCGAGACGCTGTTTTCGGGCGAGATTGCGGGCGAGCCCGGCAGTTTCGCGCAGGAGATCGACCGCCTGTTCGAAACCATGGGCCGTGTCGATCCGCTCGACCTGTTGCGCGCGCCCGAATGGCTGCCGCGGCTGACCCGCATCCGCGGCCGCAAGACCATGGCCTATTTCCGCAAGATCGTCACCGATACGGTCAAGATGCGCGAGGAGCGGCTGAAGCGCGACCCCGACACCGCGCCGCAGGATTTCCTGACGCTTCTGCTGCGCGCCGAAGGCCCCGACGGGCTGACGCGGGCGGAAGTCGAGGACAACATCATCACCTTCATCGGCGCCGGCCACGAGACCACCGCGCGGGCACTGGGCTGGACGATCTACTGCCTCGCCGAAGCGCCGTGGGAGCGTGAAAAGGTCGAGCGCGAGATCGAGGCCGTGCTGGCGCGCGAACCCGACCCAACGAAATGGCTCGACGCAATGCCGTTCACCCGCGCCGCCTTCGAGGAGGCGCTGCGGCTTTATCCGCCGGCGCCGTCCATCAACCGCGAGCCGATCGAGACGGAGACCTGGAACGATCTGGTGCTCCCCAAGCGCGCGGCCGTACTGGTGATGCCTTGGGTCGTCCACCGCCACAGAAAACTGTGGGACATGCCCGACGCCTTCATGCCCGAACGCTTCCATCCGGGAAACCGCGAGAAGATCGACCGCTTCCAGTATCTGCCGTTCGGCGCCGGTCCGCGCATCTGCATCGGCGCCAGCTTCGCCATGCAGGAGGCGATCATTGCGCTGGCCATCATGCTGTCGCGCTTCCGCTTCGACGTGACGGCCGAGACCAAGCCGTGGCCGGTGCAGAAACTGACGACACAGCCGCAGGGCGGCCTGCCGATGCAGGTCACGCGGCGCGTTTAACGGCCCAACGCCATGTTACGCGATGCCGGCGGGCTTGCGCTGGAACTGGCCTGCGGCGCGGAAGCGCCAGAGATAGCTGGGCAGGATGGTGCCGATAGACTGCGGCTGGATATCGAGGCCGGCAAGGTTCCGGTTGGCCTTGTTGGCCTCCTCCGACACGATGTTGGGCTGGCGCAGCAGCAGCACCTGGTCCTTGGTCAGCAACGGGTTGGGCAGCAGGCCGAGGATCGAGGCCTGCAGATTGGCCATCCACCACGGCACCGGTACCAGGAGCCGCTTGCGCTCGATGACGGTCAGCAGCTCTTCCATGCACTGCTTGAAGGTGAGCACTTGCGGCCCGCCGAGTTCATAGATCTGGCCGCCCTTGATCTTGCCCTCGACCGAACGCGCCACCGCTTCGGCGACATCGCCGACATAGACCGGCTGGAACTTGGTCTGGCCGCCGCCGATCAGCGGCAGCACCGGCGAATAGCGCGCCATGTCGGCGAAGCGGTTGAAGAAACTGTCCTCGGGTCCGAAATTGATCGACGGACGGAAGATGACGGCGTCCGGGATCGTCTCCAGGACGGCCTTTTCGCCGAGCGCCTTGGTGCGGGCATAGTCGGATTCGGCGTTGAGGTCGGCGCCCAGCGCCGAGATGTGGGTGAGCCCTGCGCCGACCGAGCGTGCGGCTTCGGCGACGGCGCGGGCGCCGAATTCGTGCACGGTGTTGAATTTCTGCCGGCCGCTTTCATGCGGGATGGCGACCAGATTGATGACATGGTCGGCGCCCTGCACGGCGCGGTCGACCGACCAGCGCACGCGCACATTAGCCTGCACCGGCTGGATCTGGCCGACATTGCCGAGCGGCTGCAGATGTCCCGCCAGATCGGGCCGGCGCACCGCCACCCTGATGCGGTAGCCGCGCTTGGCCAGCGCCCGCACGATGTGGCGGCCGACGAAGCCGGAGCCGCCGAAGACGACCACGAGCTTGGGGATCTGCAGGATTTCGGTCATGGCTGGCTCCGGCGCTCGAAAGCTTGGCTGAAGCCGTTTCATAGTCCGTTTTGGGCCAAAGGCAAAGGGTGACGCGTCGTCGCTGCCACCCTCTTATAGACCCTTCAGAACGCCTTGCCGATGCGCGCGTCGACCGACTGGCGGTTGCCGCCGCGGATAACGAAGAACAGCAGGATCGCCGCCCATAGAAGCGACTTTTCAGCGCCGGAAAAGCCCTGGCCGACAGTGATCCAGTGGAACCAGACGGTGACCAGCAGCACGATCATGCCGGCAAAGGCGGCGGGCCGAGTCAACAGGCCGATGGCGATCAGAATGCCGCCGAAGAATTCGGTGCAGGACAAAAGCAGCGACCAGAACGCGCCGGGATAGAAGCCGAGGCCTTCGACCATCTCGGCGGCGCCGAAAGGGTTGGTGATCTTCTGCGAGCCGTGAATGGTGAGAAACCCGCCGGCGACGACGCGCAGAAGGGTTTCGGCGCCATCATGCAGCGACGAATACAGGCGGCCAAACACCGGAACGATAAGTTTGCCGCGGGAAGCGTCGGTGGTTGCGGACATCGTAGCTCCTGTTGTTGTGACGATCCCTTGCAAACGCCCGATGGTTCCCGGCAAGTCAAGTTGACAAAAGTTAACTTCCGCCATCATGTTTTAGCACACAGAGCACGAACGCAGAAAACCCCGCCGAAGCGGGGTTTTCCGGGTGACGCAACGGTCGAGACAGAGCGCAACGGGGCGGATAAGCTGAGACGGCATACGCCCGCCCGGGCCCTAAACGCATCCGACAGAAGACACCGACCGGGCAAACCCGACCCGGCAGCTATTGGTCGTTGCGATCGGTAGAAAGGTTCAGCCAGGTCGCGTAAAATTCGTTGTCGCAGGACTGCTTCAGCCCGAGTAGCGCTCGGCGAATTCGGAAATGCGCTGCACCACGGCTTTGGAGGCATTGATGCCGCGCGCCTGCGCCTTCTCGGCCGCTTCGGCCCGCGCCCGGCCCGGCACGTGCACGCCAAAGCGCCGGCGCAGCCGGTCGAGCTGGTCCTTCATGCGCTGCTCGAAATCCGGGTCGAGCAGCTTGGGCTCGACAGCGAGCACGAACAGGCCGGTTCCGGGGCTGTCCGGTCCGCCGCTGAACCATGGCGCGTCGAGCGACCAGTTGGCGCCCGACAGGCCAGCCGCCAGCACTTCGACCATCAGCGCGATGTTGGCGCCACGCTGGCCGCCGAAGGCCAGCATGGCGCCCTTCATGGCAGCGGCCGGATCGGTGGTCGGGTTGCCGCTGGCGTCCAGCGCCCAGCCTTCGGGGATCTTCTTGCCGTCCTCGGCCGCCTTGCGGATGTTGACGAACGCGGTGGCGCTCGACGACTGGTCGATGACCAGCGGCGCGCCATCGGCGGCGGGTGCCGCAAACGACATCGGGTTGGTGCAATAGACCGGCTTGACCGAGCCCGAGCCTGCCAGCACCGCCGGCCCGTTGGTGGCGGCGAAGGAGACCAATCCCAGCTGCGCCAGACGCCCGGTGAAATAGCCTAGTGCGCCGCACGTATAGGCGTTCTTCTGCGAGAAGATGGCGACGCCGAACAGCTTTGCCGCCTTGGCGAGGTCGTCGATGGTGCGGTCGAAGCCGGTATGGGCGAGGCCGCCACGCGCATCGGAGAGATAGACGGCGAGCGCCGGCCTGGTGATCACCGGATCGGCATTGCCGTCGATGCGGCCGGCTTCCAGCGCTTCGAGGTAATCGATGAAATGGGTCAGCCCGACGGTCGAAAGCCCTTCCGCCTCGGCGGCAATGATCGAGGCGGTGAGCGACCTCGCCGCCTCCTCATTGGCGCCGGCGCCGAGCGCCGCCATCCGGCACAGCCCTGTTGCCTGGTCGAGAGAGAGTTGCATGGTGCGGACCCGATTGGTGGTGAGTGAGTAGGGAGTAGTCAGTAGGGAGTAGCGAAAGCAAGCAGTTTCCCGGTCATATGCTGACTACTCACCACTGCCTACTCACTATTCCCTAGCCCACCTTGTTCGGAATCCGCGCCTCGATCTTGCTGAATGCAAACACCAGTATGCCGGTGATGATCATGTAGATCAGCGCCAAAAGCAGCAAGGGTTCGTAGGTGAGGTAGGTGTCCTGCCGGACCTTGGACGAGACGGCGAAGATGTCGATGACGCTGATCGTCGCTACCAGCGGCGTCGACTTCAGCTGCAGCACGGTTTCGCCGGTCAGCGTCGGCAGCGCCCGGTAGATGGCCTGCGGCAGCCAGATGCGGCGGAAAATCTTCCAGCGGCTCATGCCGAAGGCGCGGGCTGCCTCGAGCTGCCCCTTGGGCACGCCGGCAAAGGCGCCGCGCATCACTTCACCCTCATAGCCGGCGAATGACAAGGTCAACGCCAGCACGCCATAGGGCCAGGCTTGCCTGAGATACGGCCACATCCAGGACTCGCGGATCCAGGGAAATTGCGGAAACAGCGAGCCCAGCCCGTAATAGAGCAGCCATAGCTGGATCAGCAGCGGCGTGCCCCTGATGACGGTGCAGAATGTCCTGGCGGGCGCGGAAAACCAGAAAGGGCCGGCGGCCTGCGCGAGCCCGAGCGGCACGGCGAGCAGGAAGCCGAGAAAGCAGGTGACGGCCAGGATCCACAGCGACCGCCAGATGCCGAGAAGCCCCATTTCGTAATATTGCGGCAGCCAATCCCAGCGCATGAAGAAGGCTGCGCCGAAAACCAGCGCGATCGCGACCAGGATCAGCACGATGCGATGCGGCTGCAGCCACAGCGACGTGCGCGCGGCAGCGTTGATGATGGTCGCTTCTCCGGCCATCAGCGCGCATCCTTGAGCGACGGCATACCGCGCCGCGACCAGGCCTCGAGGCGGCCGATGAGCAGGTTGGAGACCAGCGACAAGATGAGATAGAGCACGCCCGCGGCGAAAAAGAAGGTGAAATAGGCTTTGGTGACCCCCGCAGCCTGCCGCGTCGCCAGCGCCAGTTCGTAAAAGCCGACGACCGCCAGAAGGGCCGTATCCTTGGTGGCGATCAGCCACAGATTGGCGAGCCCGGGTATGGCGAAGGGCAGCATCGCCGGCAAGGTGATGCGCCGCAGCATGAGCCCGGGTGACATGCCATAGGCGCGGGCGGCTTCGATCTGGCCCTGCGGTATGGCTAGGATGGCGCCGCGGATCACTTCGGTCGAATAGGCACCCTGGACAAAGCCGAGCACGGCGATGCCCGCGGCAAGGCCGCTGATGTCGACGCGCTGGTAGCCCATTGCCGTCAGCGCCTGGTTGATCAGGTCCGTCCCGGCATAATAGAGCAGCAGGATCAGCACCAGTTCGGGCACGGCGCGCACGATGGTGGTGTAAACCGCCAGCAGGTCGCGCACGACCGGACCGCCGTAAAGCTTGCCAAAGGCGCCACCGGTGCCGATCAGGAGACCGAGGACCGTGGCGCCGAGCGCGATCTCGATCGAATGGAGCAGTCCAAGCAAGAGCGTGCCGCCCCAGCCCGGCGGATTGGGCGAAAGGAGCTCTATGATGCCGGCCGCCGAGGCCGAAAGAAGTGCGTCGATCAGCGTCGCCCCCGGATGCTGGCTCTAACCGCCGACGGCAGCGCCGGCGGCAAGCATGTCTGGGAAAGATCGGGCAGGGAGGCATGGCGCTAACGCCATGCCCCCTAGCTCATGCGAGGATCGTCAGTTCGACTGCGCGCCGCCACCACCGTAAATGTCGAAATCGAAGTATTTCTTCGATATCTCGTCATATTTGCCGTTCGAGCGGATCGCCTTGATGCCGGCGTTGATCTTGGCCTTAAGGTCGGTGTCTTCCTTGCGCACGCCGGCGCCCACGCCCGGTCCGAGCACTTCATCGTCCGGAGCCACCATGCCCTTCAGATCGCAGCAGGCCTTGCCCTGGTCCGACTTCAGAAATGCGTCGAGCGCGATCGAATCCGCCTGGACGGCGTCGAGGCGGCCTGCGGCCAGATCGTTGTTGGCTTCGTCCTGCGTCTGGTATTCCTTGATCTCGGCAGCCGTGGGCCCGAAATGCTTCTTCGCATAGGCCGAATGGGTGGTCGACACCTGCACGCCGAGCACTTTGCCCTTGAGATCGTCCGGCGTGGCGCCGAATTTCTGGTCCTTCGGCCCGATGATGGCGGTCGGCGTGTTGTAGTACTTATCCGAGAAGTCGATGGTCTTCTCGCGTTCGGCGGTGATCGACATCGAACTGGCGATGACGTCGATCTTCTTGGTCGTCAGCGCCGGGATGATGCCGTCCCAGGCGACAGGCGTGATGACGCAGTCGAGCTTCTCCTCGGCGCAGACGGCGTCGATGAACTCGATTTCCCAGCCAACCCATTTGCCGGAAGCGTCCGGCGAGGTGAAGGGCGGATAGGGCTCGGCGGCGACACCGATCTTGACCGGATCGGCCTTGGCCACGCCCATGGCGGCAACGCCGAGCAGCAGCGCTGCGGCGAATGTTTTCAGAACAGTCTTCATGTCACGACTCCCAGTTTGTTGTTGGTTCCCGGTTTTCTTCCGTCCCGGCTTGTCCTAGCCGATGTTGCGGATGAACTGCTTCAGCCTTTCGGATTTCGGTGCGCCGAATATCTGCTCCGGCGGCCCCTCTTCCTCGACCAGCCCGTTGCAGAGGTAGACGACATGGGTCGCGACCTCGCGGGCGAATTTCATTTCATGCGTGACCAGCACCATGGTGCGGCCCTCGCGCGCCAGGTCGCCGATCACCTTCAGCACCTCGCCGACCAGCTCCGGGTCGAGCGCCGAGGTCGGCTCGTCGAACAGCATGACGCGCGGGTTGATGGCCAGGGCGCGGGCGATCGCCGCGCGCTGCTGCTGGCCGCCCGAGAGATAGGCCGGATAGACGTCGCGCTTTTCGGCCAGGCCGACGCGCGCCAAAAGCTTTTCGGCTTCCCTGATCGCCACGTCGCGCCTGACGCCCAGAACATGCACCGGAACCTCGATGACGTTCTCGATCAGCGTCATGTGGCTCCACAGGTTGAAGTTCTGGAACACCATGCCGAGCTTGGCGCGGATGCGTTCGATCTGCCGGCGGTCGGCGGGCACGGTGTGGCCGTGGCTGTCGGCCTTGAGTTTGATCTCCTCGCCATTGACGCGGATGATGCCGCTGGTCGGGTTTTCCAGGCAGTTGATGCAGCGCAGCAGCGTCGACTTGCCGGAACCCGAGCCGCCGATAATGGCGATCACCTCGCCGTCGCGCGCCGACAGCGAAACGCCTTTCAGCACATGCAGATGGCCGAATTTCTTGTGCAGGTTCTCGACATGGATGGCTTCGGCGGCGCCGTCCTGCGCCTTGCCGGATTGGACTGCGGCGGTTCCCGCCGCGCTCACCGGGGAACCTCTGCCACAGGGTCCACGGCAGATCGTCGAACGTCTATCCGGCTAATCAACATACGCTGTAATGCCCACTCCAGACTTCAGCATGGACCCAACAGCGCGAGCCCGTCAATCCCGCTCATTACGGCACTTGCGGCCTTATTGTGCAAGTGTATAAATAGCCTCCGATGAAAATTTTTCCATTTTTTTCACCTTGAACACGGCATTGAAAAGGGCACTGATGAGCGCTTTCGGATCACAATCCATGGCGGCGCCGTTGCGGCGCGTGCTGATGCGGTCGGCGGCCAATGCCATGCGCGGTGCCGACCGGGCTACCTGGCACTATGGCCCGGGTTTCGACCCGGCGAAAGCGGCGGCGCAGCACGCGGCTCTCGCTGAGCTGGTGACGGCGTCCGGCGCCGAAATCGAATGGATCGATGACAAGGCCGACGGGCTGTCGGATTCCGTATTCACCCACGACCCGTCGCTGATGACCGACCGCGGCGCGCTGATCCTGTCCATGGGCAAGCCATTGCGCGCCCGGGAGCCATCGCTGCATGAGGAAACCTACACACGCCTGGGTATTCCCATCCTCGGCCGCGTCCAGGCTCCCGGCCAGGTCGAAGGCGGCGATTGCGTATGGCTGGATGCCAGCACGCTGGTGATCGGGCGCGGGGTGCGCTCCAACCAGGAAGGCATACAGCAGGTTTCCAACCTGCTGACGCCGCTCGGCATTTCCGTCTACGGCTTCGATCTGCCGCTGTGGCAGGGCGAGGAGGCGTGCCTGCATCTGATGTCGGTGATCAGCCCGCTGGCCGACGACCTGGCCCTGGTCTATTCACCGCTTTTGCCGGCGCCGTTCTATCAGTTGCTGAAGGCGCGCGGCATCCGGCTGGTGGAAGGCGACGCCGAAGAGTTTGCCGCGTCCAACGGCCTCAGCCTGAACGTGCTGCCGACCAGCCCGCACAAAGTCATTGCCGTCGCCGGCTTTCCCAAGACCAAGGCCGCGATGGAAGCCGCCGGCTGCACGGTTCAAATCTTCGAGGCGGATGCCCTCTGCATCGCCTGCGAAGGTGGGCCGACATGCCTGACGCGGCCCATCCTGCGGCAATGAATGAGCGCCGCAAGTTCCGCCGCGAGGGCGAGGAGCGGCGGCGGCAGGATTTGATCGACGCGACCCTGGACAGCGTGGCCGAACATGGGCTGGAGGGCGCCAGCCTGCGCACCATCGCACTGCGCGCCGGCGTCACCGCGGGGCTGATCCGGCACTATTTCCCCGGCAAGGAAGACTTGCTGCAGGAAGCGTACGCGGCGCTGATGGGCCGTATGACCGAGCAGGCGAAGGCAGCATTGCTCATGGAAGACGCCGCGCCGCGCCAGCGCCTTGCGGCCTTCGTTACCGCCAACCTCAACGCCCCGATCATCGATGCACGCGTGTTTTCGCTCTGGGCAACCTTCATCGGCCGCGCCGGCGCGGATCCGAGCCTGGCTCGCGCCCACCGCGAAGGCTATCTTGGCTTTCGCAACGAGGTGGAAGCAGTCGTTGCTGAAGTGCTCGGCGCCGAGCAGCGCAGGCCAAACGCAAATGAACTGCGCCGCCATGCCATTGCCATCAACGCGATCATCGACGGGCTCTGGATCGAAGGCTGTATGGCCGCAGAGATGTTCTCGCCTGGCGAATTGGCGGCGATCGGCGTCAAAGCCATAGAGGCCGAGCTCGGCCTCGCACCGCAAAAGGGAGAGAAGCCATGACCACCATCGGCGAAGCGCTGATCACGCTGCTCGAAGCGCATGGCGTCGACACCGTTTTCGGCATTCCTGGCGTCCACACTGTCGAGCTTTACCGCGGGCTGGCGCGTTCAAAGATACGCCATGTCACGCCGCGTCACGAACAGGGCGCCGGCTTCATGGCCGACGGCTATGCCCGTGCCAGCGGCCGGCCGGGCGTTGCCTTTGTCATCACCGGACCGGGGCTGACCAACACCATCACCGCAATGGGCCAGGCGCGCGCCGATTCGGTGCCGATGCTGGTGATTTCGGGCGTCAACGCGATGCCGACGCTGGGAAAGGGGCTGGGCTTCCTGCACGAACTGCCGGACCAGCGCGGCATGATGGAGAAGGTGGCGCTGTTTTCGCAGCGTGTCACCGAGGCCAGCGAATTGCCTGGCGCTTTGGCGCGGGCCTTCGCGCTGTTTTCGTCGTCGCGGCCGGGCCCCGTCCATATCGAGATCCCGACCGACGTCATGGTCAAACCGGCCGACGGCATCGCTGCTTCGCTCACCAATGCAGCGCCGCCGGCGCCGGATGGCGCAGCCATTGCCGAGGCAGCCAAACTGATCGCAGCCGCGCGCCGGCCGCTGATCCTTGCCGGTGGCGGCGCCAAGCGCGCCGAACAGCCACTGCAGCGCCTGGCCGAGCGGCTCGGCGCACCTGTCGTCCAGACCGCCAATGCGCGCGGTCTGCTGCACGCGCATCCGCTTTGCGTGCCGGCCAGCCCCAGCCTGAAGGCGGTGCGTGCGCTGATGGCAGACGCCGATCTGGTCATCGCCGCCGGCACCGAATTCGGCCCGACCGACTATGACGGTTACAGCGACGGCGGCTTCGTGCTGCCCGCCAATCTGATCCGCATCGATATCGGCGCCGACCAGCTCGCCCGCCGCCCGGTGAGCGTCGGCATCCAGGCCGATTGCGCGGAGGCGCTTGGTGCACTGCTAGGCGCGCTCCACCCTGATCATGCCGCAGCGAAGGACGGCGAGAGCCGCGCAGCCGCGTCGAGAAAGGCGGCCTTTGCCGAGCTCAGCCCGGCCTATGCCGCGCAGGTGCGTGCGGTGGAAACCATCCGCGACGCCCTGCCGGGCGCCATCATCGTCGGCGATTCCACGCAGCCGATCTACGCCGCCAATCTCTATTACGACCATGACCGGCCAGGCGGCTGGTTCAACGCCGCCACCGGTTTCGGCGCGCTCGGCTACGGGCCGCCGGCGGCGATCGGCGCAGCGCTCGCCATGCCCGGCGTGCCGGTGGTTTGCCTGACCGGCGACGGCGGCTTCCAGTTCACCTTGCCGGAGCTAGGCGCGGCGCTCGATGCACCCGCACCGGTCATCTTCGTCGTCTGGAACAACAGAGGCTATCGCGAGATCGAAACGTCGATGCTCGATGTCGGCGTCGAGCCGGTCGGCGTGTCCCCGGCGCCGCCGGATTTCTGCAAGCTGGCCGAGGCCTACGGCATATCAGCCGAGCGGCTTGCCGGTACTGCCGGTCTCGCCGATGCGCTCAAACGCGCACGCGCAACCAGACTGCCGCACGTCATCGAAATCACCATCGACTGACGCTTGACCGCGCGCTTTACGTCAATGCGCGGGTCAGAAGGGGGCGGTCGGCGACTTCGAGCGATGCAAAGACGCAACAACTGCCATGTCGAGATGTCGGTTGAGTGATCGTGCAAAAGGCGCGACGCTCTGCGTCGGCGCGGCACGACAAGCGACATAATCATAAGAAACGACAGGAGCGTCCAGGATGACGGAAACAGTTCAGGGCAAGCATATCGTGGTGACCGGTGGCACCGGGGCGCTGGGTGCCGCGGTCGTCGGCAAATTGCTGGGGGACGGCGCGATCTGCCATGTGCCGAATGCCCACGCGTCGGCCCCCTCGCATTTCCCCTTCGCGGCCCATGATCGCGTCCGGCTGGCGCACAATGTCGATCTCGCCGATCCTGCCAAGGTCGATGCCTTCTATGACAGCGTCCCCGAATTGTGGGCCTCCATCCATCTGGCCGGCGGCTTTGCCGCAGCCCCGGTCGAGAAGATCGAATCCGCATCCTTTGCCGAAATGATGGACACCAACGCCCGCACCGCCTTTCTGTGCTGCCGCGCGGCAGTGCGCTCCATGCTGGGCTCGAACACAGCGGGCCGCATCGTCAATGTCACGGCACGCGCCGGGCTCGACCCGCGCAGAGGCGCGGGCATGGTCGCCTATACCGCGAGCAAAGCGGCGGTGGCGGCGATGACCGTGGCGATGGCGGAAGAGCTGAAGCACAAAGGCATACTGGTCAACGCGGTGGCGCCCTCGACGCTCGATACGCCGGCCAACCGCGCCGACATGCCGGATTCCGATTTCGGCAAATGGGTCAGCCTCGAAGCCGCCGCCGAGGCAATCGCCTATCTGGCATCACCGGCCAATCTGGCAATGAGCGGAACGCTGGCGCCACTTTACGGCCGCGCCTGAAGTTCCGCCGCGCAGGCGACTCATTTGGTTTGGCTTCCGATGGCGGCCTTTGCCGACCTCGCCTGATCTACAGCGGAGGTTGGCCATTCAATCATGGCGACCGCCGACGCCTCCACGGCATTAGAAGACCTGCGACTACGTCAGGTTCGAGACGCCTGCCTCCACGACCTCGACTGCGTCGCCGATGGCGATCGCGCCGGCGTTGTTGGGAATCGCATTCTGGCCGAAGATGATGCCGCCCTTGGCGGAGCGGTGGAGTTTGCCAAGCGTCTGCAACGGCTCGCGCGGGTCCGGCTGCTCGCCGCTCAACGGATCTCGGGTGGTGATGACGCAGCGCGAGCAGGGCTTTGCGATCCGCAACTCCACCGTGCCGATGCGGATCGTCTTCCAGCTGTCTTCAGGCCATGCGCCTTCTGCGTCGACGACGATGTTTGGCCGGTACCGCGCCATTTCGATGGGCCTGGCAAGATGGCTGTTCAGATGGTTCAGCGAGCCCGTCGTGGCGATCAGCAGCGGAAAACCATCGGCAAAGCCGACGAAATCGCCGGGCTGGCCGAATTCCGCATCGACCGGCCGGTTTTGCGGATCGTCGAAATAAACGAGGCCGACGGGCCGGCCAAGAATAGCCGAGAGATAGGCGCCGGCGGCCGGATCGCCCGGCCGCGCGGCAACCATATCCTTCCAGATCTTGACTTGCCGGAGCGCGGTGCCGGGAGCCGGTGCCTCGACGAAGTGCGAGCCATGCCTGTCATGTTTCAACAGGATGCCCGTCCCGCGATGCTCGACGTCGATCGTCGTCATATCAGGTATCTGGCGAATGGTGAGGAACTGCCCATCCTTGTCGACGACCATCCAGCGGCGGTCGCCTTCCATGCCCATTGTCTCGATGTCGGCGCTCGGCACGGCATGGCCGCGCAGGCTCTTGACCGGATAGCGATAGAGTTCGACGACCTTCATCGCGCATGCTTCTCCGTTGCCCGAAGGGCCGGACTTCCGTGTTTACGTCTGCAACGACAGCCGAGCCTACAGCCGCGCATGCGGAATTGAAGGGGTGCCGCCGTCTTTGTCTTGTGCCAACCGCGTCGCCGAGCATGAAAAAACCCGCGAGCCTTGCGGCCCGCGGGTCTTCTTGTTCAAGCCGCGCGTGAGGCGCAGCCGAGGTTTACGCTTGCGCGAAGCGGCTTACGCGCTGCGCGCGAAGCGGCTTAGCTGCCCTGCTTCTTCAGCGCGGCGCCAAGGATGTCGCCCAGCGAAGCGCCGGAGTCGGTCGAGCCGTACTGTGCGACGGCTTCCTTCTCTTCGGCGATTTCCAGCGCCTTGATCGAGACCTGCAGCTTGCGGGTCTTCTTGTCGAAGGCGATGACGCGGGCGTCCAGCTTCTGGCCGACCGAGAAGCGCTCGGGGCGCTGCTCGTCACGGTCCCGGCTGAGGTCGTTGCGCTTGATGAAGGTCTCGATGCCGCTGTCGACCAGCCGCACTTCCAGACCGCCATCCTTGATGCCGGTGACTTCGCAGGTGACGACAGCGTTCTTGCGCAGTTCGCCTGAAGTCGCGGCTTCGCCGACCGTGTCCTTGGCCAGCTGCTTGATGCCGAGCGAGATGCGCTCCTTGTCGATGTCGACGTCGAGCACCTGCGCCTTGACCATGTCGCCGCGATTGTACTCTTCGATGACCTGCTCGCCCGGACGGGTCCAGTCGAGGTCGGAAAGGTGCACCATGCCGTCCACGTCGCCTTCGAGGCCGATGAACAGGCCGAACTCGGTCTTGTTCTTGACCTCGCCCTCGACCTGGCTGCCGACCGGATGGCTCGCGGCAAAAGCCTGCCACGGGTTTTCCAGCGTCTGCTTGAGGCCGAGCGAGATGCGGCGCTTGGCCGGATCGACCTCGAGCACGACAACGTCGACTTCCTGTGTCGTCGACAGGATCTTGCCGGGGTGCACGTTCTTCTTGGTCCACGACATTTCCGAAACGTGGATGAGGCCTTCGATGCCCGGCTCCAGCTCGACGAACGCGCCGTAGTCGGTGATGTTGGTGACGGTACCCTTGATCTTCTTGCCGATCGGGAACTTGGTGCCGATCTCGGACCACGGATCGCTCTCGAGCTGCTTCATGCCGAGCGAGATGCGGTGGGTTTCCTGGTTGATGCGGATGATCTGCACCTTGACCGTCTGACCGATGTTGAGGATCTCGGTCGGGTGGTTGACGCGGCGCCATGCCATGTCGGTGACATGCAGCAGGCCATCGATGCCGCCGAGGTCGACGAACGCACCGTAATCGGTGATGTTCTTGACGACGCCTTCGACAACCTGGCCTTCTTCGAGGTTCTGCACGATTTCCGAACGCTGTTCGGCGCGGCTTTCCTCGAGCACGGTGCGGCGCGACACCACGATGTTGCCGCGGCGGCGATCCATCTTGAGGATCTCGAAGGGCTGCGGGTTGTGCATCAGCGGAGAGACATCGCGGATCGGGCGGATATCGACCTGGCTGCGCGGCAGGAAGGCCACGGCGCCGTCGAGGTCGACAGTGAAGCCGCCCTTGACCTGGTTGAAGATGACGCCTTCGACGCGCTCACCCTTGGTGAACTTCTCTTCGAGCTTGACCCAGCTCTCTTCGCGGCGGGCCTTGTCGCGCGACAGGACGGCTTCGCCCAGCGCGTTTTCGATGCGCTCGACCATGACCTCGACCGTGTCGCCGACCTTGAGCGTCGAGTCCTTGCCCTTGACGCCGAATTCCTTCAGCGGCACGCGGCCTTCGACCTTGAGGCCGACATCGATGATGGCCATGTCTTTTTCGATCGCCAGGATCGTGCCCTTGACGACCTGACCTTCGCCGGAGTGGCCGGCGGTAAATGATTCTTCGAGCAGGCTCGCGAAATCGTCGCGAGTGGGATTTGCAGCTGACATATTTTCTCCTGGAGTGCCCCGCATCTCTTGCGGGACGGGCGCCGTGGGTTAGCGTTGCGTTGGCCTGCCGGCGTTCCGGGCTACAAAAGCCCTGGGCCGCCTAAGCGGCAATTCCGGCGCATGAAGAATGCTGGCAGGCTGGTTCGTGCCCGATATGGGTATTTTCTTCGCTTCCGGCAATCGGTGGCAGCGGGAAAACCCTGGATCAGGCTTTATCTCTCTTGGCCAAGGCGTCGTCGATGATCGCTTTGGCCGCCAGAAACGCGGCCTCTATAGCCATTTCGGAGGTATCAAGCAAGTGCGCGTCGGCGGCGGGCTTCAGCGGCGAGTCGGCCCTGCCCATGTCGCGCTCGTCGCGGCGCATGATATCGGCAAGGATTTCGGCGAAATTGGCAGTGCCGCCGATGCTCTCGATTTCCGCCAGCCGGCGCTGCGCCCGCACCTGCGCACTCGCCGTCACATAGAGTTTTACGTCGGCGTCAGGGCACACGACCGTGCCGATGTCGCGCCCGTCGAGCACCGCGCCCGGCGGCGTTTTGGCGAAATCGCGCTGCTTTTCGACCAGGATGCGCCGAACGGTAGGGTAAACCGCTACCTTCGAAGCCGCTTCGCCGACAGCATGCGCCGACAAGACCGCCCGGTCGAGCTTGGCTAGATTGACCTGGCGGGCAGCGGTTTCGGCGGCCGAGACATTGTCGAGCGGCAGCGCGTGCCGGATCAACGCATGGGCGACCGCGCGATAAGTGAGGCCGGTGTCGAGCAGGTTGAGACGGTAGTGGTCGGCCAGCCGGCGGGCCAGCGTGCCCTTGCCGGCGCCGGCCGGGCCGTCGATGGCGATGGTGAACGGCAATTCGCGACCTCGAAGATTTGCTGCTATCAGGATCGAAACTGGAACCCGCATCTTTCAGCTTCAGAGCTTCATTTCCAGCGTAAAAGCCACTGTGCAGATGATTTAGATTTTTCCGCACCAGGCGTAGCAGCGCGTCGCCAATCTTGGTGAATGCCGCATGCTTCTCTATCAACTGCCCAAAATCGTCGAAGTCGCGCGCTTGGAAATAAAATCGGCCCTGAAAAATTGAACTGCCTTCGGTCCGGGATGGGTTGTACTGTATCACAGATGAGCGGCTGAGATCGGGATCATACGTATCGTTGTATGGATTGTGCTTCCAAACAATTTCCTCCCTCAGTGCCTTGGGAACGAGATGAAAGCCCTCGACCTTACGGCCCGGGTGCACTCGTTCAAATTTTTCTTTCAGCGAGGGTGCGGGGGTCTTCGACTGGCTGTTGATCACCGCGAATACCCCCTTTGAAAGCACGATGGACTGAAGCTCAGTTTGATCTTTGTCTGACAACCAGAAATTGACCTGCCTGCCCATCATTGCCGCGATTCCGACATGCACTCTCATGCACGAATACTGCACATTGAGACAGGGAAAATCACCCAATCTCCGCGCCCAGCCCCGTCATCAGCCCCATGAACTCCGGGAAGCTCGTCGCGATCATTGCGGCGTCGTCGATGGTTACCGGCTTTTCCGTTGCCAGCCCCATCACCAGGAAGCTCATGGCGATACGATGGTCGAGATGCGTCTGCACCGTCGTGTCCTGGCCATTGGGATGGCCGCCCAGCCCCTTGCCGCCGGGCTTTCCGCGCACCGCGAGCGAAGCTTCGCCTTCGGTGCAGTCGACGCCGTTGAGCTTCAGCCCATTGGCAACCGCTGCCAGTCGGTCGGATTCCTTCACCCGCAGCTCTTCCAGCCCCTGCATCAACGTCTCGCCCTCGGCGAAGCTCGCGGCAACCGCCAGCACCGGATATTCGTCGATCATCGACGGCGCCCGCTCGGGCGGCACGGTGACGCCCTTGAGCTCGGAGTAGCGCACGCGCAGATCGGCAACATCCTCGCCGCCGGCATTGCGCGGGTTCAAGATGTCGATCTGGCCGCCCATTTCCTGCAACGTTAGAAGCAGGCCGGTGCGGGTGGGATTCATCAGCACGTTCTCGATGACGATGTCCGAATCCGGCACGATCAGTGCCGCGACCAGCGGGAAGCCGGCCGAGGAGGGGTCGCCGGGCACGGCGATGGTCTGCCCCGTCAATTTGCCCTGGCCCTCGATGAAGATGTGGCGCACGCCGCGCTCGTCGGTCTCGACCGAGAGATTGGCGCCAAATCCCCTAAGCATCTTTTCGGTATGATCGCGCGTCATCACCGGTTCGATCACGGTGGTGATGCCGGGCGTGTTGAGGCCTGCCAGCAGCACGGCCGACTTCACCTGCGCCGAGGCCATCGGCACGCGGTAGGTAATGGGTGCGGCGTGTTTCGGCCCATGCAGCGTGATCGGCATGCGGTCGCCCGGCGTCGCCTTCAGCACCTGCACGCCCATCTGGCGCAAGGGTTCGAGCACGCGGCCCATCGGCCGTCCCGACAGCGATGCGTCGCCGATGAAGGTCGTTTCCATGTCGTAAGTGCCGACGAGGCCCATTGTGAGGCGGGAGCCGGTACCGGCATTGCCGAAATCGAGCGGGCCTTCCGGCTGCAGCAGCGCGCCATTGCCGGTGCCGCGGATCACCCACTCGGCGCCGCGCTTCTCGATATGCGCGCCCATCGCCTTCATGGCGGCCGCCGTGCGCATCACATCCTCGCCTTCGAGCAGGCCGGTGACGCGGGTTTCGCCGGACGCGAGCCCGCCGAACATCATGGAGCGGTGCGAAATCGACTTGTCGCCCGGCACGCGAGCGGTGCCGGAAAGGGCAGATGATTTGCGGGCGGTGGCCGGCTTGGCAGCGGCGGCGTGAGACATGGAATTTCCCTGGACGGAATGCCGGCGCACCGGCGCTTTTCATTTGTTGCGGCGGTCTCGTATCACGGCGGGGGGAAATGGTCATCCCCATGGTCGCCGCTTGGCGCGAGGCCTTTCAGTGCTTGGTTTTGTGACGCCGGCTTTTCGCTTTGACAGCGCGGTAAACTGTGGTTAAGGGGACCACTCTTTTACTGACGAGGCTTGACGTGGCAAAAAACGAACTTGGCACAAAGCGTGTCGACCCTGAAACGGGCCGAAAATTCTACGACCTGAACAAGGACCCTATCGTCTCGCCCTATACGGGCAAGACGTATCCGCGTTCCTATTTCGAGGACGGCAAGATCGCCGCCCTCGAAGAGGAAGAGGAAGTGGCCGAGAAGGAAGTGGACGCCGAGGAAGAAGAAGGCGTTGAAGTCGTCTCGCTTGAAGAGGCCGACGAAGACGTCAAGGCCGGCGACGAGCTTCCCGACCTGGGCGACGACGAGGACGATGTCGATCTAGGCGACGATGAGGACGATACTTTCCTTGCGGACGAAGAGGAAGAAGACGACGATGTCGCCGACATGATCGGCGTCGGCGACGACGACGACGAAGTCTAAGAACGCTTCGAACGCATGCATTTAGCGGCGTTCACGGGCTATGACGAAAAAGCGGCCCTCGAAGGCTTGATCTTCAGGGAAGGCGGGGTTAGAAGCCGCCTGCACTAAACGGCGCGGTCCTGAAACCCGCGCCGGACCTCTCGCCGGCAACGGCGACGGCTGACTGCCGGAGTGGGGCCATAGCTCAGTTGGGAGAGCGCTTGAATGGCATTCAAGAGGTCGTCGGTTCGATCCCGATTGGCTCCACCAAACAGTCTGCAATGTTTCCATGCATTTAGCATCGCGGCTTGCTTAACGCTGTTACTGTGATTAGTTCCGGGGCACCGCAGTGTTTCACGTCGACGGATTCCACTGCGGGCACACTTTGCCGACAGGTGTGGCTTCCTAGCTACATACAAAGTTGCAGGCATATTCTACTAGTTGCCTGACATTCTGCTGGGGATTCCGATGAAAGCCTTTCTTTTCGCTTCACTTATCGCGCTTTCGGTGACCGCGCCGGCAATCGCCGCCGACACCATTACTGCTCCTGTGGACACCCCTGAATGGACCTGGCAAGGACCTTACGCTGGTATCTTCGGCGCGGGAACGCTGGAGCACTACAAGATCCATGAGCCGAACATTGGCGCCGGAGCTACCCACAGCCCCGGCTCGGCAACAATCGGCGGCTTTGCGGGCTATAACTTCCAGTCGGGCAAGATTGTCTACGGCGTCGAAGGCGAGCTTGGGTATCGCTTCAAGAAGAACACCTTCAACGACATTCCTGGCCCAGGCGTCCTCGACGCTTCCACCGGGTTGTTTGGCTCTGTAAAGGGTCGAGTCGGAATGGACATGGGAGCGTACATGCCGTTCGTCACGGCGGGGGTAACCGCCGCAAAGTTGAAGACGTTCTATCCAGGTGGTGACGCGGAGCGCGATGCCACCTTGGTAGGCGGCATCGTTGGAGCAGGTTTAGACGTCGCACTCACCCACAACGTGTTTTTGCGCGGAGAGTATGATTTCTCCTTCTTTGGCAAGAAATCGCTAGAATATTGCGGTGGCGGGTGCACACTCGAACACACGGTTCAGACGCACGACTTCCGCGTCGGCGTCGCGATGAAATTCTAGCTGTTAGCAGCACGAGCCTTGCTGAACTGGTCGCGTGTGCGACTTGCCGCAAAGGTCGACCTTAGCGGAATGGCGATCAGCGGTCTCGAGAACGGATTCAGGAAATCGCGTCCTCACGATATCGCGGCAGTCCGCAAAGCGTTTGAAGAGGCCGGAATCGTCTTCACCGTCGAAGGCACTCCCTCGCTAGCCCGCTCAGAAGGTGATAGCGGCCTCGCCACCGACAACAGACAGTGGCGCCGGCGGCAGAGCAAATAATAAGGGCGAAAAGCACGGGCGACCGATGAAGAACGTCCGGGTGCGACTGAACATCCTCGCTCCAAGGATGTTCTTGGGCCGCACGAAAAAGCCCGCCAGCTTGAGCTGGGGGCAATCGGTCTGGAGTAGCTGGAATGAGCCAGCATAGACGAACGAGCGGCGGGTTGGATGGTCCCTTTACCTGCCTGGCTTACCAGCCACCGCTCTCCAAGGCTCCCATAGACCTACGCCTGCTAAGTCGTCACGTCGAGCGCGTGAGTGGCCGTCACCTTGCCAACCTTGGCAATTGTCACGCAGATCGCCCGGACCAGGCTCGGTAGCGCAAGATAACACGAAATGCCGCCGGTGGCGCGAACGCGAAGGCCAAACCCGATCCGCTCGCTGTCGAATACAGAAGTCCGTGCCGTTCGGCTTCGTAGCGCCCACCACGCGCTTTGTGATTTTGACTGATTTGGCGCCTTCGGACATACTGTGGCACCGCTTGGAGGGTCGGGGCACCGCCAGGGCACCATAAAATAGACAACCCGGCGACACTCACGGAAGCACCGTAGCTGATTTGCGTTGAAACTAATAACTTCCCGGACACTGGCTGCAACGCACGGAAACAGAACGAAAGAAAGGCCCTATGAATGGCATTCAAGAGGTCGTCGGTTCGATCCCGATTGGCTCCACCAAACAGTCTCTTTCCGACGCTCGGTTTCGCGGCATTCATGCTTGTCGCCTGCCAGTCGGCGCCTGAACCATCATCGCCGCCGCCAGCGCCCGCACCTCAGCCCATGGCGCCTGCCGCGATCTCTGCTCCTGATGGTGCGGCGGTCCTCGATCCATCCGTGCGGGTTATGCCGCCCGGCGAAGGCGTCCCGGCCAAATATGTCGCGTTTTCCGGCATATGGGGCGGACAGCTGGACGGGATGTATGACGGCAAGCTCGCCGTGCTGACGATTACGCGCGGCGGCAATGTCACCGCCACCTATGCCTGGGGCGATGTCGCCGACAACAAACCGGGCGTGGCCGATGGCGAAGGCAAGATTTTCGGCAACACGTTGAAACTGCGGCGCCTTCCCAATGGCGCGGACGTCAGCGCGGTCATTCAGGCGGACGGAACGCTGGCCGTCACCTATGGGCTTGCCGACCGAACCTATACGGGCACGTTCACCAAGCAATAATCGCGAGAGCTAATCTTCCGGGGGAGCCACGGCTGGCCCCTTCCCTTGATCAGTGCAATCCGAATTCGCGCAGCAATTCTTCACGGTAGCGCACGAAGCGGCTCTCGCTGCGCTCGCGCGGGCGTGGCAGGTCGATGTCGATCAACCGCGCCGCGCCGCCTTTCTCCTTGGGCAGGATCAGCACCCGGTCAGCCAGATAGATCGCCTCCTCCAGATCGTGGGTGACCATCACCATGGTGACGTTCTCCTCGCTCCAGATGCGCGCCAGTTCCTCCTGCATGCCGATCTTGGTCATGGCGTCCAGGGCCCCCAGCGGCTCGTCGAGCAGGAGGATCTCGGGCTGCACGGTGAGCGCCCGGGCGATGCCGACGCGCTGCGCCATGCCGCCGGAAAGCTGGCTCGGAAAAGCATCGGCGAATTCGGCAAGGCCGACCAGGGCGACGTAGAAGCGGGCGCGTTCCTCGGCCTGCCTCTTGGGAACACCGCGCACTTCGAGGCCGAACGCGACATTGCCGAGCACGCTCAGCCACGGCAGCAGCCGCGGCTCCTGGAAGATCACGGCACGCTCGGCGCCGACGCCATGCACCGGCTGGCCGTCGATCGCGACACCGCCGCTGTCGGCCGCCTCCAGCCCGGCCAGAATACGCAGCAGCGTGGTCTTGCCGGAGCCGCTGGCGCCGACAATGACCAGGCATTCCCCCGAACGAATGTCGAGGTTGAGCGTCCGCAGCACGGCAAGCTGGCGCCCGCCGAGGCTGAAGGATTTGGACAGGTCGCGGATCGAGACCTCTCCGCCACGGTTGGAACCGGCCATCTTGTCTCTCAGCTATTTCAAAGCTCAGTTGATCTTGGTTTCGCCGGGCCGGTACAGGATGTCGGCGGCTTTCAGCTTGCCCTTGGCCAGACGGCCGTCGCGCTCCAGCACGGCGACCCAGAAGTCGATGTCGCGATCGGTCGCCTGCGCACCTTCGCGCAGACCAAAGCCGGTCCAGTAGCGGGCGAGATCGCCGTTTTCACCGCGCTTGTCGAGGATAGTGGCCAGCACCTTGCGGGCTTCGTCCGGGTTCTGGCGCGACCAGTCCGAGGCGCGCGCCGACTGTTCGACGAAGTTGCGCGCCGCATCCGGGTTGGCGGCAATGAAGTCGCGCCTGAGTACGACGAAGCCGCCGGCGAGTTCGCCGAGCACCTGCGTGTCGTCGAACACGCCGCGCACGCCGCCATTGGCGACCAGCGCGCCGGCAAAGGTCGCCTGCCAGTAGCCGAGGCCGGCAATGTCGACCTGGCGCGAGCGCAGCGTCTGCTCAAGCTGCGGGCCGGGCACGACAATGAGGTTGGCGGCGGTCGGCGGCAGGCCGACGCTGTGCAGGGCCTCACGCACCGTATAGTCGAGATGAGCGCCGAGCGTGTTGACCGAGATGGTCTTGCCGGCAATGTCGGCGATCGATTTGATCGGGCTGTCTTCCAGCACGTAGAAGACGCTCTTCACATCCTTGTTGATACCGTTGCTCGGATACGCCGCGACGAAGTCGTTGCCGCCCGAGATCGAGTTGATCACCGCCGCGGTGGCGGCCGAGCCGATGTCGACGCTGCCGGAAGACAGCGCAAACAGCGATTCCGGTCCACCCGAGGAATAGCCGACATTCTCCAGCTCGACGCCGAGCCCTTTGAAGTAGCCGAGCTCGTCGGCCAGCTCATGCGGGGAGATGCTGCCACGGCTGGCGAGGTAGCGGAACTTGACGGCTGCGGCTTGCGCAAAGGCCAGGCGCGGCAGGCCGGCGGCGATGAGGCCGGCGGCAAGCGGCGCGCCGGCAAGCAGCGAACGGCGGGTGATTTTCATGATCGGGTCCTTGTGAGGTAAACGGTGAGGGGCGGACTGCTCAGTTGACAGGATTGCTCCAGCGACAGAGCCGCCGCTGCAGGGTGACCAATGCCTGGTTGGCGATCAGGCCAAGCCCGGCGAGGATGACGATTGCCGCAAACATCAGCGGGATCTGGAAATTGTACTGCGCGTTCATCACCTGGAAGCCGATGCCCTTGTTGGCACCGATCATCTCGGACGCGATCAGCAGCAGCAGCGCCGTGGTGGCGCTCAGCCGCAAGCCGACGAAGATCGACGGCACGGCGCCCGGCAGTACGACGCGGCGAAACACGGTGAGCCGGCTCGCACCATAGACGCGCGCCATTTCAAGCAGCTTGGGATCGACTTCCTTGACGCCGCTGGTGGTGTTGAGCAGCAGCGGAAACAGCGTCGCCCAGAAGATGACGAAGATCTTCGAGGTCTCGCCAAGTCCCAAGAGCAGGATGAACACCGGATAGAGCGCCAGTGCAGAGGTCTGCCGGAACACCTGCAGGATCGGATCGAGCGCGGTTTCGACCGGGCGCACCTGGCCCATGAACAGGCCAAGCGGAATGGCGACGGCGACGGCTGCGGCAAAGGCGATGCCGGCGCGCTGCAGGCTGATGGCGATGTCGCCGAGCAGGCTGCCGCCGGCAAGCCCCTTCCAGAGCGCTTCGACGATCATGTCGATCGGCGGCAGCACCGCCGCGTTGACCCATCCGACGCTGCTCGCCACCTGCCAGAGCGCCAGGAAGCCGGCAAGCACGCCGTAGCGCTTCAGGAAGCGAACAGCAGCCCGGCCGCCGAGGCGCAGGAAGTCGGTGCCGAGCCCGGTTTCGCCACCACTGCGGCGAACCGTGATTTGCCGATCGATGTGCTGCAACGTCATTGCTTCACCCCTTCGATGCCAAGGTCATTCGGCGGCAAGGACGGTCGAGCGGGCGACGGTCCATGGATTTTCCGGGCGCCTGAGGCCGAGATTCTCGCGCAGCGTGCGGCCTTCGTAAGCCGTGCGGAACAGGCCGCGCCGCTGCAGCTCGGGAATGACCAGGTCGACGAAATCGTCGAGCGCGCCGGGCAGCCAGGGCGGCAGGATGTTGAAGCCGTCGGCCGCCTCGCTGGTGAACCATTCCTCCAGCTGATCGGCGACCTGCGTGACGCTGCCGACGATGGTGTAGTGGCCGCGCGCCGTCGCTACCCATTGGTAAAGCTGGCGGATGCTGAAATTGTGCTCGTCGGCAATCTGCCGGATCAGCGCCTGGCGGCTTTTCATGCCTTCGGTTTCCTTGCTCGGCGGCAACGGGCCGTCGAGCGGATAGCCCCTGATGTCGAGCGTCTGGCCGGCCAGCCCGTTGAGGAGCGCAACACCGTCCTCGGGCAGGATAAGGTCGTTGAGCTGTTGGTATTTGGCGCGGGCCTCGTCCTCGGTGCGGCCGACAAAGGGCGCGACGCCCGGCATGATCAGCACCTGGTCGGGATCGCGGCCGACTTCAGCCACGCGCGCCTTGATGTCGCGGTAGAATTCCTGCGCCGTCTCGAGCTTCTGATGGGCGGTGAAGATGACCTCGGCCGAGTGCGCGGCAAGCCCGCGTCCGTCTTCCGACTGCCCGGCTTGTACGACAACCGGATGCCCCTGCACCGGGCGCGGCACGTTGAGCGGACCCTTGACGCTGAAATGCTCGCCCTTGTGGTCGATGTCGTGCAATCTGTCCTTGTCGTAGAAACGGCCCGACTGCTTGTCGCGGATGAAGGCGTCATCCTCCCAGCTGTCCCACAGCGCCTTGACCGTCTCGACATGCTCATGCGCCCTGGCATAGCGCTCGGCATGGCTGGGCTGGACGTCGCGGTTGAAATTGCGTGCCGTTTCGTCGCCGGCCGAGGTCACCACGTTCCAGCCGGCGCGGCCGTTCGACAACAGGTCGAGCGAAGCGAATTTGCGCGCCAGCGTGTAAGGCTCCTCATAAGTGGTGGACGCCGTTGCGATGAAGCCGAGATGCGTCGTCAGCGGCGCCAGCGCCGCAAACAGCGTCACCGGCTCGAAGCCGGCGATCTTGGCGTTGCCGCCCTCGCGGGCGCCGAGGCCGACGGTCAGGTTGTCGGCCAGGAAATAGGCGTCGAACAGGCCGCGCTCGGCGGTCAGCGCCAGCTGCTTGTGGAACTCGAAATTGGTGGCGCCGTCGGCCGGCGCATCGGGATGACGCCAGGCGGCAATATGCTGTCCGCCGCCGGGCAGGAAGGCGCCGAGCTTGATCTGCCGAGGTTTGCTATCGGACTTGCTGGCTCGAGTCATTTGCAGGCGTCCTTCTGGTCTATGCGGGATGGAATGTTGCGTCGCGGATCGTTCGTTTTCAGGCGGCAAGGACGATGCTGTAGGGCACGCCGGCCACCCGGCATGCCTCGGCGACCGCCTGCCGGGCTCGCGCCTTGACTGCCTCTGACACCAGCACGCCATCTGCAAAGTCCTTGTCCGAGGCGTAGATCGCGGTCGGCAGGGTCTGCGCCTCGAAGAAGCCGAACAATGGCCGCAACTGGTGTTCGACGACAAGCGAATGACGCTCGCCGCCGCCTGTTGCCGCCAGGATGATCGGCTTGCCGCGCAGCGACGACGGGTCGAGCAGGTCGAAGAAGTGCTTGAACAGCCCGGTGTAGCTGCCCTTGAAGGTCGGCGAGCCGACCACCAGCACGTCGGCGCCGAGCAACTGCTCGACGATGCCGCGCGCCGCCGGATCGAGATCGCCAAGCTGTCTTGCAGGCGCAAAGGACGGGCCGAGATCCTCGACGTCGAAAACGCTCAAAGCCGAGCCGGCACGGCTCGCCACTTCACCGGCGATGTGGCTGACGAATGCCTTCGTCTTGGACGGACGGGTCAGGTTGCCGGACAACCCCACCACCAGCTTTTTTGACATCCGAGGCTCCTTCTCGCAAACGCACTATCCGCATTAAGCCTACCGATTTTGTAGAATTAAATGAGCGAGAAGATTTCAAAACCGGGCTCTGAAGCGAATGGAGTTTGCGGTACATCGCCTTTGGTTGGTTCATTTGGCCCCAAAAGCGCCGCGGCAGATGCTGACGCGGTCGCGCAAGGCATCGCCGGGGACCATGGCCTTGGTCCTTTGCGCACCGATGGGTATCGTCGCGAAACCGTCAAGGGCCGGCGGCATTGACACTGCGTTGTGTGAGTGTCGATTGAACCCGATCGCGTGGGCGACGAAGTAGGCAACTGGAATCAAAGAACAGGATGCGCGCATGAAGAAGATCGGCTTTCTTTCCTTCGGCCATTGGTCGCCCTCGTCGCAATCGCAGACGCGCTCGGCGTCCGACGCGCTGCTGCAGTCGATCGACCTGGCCGTCGCCGCCGAGGAGCTGGGCGCGGACGGCGCCTATTTCCGCGTCCATCATTTTGCCCGCCAGCTCGCTTCGCCGTTTCCGCTTCTGGCCGCGGTCGGCGCCCGCACCAGCCGCATCGAGATCGGCACCGCCGTCATCGACATGCGCTATGAGAATCCGCTGTATATGGCCGAGGATGCGGGTGCTGCCGACCTGATCGCCGGTGGCCGGCTGCAGCTTGGCATCAGCCGCGGTTCGCCGGAGCAGGTGATCGAGGGCTGGCGCTACTTCGGCTACGTGCCGCAGGACGGCAAAAGCGATGCCGACATGGCGCGCAATCATGCCGAGGTTTTCCTGAATGTGCTGCGCGGCGAAGGTTTCGCGCAACCCAATCCGCGGCCGATGTTCCCCAATCCTCCGGGAATGCTGCGGCTCGAGCCGTTCTCGGCCGGCCTACGCGACCGGATCTGGTGGGGCGCCGCTACCAACGCCACCGCCGAATGGGCGGGCAAGCTCGGCATGAACCTGCAAAGTTCGACGCTGAAGTTCGATGAGGGCGGCCAGCCGCTCCACATCCAGCAGGCCGAACAGATCCGCGCTTATCGTGCGGCGTGGAAGGAAGCCGGCCATACACGCGAGCCGCGCGTGTCGGTCAGCCGCAGCATCTTTGCGCTGGTGAACGACCGCGACCGCGCTTATTTCGGCGGCGGCAGCAGCGAAGATCATTTCGGCTATATCGAGCCTGAGAAGCTTGCCGTCTTCGGCCGCTCCTATGCCGCCGAGCCCGATGTGCTGGTCAAGCAGCTGAAAGAGGATGAAGCGATCGCCGAGGCCGACACGCTGCTTCTGACCGTCCCCAACCAGCTCGGCGTCGAGTACAACGCCCACGTCATCGAGGCGATCCTGAAGCACGTCGCGCCAGCTCTCGGCTGGCGCTGACAAGAGGCGCCAGCCGCCGGGCAAACAAAGAGATAGACCGTTTCGCCGGCAAACGGTGAAACGCTCTAAGGGAAGAGGCGGCTAGGCATCCGCCTTGAAGGTCTGCTTCTGCTGGCCGAGCCCCTCGATGCCCAGTTCCACCACATCGCCGGGCTTCAAGAACACCGGCGGCTTCATGCCCAGCCCAACGCCGGGTGGCGTGCCGGTGGAGATGATGTCGCCGGGGTGGAGCGACATGAACTGGCTGAGATAGGAAACGAGATAGGCGACGCCGTAGACCATGGTCCTGGTCGAGCCGTTCTGCATCGTCTTGCCGTTGACCGTCAGCCACATTTTGAGGTTCTGCGGATCGGCAACCTCGTCCTTGGTGACAAGCCACGGCCCGGTCGGACCAAACGTGTCGCAGCTCTTGCCCTTGGTCCACTGGCCCTGGCGCTCGGCCTGGAAGGCGCGCTCGGACACGTCATGGGCAACGGCATAGCCGGCGACATAATCCAGCGCATCGGCCTCGCTGACATATTTGGCTTTTCTGCCGATGACCACGGCGAGTTCAACCTCCCAGTCGGTCTTTTCCGAGCCGCGCGGGATCAGCACATCATCGTCGGGGCCGACAATGGCCGAGCTCGCCTTCATGAAGATGATCGGCTCCGGCGGCACGGTGGCGCCGGTTTCGGCGGCATGGTCGGAATAATTCAGGCCGATGCAGATGAACTTGCCCGTGCCGGCGACGCAGGCGCCGAGGCGCGGCTTGCCGGAAACCGCCGGCAGCGAGTTCGGATCGAGCTTCGACAATGTCTCGAGCGACGCCGGATCGAGCGCCTTGCCGGCAATGTCGGCGACATGACCCGAAAGATCGCGGATCGTTCCATCCGCATCGAGCAGGCCGGGGCGTTCGCTCCCTATCTCGCCATAGCGCAGCAGTTTCATCTTGCTCTCCAAATTGCGGCCCAAGGCCGTTTTCAACTCACTCTGCCAAAGCGACGAGGACTGGCCGACTCTGGCTAACGGATCCGACCTGGGGCAAGCCGGACTTTAGGACTGGTCGACCCGGAACCTGCGTATCGAGACTATGCTCAGATCGACCAGCCGCCGTCGATATTATAGGCCTGCCCCGAGGTGTAAGTGGCGCCGGCGAGGTAGACGGCAAGGTCGGCGATTTCCTCGGGCGTGCCGAGACGGCCCATCGGCTGGCGGGCAATGAAGGCTGCACGGGCCGCCTCGTAATCGCCCTGCGCATGCATGCGGTCCTGCAGCGACGGACTCTCGACGGTGCCGGGGCAGATGGCGTTGCAGCGAATGCCCTTGGCGACATAGTCCGCGGCAACCGCCTTGGTGAGACCGATCACGGCCGCCTTGGAGACGCCATAGGCGAAGCGGTTGGGCACGCCCTTGCCGGCGCCGGCGACGGACGACATGTTGATGATCGAGCCATCGCCGCGCTCCAGCATGCCGGGCAGTACCGCCCGAATGGTGCGGATCATGGCGCGGACATTGAGGTTGAAGGCGAAGTCGAGATCGGCATCCTTCATCTCGAGGATGGACCCGGAATGGACGAAGCCGGCGCAGTTGAACAGCACGTCGACGCGGCCGATTTCGGCGAAGCCGGATGCCACCGCATCGTCGTTGAGAACGTCGAGCTTGCGGGTCTTGATGCCGGAGGTCTTGGCGAGTTCGGCCAGCAGCGCCTCGTTGATGTCGGTGGCGTGCACGATGGCACCTGCCTTGGCGAAGGCCAGAGCGCTCGCTCTGCCGATGCCTTGCGCCGCCGCCGTGACGACAACGACCTTGCCTGCCAGATCCGCCATGCGTTTCTCCTCGCCCTCTTTGGCCACTTCCCGGCCCGATTTAATGCGGGCTGACCAGGGCGTCCTGTGCCAGACAGGCGCGACTATGCGGCCTGCACAATCCATCAGTCCAAAATAACAAATGTTTTTTCTGGTTAAAGAACACACGTCCGGGCGTCAAGCCCGAACGCGATCACCTTCGCGACGGCTGATGTAATGCACATCGCTTGCTCTGATGCAACAACATGTATGACAACCGGGCAACGAGTCACGTTGCCATGGTTCGCTCAAGCACAGCGCATTTCAGGCGGCATTAGTCGCCGTATGGCACCCAGACGTTCTTCACTTCGACGGCGCGGCGCAGCAGGGCATCGCCGGCGGCCTCGTCGGACGCCCAGTCGAGGCTGCGGCCGTTGCCGGTCCAGACGCGCTTGAGATTGCCGACGGAATCGGCCTCCGCCTTGGCGCAAGTGTCGGCATCGGCAAACAGCCAGAGCCCGTCGACATCGTCATGCTTGGCCAGCACGCCGGAAAGTTCGGCGCTGCGGCCGGTGACGATGTTGATGGCGCCTGCCGGAACGTCGGAATATTCGATCACCTGGTAGAGATCGGTGGCGAGCAGCGGGTATTTTTCCGACGGCACGGCCACCACGGTGTTGCCCATGGCAAGCGCAGGTGCGATCAGGGAGATCAAGCCGAGCAGCGGCGCGCTGTCCTGGGCGACGATGCCGAGGACGCCGACCGGCTCGTGCAAAGCGAGCGTGACGGCGCGGGCCGGTGGCTGATGCACCCTGCCCTCATACTTGTCGGCAAGGCCGGCATAGAGGAACAGGCGCTCGATCGATTGTTCCACTTCCTCCCGCGCGGCCTTGGCGTTGGCGCCGGTCAGTTCGGTCAAGCGTGCGGTAAATTCGCCGGTACGGCCGGACAGATTTTCGGCGAGGTAGTAGAGCACCTGGGAACGATTGTAGGCGGTCGCCTCCGGCCACGCCTTGCAGGCGCGGGCGGCGGCAACGGCGTCGCGGATGTCCTTGCGGCTGCCGAGACCGACTTCGCCGGCCAGCTTGCCCCTGGCAGTGGCGACAGAAAGCGAATAATTGCCATCGGGCCGCACCTGCTTGCCGCCGATGAACAGTTTGGCCGTACGATCGATGGCGCCGCCATCCGATTGCTCGACCGGCTGCGCCGAAGAGGTCGCCGGCTTGATCACGGGACCAAGCGGCAGTTTCACCGACAGATATTCGAACATGCCCTCGCGGCCGCCTTCACGGCCAAAACCGCTTTCGCGGTAGCCGCCGAAGCCGCAGGCTGCGTCGAACATGTTGGTACCGTTGACCCAGACGACGCCGGCCTTCAGCTGCGGCGCGACATGCAGCGCGAGGTTGATGTTTTCGCTCCACACCGAGGCGGCCAGCCCATAGCGCGTGTTGTTGGCAAGCTCGATCGCTTCCTCGGTGTTGCGGAAGGTCATGGTGGCCAGAACCGGACCGAACACCTCTTCCTGCGCCAATATATTTGCCGGCGAAACACCGGTGGCGAGCGTCGGCAGGTGGTAGTAGCCGGAAGACGGCAGCACCGCGTCGGGCTGCCAGCAGACGGCGCCCTGTCTGGCGCCTTCGGCGACCAGACCCTTGACGCGGTCCAGTTGGGTCAAGTCGACCAGCGGTCCGATATCGGTGTTCTTGTCGAGCGGGCTGCCGACGCGAAGCCGGCTCATCCTGACCTTGACCTTTGCGATCAACGCGTCGGCAATGCCTTCCTGCACCAGAAGCCGCGAGCCTGCGCAGCAGACCTGGCCCTGGTTGAACCAGATGCCGTCGACCAGTCCTTCGACGGCGCTGTCGAGATCGGCGTCCTCGAAGACGATGAAGGCCGATTTGCCGCCAAGCTCCAATGACAGCTTCTTGCCCGATCCAGCCGTGGCTTTCCTGATGATCTTGCCGACCTCCGAAGAGCCGGTGAAGGCGATCTTCTGGATGCCGGGATGGTTGACGATGGCGACGCCCGCTTCCGGCCCGCCCTGGACGATGTTGACGACGCCCTTGGGCACGCCGGCACGCTCGCAGATCTCGGCAAACAGGATGGCGGTGAGCGGCGTGAACTCGGCCGGCTTCAGCACCACCGTGCAGCCGGCGGCGAGCGCCGGCGCAATCTTCCAGGCCAGCATCAGCAGCGGGAAATTCCATGGGATGATCTGGCCGACGACGCCGACACCCTTGTGGCCTGGGAAATCCTTGTCCAGCGCCTGTGCCCAGCCGGTATGATGGATGAAATGGCGGATGGCCAGCGGCACGTCGATGTCGCGGCTTTCGCGGATCGGCTTGCCGTTGTCGATTGACTCAAGCACTGCGAACAGGCGCTGATGACGCTGCATCGCGCGGCCAATGGCGTAAAGCACTTTTGCGCGCTGGTAGCCCGAGGATGCCGACCATTTCGGTAAGGCCCTGGTGGCTGCGGCGACGGCTGCGTCGATATCGGCGGCGCCGGCATCGGAGATCTTGGCCAGCAGCTTGCCGGATGAGGGTTCGCTGGTCTCGAAGGTCTTGCCGCCGCCTGCTGCCTTCCAGCCGCCGTCGATGAACAGCGCCTTGCCGAAATCGCGTCCGGCAAGCCAGGCATCGGCCTCGGTGCGGGCTTCCGGCGCCGGGCCGTATTCCATGGCGTGATAGCGTTCGAGAATGTTCATGACGCGCTCCAGATAATCGTCTTGGCAGGCGCTCTGTGGCGCCCCCCTCTGTCCTGCCGGACATCTCCCCCACAAGGAGGGAGATTAGCCTTCGCGCCTGTCGGCTCTGAAACGTCGACAATTGGCGAAATCGCCGACGTTAGCCAATCTCTCCCCAATCGGGGGAGATGTCCGGCAGGACAGAGGGAGGCGCGAAGGAACTCGACGTTCAAGGCCTTCTCCGCCTCACGCCATCGCGTGGCGGTGATTGGCCGAATAATGCCCGGTCAGATGGTGCTCGAGCTGGCGCTCGATGTCGGTGAGCAGGCTCGAGGCGCCGAAGCGGAACAGGTCTGGCTCCAGCCATGGCCGGCCGAGCTCCTCCTTCATCAGCACCAGCCAGTCGAGCGAAGCCTTGGCTGTAGAGATGCCGCCGGCCGGCTTGAAGCCGATGAGAAAGCCGGTCTCCTCGAAATAGGCTCGGATGGCGCGCACCATGGCGAGGCCGACGGGCAGCGTGGCGTTGACGCTTTCCTTGCCGGTCGAGGTCTTGATGAAATCGGCGCCCGCCATCATCGCCACCATCGAGGCCAGCATGACATTTCGCAGCGTGGCGAGGTCGCCGGTGCCGAGGATAACCTTGAGATGCGCATCACTGCAGGCTTCGCGCATCGAGACGATCTCGTTGTAGAGCTCCTGCCATTTGGCGCCGAAGACCAGGCCGCGCGGGATGACGACATCGATCTCGTCGGCGCCGTCGCGCACCGAAGCCTCGATCTCCTGCAGGCGGGTCGACAGCGGCGCAAGGCCGTGCGGGAAAGCGGTGGAGACGGCGGCGACATGGATGCCGGTGCCGCGCACGGCATCAACAGCCGTCGCGACGAAGGGATGATAGACGCAGACCGCCGCCGGCCGGATTTTCTCGCCCTCGATGCCAAGCCCCTCGACGATGTCGCGACGGAACGGGTTGATCGCCTTGGCGCATAGGCGGCGCACCCGCTCTTCGGTGTCGTTGGAATTCAGAGTCGTCAAATCCATGCAGGAGACCGCGCGCAGCAGCCAGGCGGCCTGGTTGTCAGCCTTGATCGAGCGCCGCTTTGTGAGGCTGGCGACCCTGCGTTCCAGCGCTGAGCGGTTGACCGAGCGCACCGATTCCATGAAGCCGAGATCGAGCCGCATGCCGGTGTTGCGGGCAATACCGTGGCTTTGCGGCACGGGCGTGTTGGCGGCCGCACGTGCCGGCAGCGGCGTGACCTTGGACGCGCCGAGATCGGCTTCGCGGATTGTGCTGCTCATCTCCTGCCCTTTCGCTCGACGATTTTACGTCGTGGTGCGTGTCGTTGCTCCCGGACTTGGGCGACACACACCGAAGATAGCCCGTGAATCGATGCTTCACGAGTCCTTCAAGGGCTCATAACGGAAAAAGGCGGCAAAAGCAGCTGAATTTTGACCACATGGTCAAAACGTCAATTCAAGACGTGGCGCCGAGGCGCCGGCTGATGTCAGCCGACGAAAGCGCGCTCGACGACGAAGGTCGAGGGATGGCTGAGCGAGCCCTCATGGAAGCCGAGGCTTTCGGCCATTTCCTTGACGTCCTTCAGCATATGCATCGAGCCGCAGATCATGATGCGGTCCGTCTCCGGATTGAGCTTCTCGATGCCGAGGTCGGCGTAGAACTTGCCCGAGCCGATCAGCGCCGTGATGCGGCCCATGCGCGCCGATTCTTCGCGGGTCGTCGAATTGTAGAGGGTGACGCGGCCGCCGGTCAGTTCGCCGATCAGGGGATCGTTCTCGAGCGCGGCCACCAGTTCCTGGCCATAGGTCAGTTCGGCATTGTCGCGGCAGGTGTGGGTCAGGATGACCTGATCGAATTTTTCGTAGGTATCGGGGTCGCGCAGAAGGCTGGCGAAGGGCGCAATGCCGGTGCCGGTCGAGATCATGAACAGGCGCTTTGCCGGGGTCAGCGCGTCGACAACCAGCGTGCCGGTCGACTTCTGGCGCATGATGACGGTGTCGCCGACCTGGATCTTCTGCAGTTCGGAGGTCAGCGGACCATCCGGCACCTTGATCGAGAAGAATTCCAGCTCCTCGTCCCAGGCCGGGCTGGCGACCGAATAGGCGCGGTACACCGGCTTTTCGGCATTGGGCAGACCGATCATGACGAACTCGCCGGAGCGGAAGCGCAACGACTGCGGGCGGGTGATGCGGAACGAGAACAGGCGGTCGGTGTAATGCTTCACCGAGACGACGGTTTCGGCATAGACATTGGCCGGAATCGGGAACTGCAGCGGACGGGCGCCGGCGGTGTTGAGTGCGGATGTGGTGTTCATCGATCCAACTCTGTCTTGCCCAAGCCACTACGCGGGCGCCAAACCGTTTCCTGCGCGCCCAGACCCTTCAGGTCCCGGCGTGCCGTTCACACACTCCAAAGCAGTGAGCTCTTGTGTCCCAAATTTATTAGTATACAAACGATATTTGTGTCAAGATACCACGCTAAAACAGCTTTCCAAACTGCGGCATATTCGTAGTTCCGCCATTTCGGATTTCGACAATGAAAGAGAATTTTTCGGTGCAACAACCGGATTCCCTGGGTCACGTCGTTGCCGGCATCGATGTCGGCGGAACCTTCACCGACCTCATTTTGATCGACGGCAAAGATGGCGGAAAGGTGCATATCGCCAAGACGCCCACCACCGTCGACAACCAGGCTTTCGGCGTGGTTTCAGCGCTCGGCGCCACCGGCTTTGCCATAGACGGCATCGACCTCATCGTGCATGGCACGACCACCACCACCAATGCGGTTCTGGAACGCCGGCTGGCGAAAACCGGCATGATCACCACGCGCGGTTTTCGCGACGTGATCGAGCTTGGACGGCGCACACGGCCGCAGCCCTATGGCATGACCGGCACCTTCGTTCCGATCATCCCGCGCGATCTCCGGCTCGAAGTCTCGGAGCGCGTCGAAGCATCCGGCGCGGTGCGCACCCCGCTCGATGAGACCGAGATGCGCGACGCCGTGAAGACGCTGATCGTGGCCGGCTGCGAGTCCCTGGTCATCCATTTCCTGCATTCCTACGCCAACCCTTCGCATGAGCGGCGCGCGGCCGAAATCGCCGCCGAGCTTTGGCCGAACGGCTACATCACGACTGGCCATGCGCTGCTGTCGGAAGCCCGCGAATTCGAGCGCGGCGTGACCGCCGCGGTCAACGCCTCGGTGCAGCCGATCCTCGAGCGTTATGTCGAGCGGCTGCGCAAGGAATTGGCCGCCAAAGGTTACGCCCGCGACTTCCTGATCATGAACGGCAATGGCGGCATGATCTCGGCCCGTTTCGTCACCAGGGAATCGGCCAAGACCGTGATGTCCGGACCAGCCTCGGGTGTCATCGCCGCCGCCTATACGGGCAAGCGCGCCGGCTTTGAAAACCTCGTCACCTACGACATGGGCGGCACCTCGACCGATGTGGCGCTGATCCGCAATGCGGAGCCCGCCGTCTCGAACGAGATCGAGATCGAATATGCGATGCCGATCCACGTGCCGATGGTGGCGGTGCATACGGTCGGTGCCGGCGGCGGCTCCATCGCCCGGGTCGATGCGGCCGGGCTGATCCAGATCGGCCCGGAAAGTGCCGGCGCCAATCCCGGCCCGATCTGCTACGGTCGTGGTGGACCCGAGCCGACCATCACCGACGCCAATCTGGTGCTGGGCCGGCTGGCGCCGAAGAAGCTGCTGGCGGTCGAAAATCCGGTCACCGTCGAGCGGGTCACCGGGATCTTCGAAGACAGAATAGGCAAGGCCGCCGGCCTCTCCGGCGTCGAAGCGGCGGGCGCGGTGCTGCGCCTCGGCAACATGAAGATGGCCGGCGCCATCCGCATGGTCTCGGTGTCGCGCGGCCATGATCCGCGCGATTTCGCGCTGTTCGCCTTCGGCGGCGCCGGGCCGTTGCATGCCTCCGCCCTGGCGCGCGAACTCGGCCTGCCCCGCGTGCTGGTGCCGGCCCGTCCGGGCATCACCAACGCGCTCGGCTGCGTCGTCGCCGATCTGCGTCATGACTTCGTCAACACCATCAACCAGCCGGTCGCCGTGCTTGATGAGGCCCGGCTTCGCGAGGTGCTGGAACGTCACCGCTGGGAAGGCGAGGAACTGATCGGCAAGGAAGCGGTGAAGCCGGAAACGATCCGCGTTACGCACTCTGCCGACATGCAGTTTGTCGGCCAGACCCACATCATCAACGTGCCGTTGCCGTCTTCATCGGTGACAAGGCAGGAGTTGCAGGCGCTGTTCGAAAAAGCCTATTTCGCCCGCTTCAAGGTCGAGTTGCCGGAGATCCGCGCCAATCTGGTCAACCTCAACACGTCGGTGACGGGCGTGCGGCCGGCGATCGACCTGTCACGGCTGATCGACCCGGCCGGACGTACAAAGACGCTAGACGAGGCACTGCGCGAAACAAGGCCTGTCTGGTACGCAGGACGCTGGCACGATACGCCGATATACGCACGCGAAAAGTTGCCGCTCGATGCCGTCATCGAAGGGCCGGCGATCCTCGAACAGATGGATGCGACCACCGTGCTCGAACCCGGCGACCGCGCAAGATCGGACGCCGACGGCAACATCATCATCGACATTGGCGAGGCCTGAGATGCAAAAGCTCGACGCCATCACGCTTTCGGTTCTGCAGGCTGCATTGCAGCAGGTCTGCGACGAAATGGATCTTACTTTCTCCCGCGCTGCCTTCTCGCCGGTCATTGCCGAGGCCAATGACCGCTCCGACGGCATCTACTCCGCCGTCGACGGCTCGCTGATCGCACAAGGCAGCCAGGGCCTGCCGGTGTTCGTCGGCGTCATGCAGTATTCGACCAGGACGGTGATCGAGATGATCGCCAACGGCCGTTGCCTGCCGCCGGAACCCGGCGACATCTACATCGTCAACGATCCCTATCTCGGCGGCACGCATCTGATGGACGTGCGCTTCGCCATGCCGGTCTACCGCGACGGCAAGATATTTTGCTGGCTATCGAATACCGGCCACTGGCCCGATATCGGTGGCTCGGTGCCGGGCGGCTTCTCCGCTTCCGCCACAGCCGTCGAGCAGGAAGGCCTGCGGCTGCCGCCGGTCAAGCTGTTCAAGAAGGGCGTGCTGGACACGGAAATCTACGCCATCATCTGCTCCAACATCCGCGTCGCCGACCAGCGCATCGGCGATATAAGAGCGCAGGCCGCAGCACTGCTGATCGGTCAGGACCGGCTCAATGGAATCCTCGATCGTTACGGCGACGAAACTGTCGTCGGGGCGATCGCCGAACTGCGTCGCCGCGCCGCCGAGCAGATGCGCGCCAACATCTCCGCCATCCCCGACGGCACATACAGTTCGAAGGCCTTTGTCGACTCGGACGGCGTGGTCAACGAACCGCTGACCATCGCGCTCGCCGTCGAGAAGCAGGGCGACACGCTGACCTTCGATTTTACCGGCTCGTCAAAACCATGCGCGGGGCCGATGAACAGCGTGCTGGCGACGACATTGTCGTCGGTCTATCTCGCCATGCGCCATATTTTTCCTGATGTGCCGATCAGCGCCGGCGCCTTCGAGCCCCTGATCGTCAAGCGGCCGGAAGGCACCTTCCTCGACGCCAAATACCCGCGGCCGGTCTCGGGCTGCGCGGCTGAAGTCTCGCAGCGCATCGCCGAGGCGGTGTTCGCCGCGATGGTGCAGGCGCTGCCGGACAAGGTGACGGCCGCGCCCGCCGGCTCCAGCGGCAATTTCGCGCTGGGCGGCAACGATCCGGCGCGCGGCCGCGACTATGTGATGTATCAGATCTCCGGCGGCGGCTATGGCGGCAATTCAGGCCATGACGGGCTGACCAATGGCTGCTCGACCATCGGCATTTCCAAATCACCGCCGGTCGAGATCATGGAGCAGGCGTTTCCTGTGCTCTACCGCCACTATGCCTTGCGCGAAGGCTCGGGCGGCGCCGGCAAGCAGCGCGGCGGCTTCGGCCTCGCCTATGAGGTCGAGATATTGCGAGGAGAGGCGCGCGCGTCCTTCGTCATGGACCATGGCCGTTTCGGCCCGCAAGGCGCGCTCGGCGGCAAGGACGGCGCGGTGAACACGGTGACCGTGTTCCGCGACGGCGAGGCACATGTGCCGCCGCATCTGTCCAAGGAACAGGACATCGCGCTCAAGGCCGGCGACCGCGTGCGCGTCGGCACACCGGGCGGTGGCGGCTATGGCGATCCGCGTCAGCGCGACCCGAAACTGGTCGCCGAAGACATCAGGCTTGGTTACTACACCGATGAACAAGCCAAAGAGCTGTTCGGAACCTGACAGCCGACAGGCCCGAGCCGCGTCAGGTCTGCAGCTTGGCCTTCAGCGCATCGGCGAATTTTTGCGCGATCTTCTTGAAGCCGGCGGGATCGGGATGCAGTTCGTTGGCCCAGTCGGCCACCTTCAACGTTCCCTGCGTGTCGACCAGATGGAAATTGTTGTTGGGATCGTCGGCCAGGCGCTTCACCACATCGCGGAACGCCGCCAGCGCGTCGTGAACGATGACCGTGCCCTTGGCGACCGTCCAGTTGCAGAAATCGAGCGACGGTTTCAGCCACGGGCCGACACAGGACGGATGCGCTCCGTTCGGGATCGGGAAATCATAGCAATGGCCAAAGATCGGCACGCCTGGCGCGACGCGGTCGCGCAGCGCGAACAAATCGAGATAGCAGGCCTCGACCATGCCGAGCGCCTTGGTGAAGCGGTTCTTGTTCAGCCCGGGGGCGTGGCCGTCATTGAAGTCGAGGAAGATGCAGAACTGGTCGCCGGCAATGTCGTTGCCACCGGCAGAGAACAGGATGGCATCGGGCTTGCCGTCCAGCCAGTTGGCCTTGTTGCGCAGGGCGGCGATCATGCGCTGCTGCTTGGGCAGCGACATCTCGTCGGTCGCCGCATCGCCATGATGGGCAAGGTTGAGGATGGTCGGCGGCATCGAGCCGATGCGGCGCAGCTGCGCGATCACGTCGGTGTCGACGAACGGAAAGCCGTTGCCGGTGAGCGGATAGTCGAACCAGGAATCGCCCTGCGCCAGCATCACCAGCGGCCGGTTGGCGACGGCCGCCTCGAGATTGCCGGCGCTTTCCCTTGCGGTTTCGAGCCGCTCGATGTTGGCCTGGTGAACCTTGATGCGCTTGGCGATGTCGTCGTCTATGCGCCGCTGCGCGGCTTCCTGCACGAATTCCTGCTGGTCCATCCCCAGGTCCCTCCCACGACCGTCTACTTCCAGCTGAACATGCGTCCATGTCCATGATCGGTCTGTAATTTAGATCACAGTAAGATTCCTGGGGAAGGACGGCTTGCCGCGCCGTGATCGCCGCAGAGCATGTCGTTTCCGTCTCCGTGGGGCCTGCAAAAGACCATAGACTTCTATCCTTGTTTTCGCGCAATTCCGGACGGGAAACCGCCAACACCTTCCCTGGAATTGCTTAGTCAACGGAGATCAGGAACATGCGTCTTTTCGGTCGTTTCGTGCTTGCCGCTTCCGCCGCCCTGCTGCTTGGGACCGGTGCTGCCTCCGCCGAGAAACTCAGGATCGGGACCGAGGGCGCCTATCCGCCTTTCAACTATGCCAATTCGGACGGCACGCTGGGCGGCTTCGACATCGACCTCGGCAAGGCGCTGTGTGCCGAGATGAAGGCCGAGTGCGAATTCTCCGTACAGGATTTCGATGGTTCCATTCCGGCGCTGCAGGCCGGCAAGTTCGACGCCATCATCAACATCACCATCACGCCGGAACGGGCCGAGAAGGTCGAGTTCACCCACAAATATTACCAGACGCCGCCGGCCATCGCCGTGCCGAAGGATTCGACCATCGCCGGCACATCGCCGGACGATCTGAAGGGCAAGGTGCTGGGCGTGCAGAGCGCAACCATCCACCAGAATTTCGCCGAGCAGAAATACTCCGGCTCGACCGTGAAAGCCTATCCGACGGGCGACGACGCCCGCACCGACATGGCCAATGGCCGGCTCGACGCGATGATGGACGGCTCGATCATCCTGACCGAATGGCTGAAGAAGCCCGATGGCGCCTGCTGCAAATTGCTCGGCACGCTGACCGCCGATCCGGCCATTCACGGCCCCGGCGTCGGCATCGCCCTGCAAAAGGGCAACAAGGAACTTGCCGACAAGTTCAATGCCGCAATCGAGGCGCTGCGCGCCAACGGCAAGTACAAGGAAATCAACGACAAGTACTTCGCCTTCGACGTCTACGGGGGTTAATCCCTCAGCCAACCCGACCTCGGCAGCGCCACCCGGCGCTGCCGTTTTCATGAGATGACGGAGAAGTTTCTTGGTTGAGCGGCGCTCCCCTTTCTACACCAGCATCGTTGGCCTCGGCGCCACGATGGGCCGGGTCGGCGGCGACTTCGTCTCGGCCAAAACTTATTCCGGCATCGCCGACGAGCATCTGAACACGCGCAAGAATGTCGGCGTGCAGGATCTCAGCACCATGGGCAAGATGGACATCAAGGGGCCGGAAGCGGAGGCGCTGGTCAACCACGTTATCGTCAACGATGCGGCCGCGATGAGCCCCGGCCAGGTGCGCTATTCCACCGTCTGCCGCGACGATGGCGGCATCATGGACGACCTCACCGTGTTCCGGCTGGCGCCTGAGCATTTCATGCTGGTGACCGGCTCGGTCAACCGGCTGAAGATGCTGCCCTGGCTGCAGCATCATGCTGAAGCGCGAAAGGCCTATGTCACCGACATCACCGCGGCCGTCGCCTTCCCGACCATACAGGGGCCGCGCTCCCGCGAGCTGCTGAAAGCACTGGTTTCGGATGCCGATCTCGATGAGTTGAAACGCTGGGCGTTCACTTCAGGGCGCGTCGGCGAGACCAAAGTCCTGATCTCACGCACCGGGGTGACCGGCGAGCTCGGCTTCGAACTGTTCGTGCCGGCGGACGAGGCGACTTCCGTCTGGGACGCGCTGGTGCGGACCGGCGGCGATTTCGGCTTGAAGCCATACGGCGTGCTGGCCATGTTCACGCTCGGGCTGGAAAAGGCCTATCCGGCGCATGGCATCGACATGGACGAGAGCCGTACGCCCTTCCATGTCGGGCTCGATCGCTGGATCAAGTTCGACAAGGGCGAGTTCATCGGCCGCGAGGCATTGCTCAAAATTCGCGACAAGGGGCTCGACGAACGCTGGACCGGGCTGATTCTCGACGGTGACAAGCCGGCCGCGACGGATGCCAGGGTTTTCGCCGACGGCGAGGATGCCGGCGTCGTCACCTACAGCGATCACGGCTATTCCTTAGGCAAAGTTCTGGCGACGGCGCATTTGCGGCTGCCGTTCACCGCCATCGGGACCGAACTCAGCATCGACATTGACGGCAAGCCGACCCGCGCGGTGGTGGCGCCGATGCCATTCTTCGATCCTGAAGGCGCTCGGCTGCGGGCCTAAATCAGGCTAACTTCGCTAGCAGCCGCATAAACGTGGCCGCTTCCTTGGCCGTCAGCGGCGCCAGTGTCTCCTGGGTGATGGCGCGGGCCAACGGGATCAGCCGTTCGATAGCCTCGCGTCCCTCTGGCGTGAGGTTGACCAGCAGCCGCCTCTTGTCGACCTCGTGCTTGGTCAGGTCGACCAGGCCGCGCGCTTTCAGTCGGTCGATGACGCCCTTGACCGTCGCCGCGTCCATGGCGATCAGCGTGCCGAGCTGGTTCTGCGAGGTCTCGCCGACATCGTGCAGCTTGGCGAGTGCTGCAAATTGCGGCGGCGTCAGGTCGCTGATCTGGGCGGCAAAGATCGAGACATGGCGCTGATGCGCCTTGCGCAGGATGAAGCCGACCTGCTCCTGCAGGCGGTAGTCATGATCGTCAGGCTCTTCGGCCTCGACGAGCTTGAGAAGATTGTCCCCGCCGCTCATCGCAAGCCGTCCCAGGCCTTGATATCGCCAACCGCGAGGCCGCCCATGCGGTCATGCACGCGCGGGCCGCAGCTCATGGCGAGGCAAAACAGGATTTCGTCGGGGCGAGGCCCGTCGCTGAGGCCTACCTCCATGGCGTCGAAATGGCTGCGGACATAGGCGGCGTTGGTGTGGCCGAGCGGTACGTCGAGCCGCGAGCCGAAGGCGCCGACCTTGGTTGCCGACGGCACGATCGCCTTGGCGTCGCCGAGCCGCTCGCGCATGGCGTAGCCGCCAGGAACGTGCCACAGCGCGCCGTGCTCCAGCTCCCCCGACGAGCCGACAATGGTGCCCTTGCCGTAGGCGTCGATCTGCTTGATGTCGCCGCCCAATGCGGCAATGAGCTTGTCGGTGAGCAGCAGGCCAAGCGGCTTCAGATCGTCCATGGCGCTCTGCAGTTCTTCGACGTAGCGGCCGGCGAACGGGTTCTTCACCAGCGCCACGGCCGCCGCGCGGCGGCGCGGCGCAGCTGCGACCGGGCCGCCATCGTGAAAAATCTCTTCGGTCAGAACCGCAATCTTGCGGATCGGAAACTCAGGCATGGGCAACTTCCTTCCCTGGATTTTTGTTGGGCGCGGCAAGCGCCATGGAACCACTGATGCGCGCTTCCCCACCTAGAAACAGCGCCGATGCGGCAATCAGGCCGCGCCGGCGAAAATCTTCGGCGACGGCAAGGCCATTGTCCAGCGCCCGCTCCACATCGTCACGCGCGAGCATGCCGACGGCTTGTGTCACCAGCCGTGCGCCGAGATCGCTGTCGGGCGCCAGTTCCTGCGCGGCAATGCGCTTGATGGCGGGATTGCCGGGCAGGTCGACGGCGTTGGCAATGAGTGTCGCCGCCGCATCGGCCTCGGCGCCGGTGCGCGCCAGCACGGTGACGGCGTCGGCGATGCCAAGCGAGAACGAACGGCCGCGCCAGCCGCTGGTGGCGACGCCGCGCACGCCGTCCGCCGAGCGAATGGTGAGGCGGTCGGCCATGCCGTTGCCGGTGCCGGCGATCGCCAGGTTCATCGACTGGCCCTTGCCGATATGGAGGGCGCTGTCGCCGCCATCGTTGACATAGGCCCGGTCGAGCTTGCGACCGGCAAGCAATGCCGAGAGCATTTCGTCGGCTACCGATCCCGCGACGGCGGCCATCGGCGTGATGAAGCATTCCGCCAACGGCATGACGGCTGCTTCCATGCGCCGCGCGGTCGGGCCGGCGAAGGTGCGCGGCGCCAGGAAAAATGCCGGCAGCCGCAATTCGGGAAGCTCCTCGACCAACTCGATCAGGATCGTCTGGAAGCGCTCGATCGCCTGATCGTAGGCGGCACGACACTCAGCCGCCTCACCAAAGGCCTCGACGATCAGGTCGATCGGCCCGTGGTTGAGGTGCAGCCGCTTGCCGTCCTGCAGCCAGTGGACTTGCGGGCCTTGCATCAAGAGGCCCCGTTCGAGCCGACGCGGCGCAACTGCGCCAGCGGCGGCCATGGATTGTGGGCCTCGGCGCCTGAGCCGCGGCGCGGGTTGAGATATTCGCCGCCTTTGGCAACGATATCCTCGACGCTGCGTATCTCGGCCTCGTAGCCGCCCAGCCGGACATAGTCGTCGCGGCGTAGCGTGAATTCGATCGGCGCCACCAGCGCCGGCGTCGGCACATAGCCGAAGGCGCCTTCCGGCACGCGCATGACGTCGACCATCAGCGTGATGCCGCCGCCCGGCCAGACATAGACCGGCGCGCCGCCAACGGTAACATAGGTATTCAAGCCCTGCACCGAGCGGGTGAGATTGACCGGGTTTTCGGTGACGCCGGCGCGCAGCGAACCGCCGGCGCCGCCGATGAACAGCACGGTGCAGAGCGCCGGCTCGCAATTGTCCTCGATCAGGCCGACCGATTTCTGCAGCCGCTCGGGGAACGGTTTTTCCACCGGCTTCAACTCGTCGTCGAGCTCGTAATAGGCGAACTGCTCGCCGGTGGTCGACACCATCAGCAGCGACAGGCCGGGGCGGGCGCCCTTCTTGGCGTTCCATTCGCCGAGGATCGACAGCGGGTCGGAAATCGAGGTGCCGCCCCAGCCGAGGCCGGGCTCGGAAACCTTGAAATAGCGGCCCGGCGTCGAACGGCGGCCGATGATCTTGATGCCGGTATCCTGCCAGCCCAGCACCTTGCCGGCCTGATGCTCGGAGACGACGCCGGTGATATGGTCGTCGACCACCACCACCTCGTCGACAAGGCCGCGCCATTGCGTGGCGAACATGCCGATGGTGGCCGACCCGCAGCCGACCCGCATACGGTGTTCCTGCTTGCCGTCGATGACAGGTGGTTTGCCGGCTTCGACGATGATGGTGGCGCCGCCATCGATGGTCAGTTCGACCGGCTTGCGATTGCACAGACTGAGCATCGCGTCGCAGGTTGCCCGGCCTTCGGCCTTAGAGCCACCGGTCAAATGATGCACTCCGCCGAGCGACAGCATCTGCGAGCCGTATTCGCCTGTCGTGACGTGGCCGATCGGCTCGCCTTGCGCGCGCACGATTGCCGTTTCGGGACCGAGATGGCGGTCGGTGTCGATCTTCACCTTGACGCCGCAGTACGAAAAAATGCCTTCGGTGACCACGGTCACCAGATCGACCCCCTCGACCTCCTGGCTGACGATGAAGGGAGCCGGCTTGTAGTCGGGATAGGTGGTGCCGGCGCCGATTGCAGTGACGAAGCGGCGGCCGGTGTTGACCAGTTCGCCGTCCCATTGCTCGCCCTCGGCAGTGAAAGGCACGACCGCGGCGCCGCTCTCTGCCGCATGGTCGAGGATGGTCAGCGGGTCCATACGCACGATGCGGCCACCGACATTGCCGTAGCGGTCGCAGGCGCCGGTGCGGCCATCGGCGATGTAGCACATCACCGGACAGGCATCGCAGCGGATCTTTTCCGCCACCAGCTTTTCGCCCGGATCGTGGGTTTCGAAGCGTTCGGCAAGCTCGCTCATCGGCGTGCCTCCTTGTCGCGGATGCCATCTTTTTCGCGGATGGCGGCGCGGATGCGCGCCGGCGTCGCCGGAACCTTGGTGATGAGAACGCCGGTGGCGTGGCGTATGGCGTTGAGGATGGCGGGTGCGGTCGGGATCAGCACATGCTCGCCCAGGCCCTTGGCGCCGAACGGTCCCTCCGGATCGGGAACCTCGATCAATATGTGCTCGATCTCAGGCACATCGCCGATGGTCGGGATGAGATAGTCGTGCAAATTCTCGGTGCGACCGGGGATGTATTCCTCCATCAGCGCCATGCCGATGCCTTGCGCGATGCCACCTTCGATCTGGCCTTCGACCAGCAGCGGGTTGATAGCCTTGCCGACATCGTGCGCGGCGGTGATTTTCAAGAGCTTCACCGTGCCGAGCTTGAGATCGACTTCGAGTTCGGCGATCTGCGCGCCATAGCCATAGACGGCGTAAGGCTTGCCCTGGCCCTTGGCATCGAGCGGCAGCGTCGGCGGATCGTAGGTCTCCTCGGCGCGGAAGACGAAACCGCCCGCATCGACATCGAGGGCGGGGAGATCGATGCGCCGAGTGGCTTCGCCCTCGCGAATGACGATCACCGGACCGTCCAATTGCAGGGCAGCTTTCTCCGAGACATTGGCAAAACGCAGGATCTTTTCGCCCAAGGCGCGGCCGGCTTTTTCGGCCGCCTTGCCGGTGACAAAAGTCTGGCGCGAGGCCGATGTTTTGCCGGCGTCCGGGCTGATCGCGGTGTCGGCGCTTCTCAGCTTGAATTTTTCCAGCGGCAGGCCGAGTGCGTCGGCGCAGATCTGGGCGATGACGGTGTTGGAGCCCTGGCCGATATCGACGGCGCCCTGGTGCAGGATGACGTCGCCGTCTGGCGAGATACCGACCCTTATGGTCGACGGATTGGGCAGCGAGGTGTTGCCGCAGCCATACCAGCAGGACGCGATGCCGACGCCGCGCCTTTTGCTCGTATTGGCATTGTTGAATGTATCTGCGTCGACCTTCGCGCGAGCCCAATGCGGCCGCAAGGAGTCGAGGCACTCGAAGATACCGACTCCCGACTCCAGTCGCTGTCCGGTAACCGTTTCGGATCCGTTCCGAAGGCAGTTTCTCAGGCGAAAATCGAGCCGGTCCATGCCGAGCTTGCCGGCAAGCTCATCATAGAGCGTCTCCTGCATGATCGTCGCCTGCGGCACGCCGAAGCCACGGAAGGCGCCGGAAATCGGCCCGTGGGTGTGGATGGCGCGGCCTTCGGCGCGGTAATTCGGCGTCGCATAGGGACCGGAGGCATGCACCGGCACGCGGTTGGCGACAGTCGGCCCCCAACTGGCATAGGCGCCGGTGTTGAAATCGCCGGAAAAGATCATGCCGGTGACATGGCCTTCGGCGTCAGTGCCGATGGTCGCCTTCATCTCGGCGGGGTGGCGCTTGGTGGTCGACATCATCGATTCGGTGCGGGTGTAGGCAAGCGCCGCCGGCCGGCCGGTTTTCAGTGCCACAAGGCCGATGAGCGGCTGCAGCGACACGTCGAGCTTCGAGCCGAAGCCGCCGCCGGTCGCGGTCGGCACGATGCGCACCTTGTCGACGGCAAGACCGAGCACCTTTGCCGTTTCGTCACGGTCCATATAGGGGGCCTGGGTGCAGGCGACGACGACCAGCGTGTCGCCGTCCATGTAGGCATGGCCGGCTTCCGGCTCGATATAGGCGTGCTCGACATAGGAGGTGTCGATGGCACCGGACACCGTGTAAGCAGCCTCGCCAAGCGCCGTCTCGGGGTCGCCGCGCTCGACAAAGCCCTTGGTCAACAAATTGGCCGGGCGGTTCGCGTGGATGAGCGCAGCCCCTTCTGCCTGCGCGTCGCCGGGCTGCAGAAAATGCGGCAGCTCGGTCCAGCGGACCGGGAAATCCTGGAGGTCGAGATCGAGCATGGCCTCGCGCTCGCCGGCGACCAGCGCCACTGCCTCGCCGCGCAGCCGCGCAAAGCCTTCGGCCAGCGCCGGCTGGTCGGCAAACGGACCGATGACGCCGAAACAGTTTTTTCCCGGGATGTCGGCGGCGGTGAAGACGCCGGCGATGCCGGGATGCGACTTCACCCAGCCCTCCAGGTCGCCGAAGGCGAAGCCGGCATGATAATGCGGCGAGCGGACCACCAGCACAGCCAGCGCATCGGCGGGAAAGGCATCGCCGCCGAATTTTTCAGCGCCGGTGACTTTTGGCACGCCGTCGAGCCGGACCGGGGAGGCGCCTACAGCATTCCCTGTGGTTGGCATTCTACGTTCAAAGTTGAATTCCAACGAATGACGTTGGCGCTGCCCCTCACCCTTACCCTCTCCCCGTGAAGAACGGGGAGCGGGGAGCGTCGGCGCTGGAGCACTTCCCTTCTCGCCGTCACTATACGGGGTGAAGGTGCCGGCAGGCGGATGAGGGGCAGCGCCGTCGGTCGACGTCTCGAACCGTCCCGCATCCATCACTGCCGCAATGATCTTTCTGTAGCCGGTGCAACGGCACAGGATGCCACCCAGCGCATCCTGCACCTCGGTCTCGGTCGGATTCGGTGTGCCATCCAGCAGCGCCGTTGCCGCGACCAGCAGCGCCGGCGTGCAGATGCCGCATTGCGCGGCGCCATGTGCCAGGAAGGACGCCTGCAGCGCCGAGAGAAGGCCATCGGCGAGGCCTTCGACGGTCGTTACGGACGTCCCGGCTGCGGAGGCCGCCGGCATCAGGCAGGCGCAGACGGCGTCGCCGTCGACCAGCACCGTGCAGGCGCCGCAATCGCCGGCATCGCAGCCAACCTTGGTGCCCGTCAGCTGCAATTCGTCGCGCAAAACCTGCGACAGCCGGCGCAGCGGCGGCACATTGACCGAGACGGCGGCGCCATTGACGGCGAAGGCGATCTCGGCGCGCTCGATGCCGAGGCCCGGCACGAGGTCGGGCAGGGCTTCAATCATCTCGGAGTGGCTCATGCCGCCACCATGCTGTTGTCGTTCGTCAGCCCGCAGGCTCCCAGCACGGCGCGAGCGACAAGCTCGCGCGCTGCGTCGAGCCGGTATTCGGCGCTGCCGCGCACGTCGGCAATCGGCGAGAGCTCGGCCATCGGCGCGGACAGGAGAGCATCGGCGAGTGCCGGGCCGACAGGCTTGCCCACCAGCACGGCTTCGACAGCGGCGAGCCGCCTGGCGACGGCCGAGCAGGACCCGACCGCGACAGCGGCTTCCATGACTATGCCACTCTCGGCAACGAGGCGCGCCGCCACCATGGCGATGGAGATGACGAGGTAACGCCGCGCACCGAGCTTGACGAAGGCCGACGTGCCGGCAGAGGCCCGCTTCGTGATGCGGATGGCGGTGACCAGTTCGCCCGGCAGCAAAGCGGTGCGGCGGTTGCCGAGAATGAACTGCTGCAGCGGCAGATGACGCGTCGCGGCTGCAGAGCGCAGCTCGACCTCGGCGTCCAGCACCAGCAGTCCCGGAACGCCATCGGCGGCAGGCGAAGCATTGCAGAGATTGCCGGCGATCGAGGCGACATTCTGGATCTGCAGGGAGCCCACTTCGCGCGCGGCCTGCTTCAGCGCATCGAAAGCCGCCGGCAATGGATGGCGGACAAGGTCGGTCCAGGTGGTGCGGGCGCCCAAAACCCAATGGGTTTCGGTCTCGGCAATGCCGCGCAGCGAGACCAGGCCGTTAATATCGAGAACATTGTCGCGGAACGGTTTGGCGCCCTGCGCCGGATAGAAATCGGTGCCGCCGGCAAGCACGCGCCAGGCGCCCTCGCCCAGCAGAGCGAGCGCCTCGTCGAGCGTGGCGGGTTTCGCGTAACGGATCACGCTTTGCCTTCCAAAAAAATAGGCCTTCCCATTGGGACCTTCAAAAGGTGGGGTCTTCCCGAACCCCGCCAATGTCTGATCAGGCCAAATTCATTCGTATGCAAATGATATCAAGCTGGCGGAAATTGTCAAAGCCGGAGTTTAAGGGAACCCGGCCGCCATGCATTTGTTACGTCCGCGCATGATCCCCAAAAATCGGAATCGATTTTCGGAAAGGATCCTGCGCAAAGTAAAGTGCTACAGCGTCCTTTGCGCGTCCGAAGGGGACGCGCGGCGCTGTAGGAGGTTGACGCAGGCGGCCATCCGGTCGAGTTTCTGCATCCGGTCGCATCAGCGGCGTATTTCACTCGATCCCCCGTTCGAGACGTAGAAGAGGAGAGGCGCCATGGCCGACGAAGCGCTTGTTGTCATCGACCTGCAAAACGACTTCTGCCCCGGCGGCGCACTGGCGGTTGCCGGCGGCGACGAAATCGTGCCGCTGGTCAACGATCTGATCCGGCATGCCGAGCATGTCGTGCTGACTCAGGACTGGCACCCGGCCGGACATTCGAGCTTTGCCTCCAGCCATCCGGGGGCGCAGCCCTTCAGCGCAATCGAGATGCCCTATGGGCCGCAGACTCTGTGGCCCGACCATTGCATCCAGGGCAGCCTCGGTTCGGATTTTCACTCGGGGCTCGCCTGGACCAAGGCCGAGCTGGTGATCCGCAAGGGGTTCCGCCCCGATATTGACAGCTACTCCGCCTTCTTCGAGAACGACCACAAGACGCCGACCGGGCTCGCCGGCTACCTCAAGGAGCGCGGCATCGGCACCGTGACCCTGGTTGGCCTGGCGACCGACTTCTGCGTCGCCTTCTCGGCCCTCGACGCGGTCAAGCAAGGCTTCAAGACGACGGTGCGGCTCGACGCGTGCCGCGGCATCGATCTCAACGGTTCGGTCGAGGCGATGCTGAAGAGGATGCGCGATGCCGGGGTGAGGCTCGAAGACCCGATCTCGGAGTGACTGGATCGTGACGCATCGAGGGGGCTGCACACAGTTGGGGAAGGCTTTCGCGGCAGGTGTACTCGCTTCCGCTGCGTCTCCGCAAATGGCCTTCGCGGCCGAGGCCCGCGGTCTGCCCGATGCTGCCATGTCGCTGTGGTGGGCGCTGCCTTTCGCTGGCCTGCTGCTCTCGATCGCCACCGGACCGCTGCTGTTCCACCATGTCTGGGAGCATCATTACGGCAAGATCGCCGCCGGCTGGGCAGCGCTGGCGGTCATCCCGCTGATGGTTGCATTCGGCGTTCCGGTAGCCGGTGAAGCCGTGCTGCACACGCTGCTCACCGAATACATGTCGTTCATTATCCTGCTGTTCGCGCTCTACACCATTTCGGGCGGCATCCTTGTGGCCGGCAACATCCATGGCACGCCGCTGGTCAATGCCGGGCTGCTGCTCGTCGGGGCAATGCTGGCCTCGGTGATCGGCACCACCGGCGCCTCGATGATCCTGATCCGGCCGATGCTGCGCGCCAACGACAACCGGCAGTTCAACGCCCATGTCGTCATCTTCTTCATCTTCCTGGTGTCCAACATCGGCGGCTCGCTGACGCCCTTGGGCGACCCGCCATTGTTCGTCGGCTTCCTGCGCGGCGTCGACTTCTTCTGGACGACGGCGAACCTCTGGCGCGAGACGCTGTTCACCGGCGGCTTGGTGCTGTTTGTCTTCCTGGCCATCGACATCATGCTGCATCGCCGTGAAGGCGGCGCGCCGAAGATCAAGGATCCGACGCCGGATACAAAGGTGCGCCTTCGCGGCCTGGCCAATCTGCCGCTGCTGGCTGGCGTCATCGCGGCCATCCTGCTGTCCGCAGCATGGAAGCCGGGCGTGAGCTTTTCAGTGCTGGGCGTCAGCCTCGAACTGCCGAACCTGGCGCGCGACGCCATTATCCTGGGGCTCGCCGGACTGTCGCTTGTCGTGTCACTCAAGAGCCATCGCGAGGCCAACGGCTTCACCTGGGGCCCGATCGCGGAGGTGGCGAAACTGTTTGCCGGCATCTTCATCTGCATCGTGCCGGTAATTGCCATCCTTCGCGCCGGCCATGACGGCGCGCTGGCGCCGCTGGTGGCGCTGGTGACGTCGCCCACCGGCCAGCCCAATGATCTCGCCTATTTCTGGCTGACCGGCGGGCTGTCGTCCTTCCTCGACAATGCGCCGACCTATCTGGTGTTTTTCGAACTCGCAGGCGGCGACGCGCGGCACCTGATGACGGAGGCGGCCTCGACGCTGGCTGCGATCTCGGCCGGCGCGGTGTTCATGGGCGCCAACACCTATATCGGCAATGCACCCAACTTCATGGTCTACGCCATTGCCCGACACCGCGGTGTGAAGATGCCGGGCTTCTTCGGCTACATGGCATGGTCAGGGCTGGTGCTGATCCCGATCTTTTTGATCGCCGGGTTCCTGTTTTTCGGCTGATCAGCCGACGCCGACATAGCGCCTGACTGCCGATGGGTCGGCGCGCAATTGCTCGACATCGACGGTCTCGCGGTTGCGGCCGTTCTCGATGAAGCAGACGCGGTCGGCGACGGACAGCACGGCGTCGACGCGCTGTTCGACCAGAATGGTGGAGACACCTAGCTCACGCAGCTTCACCACCGTCTCGCGGATTTTGGCGATCATCGACGGCATCAGCCCCTCCGTCGGCTCGTCTAGCAACAGCACCTGCGGCTCCAGACAAAGCGCGCGGGCCATGGCCAGCATCTGCTGTTCGCCACCGGACAAAGTGCCGGAGCGCTGCCGCAGCCGCTGGCGCAGCAGCGGGAAGAGGTCGAGCACGCTCTCGCGCGTCGCTCTTCCCTTGCCGCGCGCCATCAGGCCGATCTCGATGTTTTCCGCCACCGTCATCTCGGCGAACAGCCGCCTGCCCTGGGGCACATAGGCGACGCCGGCCTTGGGCACCTCATGCGCCGGCAGGCCGGTCAACTCCTTGCCGGCGAGCCGGATCGAACCGGCGCTCGACCGAACCAGCCCCATGATCGCTTTCAGCGTCGTCGTCTTGCCGGCGCCGTTGCGACCGAACAGGCACAGCACCTCGCCCTTGTTGAGCACTAGGTCGAGCCCATAGAGCACCTGAACCTCGCCATAGAAGCAGTCGAGCCTGGAGATAGTCAGCGCTTCAGTCTCGTGGGCTTCAGTCTTGTGGGCCTCAGTCTTGGGGGCCTCAGTCTTGGGGGCTTCGCTCATGGCGCCGTCCCCAGATAGGCTTCCTGCACCTGTGTGTTGGCGCGAACCTGTTCGGGCGTGCCTTCGGCCAGGATCTTGCCGGCGTTGAAGACCGTAATGCGGTCGGCCAGCTGCATGACGACCGGCATGTTGTGCTCGATCAGGAGCACGGTGGCGCTCTTGGCAATCTCGCGCACCAGTCCGATGAAATTGTCGATCTCGCTGTCGGCCAGCCCCTGCGTCGGCTCGTCGAGGATCAAAAGCCGCGGCTTAAGCGCCAGGCCTATCGCGACTTCCAGCAGGCGCTGGTGGCCGTAGGAAAGCTGGCCGGCCGGCATATGGGCGCGGCCGGCCAGTCCGGTGCGTTCCAGCGCGGCCATGACGCCGGTGCGCACCGCACCTTTCGAGCGGGCATCGGTCAGCGTGCGCTGCACCGGCAGCGCGACATTATCGTAGGCAGAGAGGTTGGCGAAGACGCTGGTGATCTGGAAGGTGTAGGCGATGCCCCGGCGCACCCTGAGATAGGCCGGCTGGCTGGTGATGTCGGCGCCGTCGAAGACGATCATGCCGGACGATGGCTGAATGCGGCCGCTGACCAGGCTGACGAAGGTGGTTTTGCCGGCGCCATTGGGGCCGATGACGGCGCGGATCTCGCCCGGCATCAGCTGAAAATCGACACCGTCGACGGCGCGCAGGCCGCCGAAACTGCGCGCCAGGCCTTTGGTGGTCAGCAACGGCATCATGGGAGCCACCCGAGCCAGCGCTGGCGGATGGTGCCCAGAATGCCTTTGGGGAAAAACAGCACCAGCAGGATGAGCGCAATACCGACGATCAGGAGATAGGCGGAGGTGTAGCCGCTGGCGGTGTCGATGACATAGTACATGAACACCGTGCCGAGCAGCGCGCCCAGCGTCGTGGCGGCGCCGCCGAGCAGCACCCAGAGCAGCGGCAGGATGGAATACTGCACCGAGGCAAAGCTCGAGCCGACATAGCCGAACAGCAGCGCATAGGCCGCACCCGAGGCGGCGCAGATGGTGCCGGAGACGACGACGGCGATCAGCTTGTTGGAGAAGGTGTCGTAGCCCAGCATTTTCGTGCGCTCCTCGTTCTCGCGCACCGCGACCAGCACGCGGCCATAGCGGGAGCGGACGATGGCGAGGGTGATCAGCAGCACGACCGAGAACAGCGCCAGCGCGCTCATGTAGCGCACGGTCGGGTTGGTTAGGTCGAGCGATGTCGCGCCGAAGGCCAGAACCCGCGCCGGCTGCGGCACGACCAGACCCTGGTCGCCGCCGGTCCAGGCGGCGAAATAGAGGATGACGAGGTAAAACACCTGCGCAAACATCATGGTGACGATCATGAAGGCGACGCCGGTGGTGCGCAGCGCCAGCAGGCCGATCACAAGTGCCAGCAGCGCGCCGCAGGCGATGCCGGCGAGGAAAGCCAAAGGCACGCTCCAGCCGAGATGGATGACGGCGAGACCAGCGCCATAGAGCCCGGCGGCGAAGAACATGGCGTGGCCGAGGCTGAGCAGGCCGACATAGCCGAACAGCATGTTGTAGCCCATGGCGAACACCGCCAGCACCATGATGCGGGCGAGCAGGCCGTGATGATAATCCGGCAGGACGAAGCTCAGGGCGAACAGCAGCGCGATGGCGCCGATATGCAGAGCATAGGCTTTTGCCGGCGAAGCTTCGCTCATCGCGGCGCCTGCCCGAACAGGCCTTGCGGCCTGAACACCAGCACCATGGCCACCAGCAGCGTGGCGATGATCTTGGCCAAAGTCGGCGAGAAGAACACCGAGATGATGCCGTCGGACAGCCCGATCAGCACGGCGGCGACGACCGTGCCGCGCAGCGAGCCGAGGCCGCCGATGATGACGACGATGAAGGACAACAGCAGCGGGTCCTGCCCCATCAGGTAGTGCGCCTGACTGATCGGCACGATCAGCACGGCGGCGATGGCCGCCAGCATGGCGCCGAGCCCGAAGACGCCGGCATAGACGCGGTCGACCGGAATGCCGAAGGCCTGCGCCGTCTCGCTGTCATATTGGGTGGCGCGCATGATGAGGCCGATCTTGGTGCGCGTCAGCACCAGCCAGGTGGCGATGAGCAGAAGGGCCGAAGCGGCAATGATCGACAGCTTGTAGCCGGAATAGCCGAACCAGGGCAAAAGGATGCGGTAGCTGAAGGGCGGCTCCACCGGGCGCGCTTCCGGGCCATAGAAGCTCAACGCCAGCTGCTGGATGATGTAGAGCATGCCGATCGTGGCGACGATGGTGGCTTCCGGATTGTAATTGAGCCGGCGCAGCACAAGCCGCTCGGCTACCAGCGCAATGGCGCCGACAATCAGCGGCGCAATCACCAGCGCCGCCAGGAAGCCGAGCGTGGGATGGCCGGGTATCGCCGTCGAGATCGCCCAGGCCAGCACCGCGCCCAGCATGAAGAACTCGCCATGGGCGACGTTGACGACGCGCATGACGCCGAACACCAGCGACAGCCCAAGCGCCGTCAGCGCCAACACGGCGGAGGTGACAAGGCCTTCGAGCGCGGCGAGGAGGAGGTGGGGTCCGAAATGCATTCAGGGCGCCCTTACCCTCCCCTTGTGGGGAGGGTGACCGCGCAGCGGTCGGGTGGGGGTTGGGCACGGGCCGTCGCGACCCCCACCCCGTCTCGCAAGCTTCGCAAAAGTGCGAAGCTTGCGTGCCGACCCTCCCCACAAGGGGGAGGGTAAGGCGCCTCACAGCGCCTGCGTCGTATAATCCCCTTCGGCCTCGTAAAGCCCGTCCTCGATCTTGGTCTTGTGGACGACCTTCATCTTGCCGCCTTCGACCTTGGAGATGTTCTGGATGCCAAAACACTGGTGGATCTTGCCGTTGAAGGTCTTCGGCCCCTGCGGATGCTCCGGCCCTTCGGCGAATTCGGTCAGCGCCTCGGCCGCCTCGACCAGCTTGGCGCGGTCTTCCGGGCCCTTGTAGCCGGCTTCTTCCATCGCCTTCTTGACGACATAGAGCGTCTCCCAGCAGCCGAACATGTGGGCGGCGGTGGAGACGTCCTTGGGGTCGCCGACGGCAGCGCCATTGTCGTCGATGCCGACGGCGGCGCGGTAGGCTTTCTGCGCGGCCGAGTCATTGGCCTGGGCATAGCGCGGCGAGCCTTCCCAGAAATGGCTGCCGTCCAGGAATTCGAGGCCGGGGCTGTTGATGTCGGTGGCTTCGAGCGAATCGATGAAGCCGAACAGCTGCGGCCGGTTGGAGCCGTAGAACTCCCCGAGTTCCTTGACGAAGGTGAGCACGGCCGGGCCGACCATGACATGGTAGATGACTTCGGTCTCGGCCGGGATCTGCGGGAAGTATTTCGTGAAAGACGACTCTGTCGGCGGGATGGCGATCTGGGCGATGACCTCGGCGCCTTGCGCCTTCAGCGCCGGCGGCAGGTAGTCGCGATGGTCGTAGCCGAAGGCGAAATCGGGGAAGATCTGCGTCACCTTCTTGCCGGCATTGGCCGCGATCCATGGCGCCATCGACTGGATCTGGCTCTTCACATCGGTGATGCCGGGCTGGAAGACGTAGCGGTTGAGCTTGGTCGAAGCGACATGGTGGCCTTCGCTGACGACGAAATAAGGGATCTTGTTTTCGCCGGCGGCCGGCGCCGAGCCGATCACGACATGCGAGAACAGCGTGCCGAAGACGATGTCGGTCTTGTGCTGGGTGGCGAACTTGCCGACCACTTCGGCGCCACGGCCGGGATCGGTGCCGTCATCCTCGATCACCAGTTCGACCGGCCGGCCGTTGATGCCGCCGGCATCGTTGATCGCCTTGACCGCGGCGGCACTGGTCTTTTCGTACCAGCGGCCATAGGCGGCGCCGATGCCGGTGCGGTGCGACTGGAAGCCGATCTTGATTGGCGCCGAACTCTGCGCCTGGCTGTAGCGGACGAAGCCGGACGCGAGCGTCAGCCCGGCGCTGGCGGCGAGACCTTTCAGCGCGGTGCGGCGGCTAAGGGTGGATTTGGAGAGATCGAAAAACCCATTCTTGTCAGTCACGGCAGTTCCCCTGTTTTTGAGTTTTGACTGTCTGTAACGAGGCAAGGCCACTCCCTTGCAGGAGGGGCAGAAATTGCATGTGTACAAACTAAATCACCAAAGCACAGAGCTTGCAAGCGGGCTTTCCGCAAAGGCATGTTGATCAGCTTGTCTCATCCGGCCGTCGGCGTGGCAAGCAACCACAGGCCGAAGATCGTGTAGGCAATCATCAGCATGGTGAGCGGCAACTGGCTGAGGGCGGCGCGCGATGGCACCTGGTGCAGTCGCCAGGCCAGGCCATGGGCAACGAGCACCGCCAGCATATGGCCGGCGATGATGATGCCGGCCTGCAGGTTCCACAGCCACCAGGCGGAGTCGGCGCCGGCGACGATGCCGGCCTCGATCTGCATGTCGGCGGCGCCGAACAGGTTCCATCCCAGCGCGAACGGGTCGGACAGAGCGGCGATCGCATACTGGCCGTCGACCAGCAGCGCCGTCAGATAGTGCGCGACATGATAGGCAAGCGCGATCGGCACGATCGACCACACCAGCAGCCCGGCGGCCTCGCGGAGGGAATGTCGGCTGCCGGCGAGGCGCTGGCCGAGGATGACGGCCAGCAGGAATGCCGCCGCCAGCAGAACGAAGGTCAGCACTAGGCCGAAGCTGCTAACGCCGATGAGCGCCGTGCGGCCGGGATATTCCAGCGGGTTGATGCCGAACAGGCCGAGCCAGAAGAAGGTTTTCGACAGGCCGTCGAAGGACACCGATGACAGGCTGAGCAGCAGGAAAGCGATGCCGCTTGCCGGCAGGGGTGCCGCGCCGAGCAGTTTTGAGCCCGGCCAGCAGAGAGCGAGGCGACCGTGCTCATCGCGCTCGACGATGGCGAAACGAGCCACCATGGCGAAAAAGATCGTCAGGAATTCGCCGCGCCGGCTCCAATCGCGGTAGCCGAAGGCGAGCATGGCGATGAAGGTAAGCAACCAGTAGAGGCCGGCGGCATAGGCCAGCCGCGCCGGGTCGTCGGGCGCCGGGTCGATCAGCTCGAACCAGGCGAAGGCCAAGAACAGGATAACGGCTGGCCAGCAGCCGAGCCATGAAGGCAAACGCGATTCCTGTCCCTCACCGCCACGAAGCTTGAACAGGCGGCTTACGATCCGCCACGGGCCATACCATGGGTTCAGCCACGACCAGAGATCGCCGAACAGGCCTTGCGCGATGGCAAGGCCGACCCAGAGCAGCGTCCAGATGGTTAGCGGCAGCGGATTGGAGAGCGGATCGCGGCTGCCGAACAGGCCGGCGGCGTTGAGCGTTGCGAAGCCGGCAAAGGAGATGAGGCTGATGATTGTGCGAGGGGTGTCGGCGAATGGGAAGAGCGGCAGGCGGCGGCGCCAGAAGCGGTGGAGGGTTGCGGGTGGCAGCAGGGCGAGAACGAGGAAGCTTACCGCGACGGCAAGCGCGCCGCCGGCGATGTAGTAGCCTGTCGGCAGGAGGAGGACGTGACCGCGGTCGGCGGCGTGCGCGAGGGCGGGGGTGGGGAGGAGTGTGAGGGTGGTGGTGATAAGGGTTGGCCGGTGACAGCCGCGCTCTACGACGCCACCCTCTGTCCTGCCGGACATCTCCCCCTCGAGGGGGGAGATTGGCAGTTGCCCTGCCGGCGCTTCCTTTGCAACGTCGGAGATTAGCGAAGGCGGAGATGACGGGGTAATCTCCCCCCTTGCGGGGGAGATGTCCGGCAGGACAGAGGGGGGTGGGCGGGAACTCACGCTATCGCGATTTCCATTTCGTCCAGCAAGGCACCCGCCGACCCTCAAACCTTGACCAGCTGCTCCACGCGATCCTTCGCCCCAAAAATCCGGAGATAGCGCTCGATCTCCTTCTTGTCGCCCGTCGCTTTCGCCGGATTGTCCGACAGCTTCACCGCCGGCCGGCCATTGGCCTCCGTCACCTTGCAGACCAGCGATATCGCATCGAGGCTGTTGGTTTCGGTCGGCGCGCAGCCTTCGAAATCGTTGGTGAGGTTGGTGCCCCAGCCGAAGGACATGCGCACCTTGCCCTTGAAGTGCTTGTAGGTCTCCTCGATGGTCTCGACCTCGAGCCCGTCGGAGAAGATCAGCAGCTTCTGCCTGGGGTCCTTGCCCTTCTCGCGCCACCAGTCGATGATTTTTTCACCGCCTTCGATCGGCGGCGCACTGTCGGGGCGGAAGCCGGTCCAGTCGGCGACCCAGTCCGGGGCGTCGCGCAGGAAGGATGCGGTGCCGAAAGCGTCGGGCAGCACGATCAGAAGGTTGCCGCCGTAATAGCGCTGCCAGTCCTGCAGCACCTTGTAGGGCGATTCCTTCAATTCCTTTTCCGACTTGGCAAGGGCGGCAAAAACCATCGGCAATTCATGCGCATTGGTGCCGAGCGCTTCGAGGTCGTTGTCCATGGCCAGCAGCACGTTGGAGGTCCCGGTGAAGGCTTCGCCAATGCCTTCCTTGAGCGCCTCGACGCACCAGCGCTGCCACAGGAAGGAATGGCGGCGGCGGGTGCCGAAATCGGAGATGCGGATGCCGGGCAGCGCCTTCAAGCGTTCGGTCTTGGCCCACATCTTCCCCTTGGCGCGTGCATAGAGCACGTCAAGCGCGAAGGGACCGAAGGCGCGCATGGCGGCGCGGGAACGAAGCTCATTGATGATCGCCAGCGCCGGGATTTCCCACAGGGTGGTGTACATCCAGGGACCGCTGAAGGAGAGCTCGTACTGACCGTCGCGCTTGGACAGCTCGTAGTCGGGCAGCCGAAAACCTTCCAGCCAGGCGAGGAATTCCGGCTCGAAGATCTGTTTGCGGCCATAGAAATTGTTACCGCCAAGCCAGATCATCTCCTTCTTGGAGAAGCGCAGCGTGCGGGCATGGTCGAGCTGGTCGCGCAATTCGCCTTCGTCGATGTCGTCGGCAAGCCGCACCGAAGTGGTGCGGTTGATCAGCGAAAAGGTGGCGTCGACCTTAGGGTACATGCCCCAGATCATCTGCAGCATCAAAAGCTTGTAGAAATCGGTGTCGAGCAGGCTGCGGACGATCGGGTCCAGCTTCCAGGTGTGGTTGTAGACGCGCCGCGCTATATCGGTTCTTGCCATGTCCTGCCGTCGCCTTCGCTGCTCACGTCCGTCTTACGCAATTCCGGACGGGAAACCGCCGCACATTTTTCCTGGAATTGCCTGGCAAGAGCTTATTAGCATTGAATTTTCGAAAGCGCTTCCCGCTTTCCGGGCTGGCCCGACAAAAAGCAGCCGCTCCGATCCAGCCTCAACTCTTGGCTCCCACCACCCGCAGCGCCGGACGCTTCCGGCGGCTGCCGATGCGGCCAGCCACCGGCGCGTCGGCGCGGCTGTCGGCCTGTTCCTTTTCGGCGAACAGCCAGTCGACAAACAGCTGTACGATCGGCGCTGAACGCATCTCGTTGCGGCAAACGACGTAGAAATCGTCGACCGCCGGCACCGACAGGCTGAACGGCGCCACCAGCAGGCCCCTGGCGAGCAGCATGCTGGCGGTGACGGAATCGCCGAGCGCCACGCCATGGCCGTGAACCGCGGCTTCGATGGCCGTGCGGGCGTCGCCGAGATGGTGACGGCGGCCGCGTTCGAGGTCGAGCCCGTCGGCGGCGGCCAGCCAGGTGTGCCATTCGCGGCCATCATCGCCATGCAGGATGACATGGCCAGCAAGATCCCGGCAGATGCGGAGCGGCCGGTTGTTGATCAGCGTCGGGCTGACCACCGGGAACAGTTCGAGGCCCGACCATTTGCGCATCCAGCAATCTGTCCAGCTGCCGTCGCCATAGAGCACGCAGACATCGACCTGTGGGGCGCGGATGTCCTTGGGGTCGTTGGACGGGATCAGCGTCAACCTGATATCAGGATATTGCGCCATGAAGCTGCCGAGCCGCGGCGTCATCCACAGAAGCAGCAGCGCCGGCACGCAGGAGACCGACAGCGTACCGGCGCTGGCTGGCCTGGTCATGCGCTGGGTGGCGGCGGCGATGCCGTCGAAGGCGGTCGAGACCGCCGGCAGCAGTTCGGCGCCGTGCGGGGTGAGCTTTACCCGCTGTCCGGTGCGTTCGAACAGTTTTACGCCGAGTGATTGCTCGAGCGCCTTGATCTGGTGGCTGATCGCGCCGTGGGTGACGTTGAGCTCACTCGCCGCCTTGGTCAGCGAGGCATGCCGCGCCGTCGCCTCGAAGGCGCGCAGGGGATTCAAGGGGGGCAGACGCTTGGCCATGAGCAACCGGATACTCTGTGAGATTTTCTCACAATCAGCACCGTAACAATATCAATTGATTTTTCAATGCGGCTGCCGGACACTTTGGCAGGTCAACAGCATTAATGACGTGAAATCTACAGGCAGCCAGCGGGACAGCGACCCGGCCGGATGATGGTCAGTTTGCAGACGCTGCCGCATGCACCAGCCCGGCAGGAGGAGACCGACATGGGTTATGACAGAGGCAAGCTCGACGCGCTGCGCCGCAAATATGGCGAGAGCCATGGCGGCGAGATGTTCGACCCGAAGTTCCGCAAGGTCGCCGACAAGATCTTCTCCAAGAGCGGCACCCGACTCGCGCCCTATGCCGGCATCCCGACCTTCCTCGCCGCGCCCTACCGTGAAATCGCTGCCGACAATCCGGATTTCGGCGATTTGCAGGTGGCGATCATCGGCGTGCCGATGGATCTCGGCGTCACCAACCGGCCCGGCTCGCGCTTCGGGCCAAGGGCGCTGCGCGCCATCGAGCGCATCGGCCCTTACAATCATGTGCTGGAATGCGCGCCGACGCATGAGCTGCGCGTCGCCGACATCGGCGATACGCCGTTCCGCAGCCGCTACCGGCTGGAGGTCAGCCACGAAGACATCGAGCGCCGCACCAACCAGATCGTCGATGCCGGCGTGCTGCCGCTTTCGGTCGGCGGCGACCACTCGATCAGCCATCCGATCCTGAAGGCGGTCGGCAAGAAGGCGCCGGTCGGCATGATCCATATCGACGCCCATTGCGACACAAGCGGGCTGTTCGACATGACCAAGTTCCATCATGGCGGACCGTTCCGCAACGCGGTGCTGGACGGCGTGCTCGACCCCACCCGCACCATCCAGATCGGCATCCGCGGCTCGGCCGAGTATCTGTGGGAGTTCACCTACGAATCCGGCATGACGGTCGTGCATGCCGAAGAGGTGACGGGTCTCGGCATTCCGGCCATCATCGAGAAGGCGCGCAAAATCGTCGGCGACGGCCCGACCTACATTTCCTTCGACGTCGACAGTGTCGATCCGGCCTTCGCGCCGGGTACCGGCACGCCGGAAATAGGCGGCCTGACGACGCGCGAGGTGCTCGAACTGCTGCGCGGCTTGAAAGGTCTCAACATTGTCGGCGGCGATGTCGTCGAGGTGGCGCCGCAATATGACGCGACCACCAACACCGCCCATGTCGGCGCCCAGGTCCTGTTCGAGATTCTGAGCCTGATGGTGTTCAGCCCGGCGATCACCGGCAAGGGGGCCTGACGGATTTCACATGCAAAGGCGGCCGCCGCGCTGGAGCCGGCGGCCGTTTCCAAAACAAACAAGCTTCCAGAAGGGGAATACCAATGACAATCCATATGAAATCAACCATCGCCGCCGCGCTGATGCTCGCCGGCCTCGGCTTCGCCTCCCAGGCCAATGCCGACGCCGTCGACGACATCACCAAGGCCGGCGCCATCAATGTCGGCATCTTCTCCGACTTTCCGCCCTTCTCCTCGGCCAGCGCCGATATGAGCATCAAGGGTTACGACGTCGACGTCGCGCAGGCGATCGCCGATTCACTTAAGGTGAAGCTCAATCTGGTCAGCGTCACCGGCCAGAACCGCATCCCGTATCTCACCGACAAGCGCGTCGATATCCTGATGAGCGTCGGCTATTCCAAGGAGCGCGAGGAGGTCATCGATTTCGCCGCCGCCTATGCGCCCTATTACATCGCCGTCATCGGTCCGGCAGCGCTTTCGATCAAAGGCAAGGAAGATCTCGCCGACAAGTCGATCGCCGTCAATCGCGGCACGCTGGAGGATACGTCGCTGACCGAGGCGGCGCCGGCATCGGCCGACATCAAGCGCTTCGACAACTACAATTCCGTCATCCAGGCCTTCATCTCGGGCCAGACCCAGCTGATGGTGGTCGGCAATGATGTCGGCGCCCAGGTGCTGGCCAAGCAGGACGCGCTGAAGCCGGAGCAGAAGTTCCAGCTTCTGACCTCGCCTTCGCATATCGGCCTCAACAAGAAAGAGGACCGGCTGAAGACGGCGGTCAATGATGCGGTTGCCAAGATGCTGGCCGACGGCAAGCTCGATGAGAGCTCGAAGGCCTGGCTGAAGACGCCGCTCAATCCCGACAACCTCAAGGATTGAGTTCTCGTGGCCTTTGCCTGGCTCCCAGGCGCTGTGGGCGACATCGCGCGCGGCGCGGCCACGACGATCCTGTTGATCGTCGTGACCACGCTCGTGGGCACGCTGCTCAGCATCCTGGGCGCTGCCGGCCGGCGCAACGGCCCGGTATTCGTGAAGCGCGCCATCGCGGTCTATGTCGAGGTGATGCGCAACACGCCGTTCCTGGTGCAGCTGTTCTTCATCTTCTTCGGCCTGCCCAGCCTCGGCATAAGGCTCGATCCGATCCTGGCCGCCATGCTGGCAATGACGCTCAACATGGCAGCCTACACCATTGAAATCGTCGGCGCCGGTCTCGATGCCGTGCCCGGCGGACAAACGGAAGCAGCGCTTGCACTGGGCTTGAGACCGCGCCAGGTGTTCATCAAGATCGTGCTGCCGCAGGCGCTCAAGGTGATCTACCCGGCGCTGACCAGCCAGATCGTCATCATGATGCTGGAATCGGCCGTGGTGTCGCAGATCGCCGTGCGCGAGCTGACCTATGAGGCCGACATGCTGCAAGCCCGCACCTTCCGGTCCTTCGAAACCTATTTCGTCGTGACCCTGGTCTACCTCGTCCTGTCCATGGCCTTGCGCCGGCTGCTGGTCACAGGCGGGCGCCGCGTATTGGGGGCAGGTGTCACATGATCGAATTCACCTTCTGGGACATCGTTCGCAATCTGCTGCTCGCCGCCCGCTGGACGGTGCTGTTGTCACTGGCCGCCTTCGTCGGCGGGGCGCTGGTCGGGCTGATCGTGCTGTTCTTCAGGATCGCAGAGAATAAATGGAGCCAGCGGGTCGCTTCAGGCTACATCGCCCTGTTCCAGGGAACGCCGCTGTTGATGCAGCTGTTCCTGATGTTCTTCGGCCTGCCGATGCTCGGCCTGCGCATCGAGCCATGGACGGCAGCGGTGCTCGGCCTGACCTTCTTCGCCAGCGCCTATCTGGCCGAGATCTGGCGCAGCGGCGTCGATGCGCTGCCGCTGGGACAGTGGGATGCCGGCGCCAGCCTTGGCCTGCACCGTCTGCAGGAGCTCAGGCTGATCATCCTGCCGCAGGCGTTCTCGATCACAAGGGCGCCGATCGTCGGCTTCCTGGTGCAGTTGATCAAGTCGACGGCGCTGACCTCGATCATCGGCTTCGAGGAGCTGGTCAGAACCTCCAACGCCATCAACAACGCCACCTTCGAACCGTTCAAGGTCTACGGGCTGGTGGCGCTGATCTTCTTCGTCATGTGCTTTCCACTGACGCAATACGCCCGTACGCTCGAACAACGAGCGGCGGCCCACTGACGCCAGGCGGCGACAGTGCGTGAAGGGAATCTGCCGGAATAGAACGGCATCAACTGAGGAGAAACCAGATGAACAGACTGATTGGAAAATCCCTGACACGGCGCGGCGTGCTTGGTGCGGGCCTCGCTACAGCCGGCGTGCTCGCCATGCCGTCGATCCTGCGCGCGCAGGACAAGTCGCTGAAGGTCGGCGTCTATGGCGGCTATTTCAAGAAATCCTTCGACGAGCACGTCTTCCCCGATTTCACCAAGGCCACCGGCATTGCAGTGGAATCGGTCGCCGAGCCGACCGGCGAAGCCTGGCTGGTGCAGCTCGAACAAGCGTCCAAGGCCGGCCAGGCGCCGGCCGACCTTTCGATGATGTCGCAGACCTCGACGCTGAAGGGCCAGTCGACCGAATTGTGGACGCCGCTCGATACGTTGAAGTTCAAGCACTACAACGACCTCTTGCCGCGCTTCGTCAACAAATATCCGGATGGCCGGGTCGCCGGCATCGGCGCCGTCGCCTGGTGGATCACGCTGGTCTCCAACACCGACGTCTACAAGGATGCGCCGACCTCATGGGAGACTCTGTGGGACAAGGCCAATGAGGACAAGCTTGGCCTTCTGGCACTTGCCTCGAACTCGTTCCTGCTCGAAGTGACAGCCAAGACCTTCATGGGCGGCACCAATGCGCTCGACACTGAGGACGGACTGAACAAGGCGTTCGAAAAGCTCGCCGAGCTCAAGCCGAATGTCCGGCTGTGGTATCGCGACGAGGCGCAGTTCGAGCAGGCGCTGAAGTCGGGCGAGATCCCGATGGGCCAGTATTATCACGACGTCACCGGCCTCGCGGTCGCCGACGGCTTCCATGTCCGCTCGACCTTCCCGAAGGAAGGCGGCATCCAGGATTCCGGCAATTGGGTGCTGTCGCGCGCCTCGACCAAGGTCGACGAGGCGCATGCCTTCATCGACTATATGAGCCAGCCGTCGATGCAGGGCCTGATGTCGCGCAAGGTCGGAACCACGCCGACGCTGAAGAAAGAGGTGCTCGACCTCAAGCCGGAAGAGTTCGCAGCCGTGTCGTCGGATATCGATCCGATCATCCCGCGCTACGACCTCTATACGTCGAAGGCCGACTGGATCAACCAGAAGTGGACCGAGCTGATCGTCGGCTGAGCCGTTCGATCCGTCTGAACCACAGCGGCCGCCGGCATAGTCCGGCGGCCCCTTAGCAAACCCTCCAAGGGATGAGCATGTCCGGACTAGACATCAACGTCGTCACCAAAAAATTCGGCAACTTCGCCGCCGTCGACAATGTCCAGCTCAACGTGCCGCATGGCACGTTCGTGTGTCTGCTCGGCCCGTCGGGCTGCGGCAAGACCACGCTGCTGCGCATGATTGCCGGACTGGAGGAGCCGACCAGCGGCGCCATCGTGCTCGACGGCGAGGACATCACGCCTTTGCCGACGCACAAGCGCAATCTCGGCATGGTGTTCCAGTCGCTGGCCCTGTTTCCGCATCTCTCTGTTGGCGACAACATCGCCTATGCGCTGCGCATTCGCGGCGCCTCGAACGAGGAGCAGAAGAAACGCGTCGACGAGTTGCTGGGCCTGATCCATCTGACCGGCTTTGCCGACCGTCCGGTGGCCAAACTATCGGGCGGCCAGCGCCAGCGCGTGGCGATCGCCCGGGCACTGGCGCTGTCACCAAAGCTGTTCCTGCTCGACGAACCGCTGTCGGCGCTCGACGCCAAATTGCGCGAGGCCATGCAGGTGGAACTGCGCCAGTTGCAGCAGCGGTTGGGCATCACCACCATCGTCGTCACCCACGACCAGCGCGAAGCCATGACCATGGCCGACCTCGTCGTCGTCATGGGCCACGGCAGGATCCTGCAGGCGGCGCCGCCGATCGAGATCTACCGCAAGCCGGCCGACGCCTTCGTCGCCGACTTCATCGGCATCACCAATCTGCTGCCGGCCGAGATCGACAGCACCGGGCGCACCACCATTCTGGGCACAGCCATTCCAGGTCTTGCCATGCCGGCGGGTCAGACTAAAGCGTCTGTATCGGTCCGCCCCGAGGATGTGCATCTCGGCAGCCCCGGCGGCTCGGCCATCACCGGCGAGGTGAGTTTCGTGCGCGATCTCGGCGGCACCATCGAGACCTTCGTCGACGTCGGCGGCACCAGCATCATTGCGGTGACGACGCCGCGCGAGCGGCATGACGTGCCGGTCGGCGCCAAGGTCGGCGTCACACTGCCGCCGGCAAGCTGCGTGGTGCTCGGCGCATGAGACGCGAAGCGCCGAAGTCGATAGCCGACTACACGCCGCTGTTCTTTCCGGCGCTGATGCTGATCGTCTTCTTCGTCGTGCCGTTCTCGACGATGATCGCGGTGAGCTTCTTCAAGCGCAATCCGTCCGGTTTCTACACACCGGATTTCGTGTTCGACAATTACGCCCGCTTCCTGTCGGTATTCTTCGGCGGCGTGCTCGGCTTTTCACTGATGCTGGCGGTGCTGGTCGCCGTCTGCTGCGTGGCCATCGCCTTCCCCTTCACCTACCTTTTGACCCGCCGGCCGCGCCGCGTGCAGACGCTATGGCTGGTCGGCCTGTTGTCGGTGCTGTCGCTGTCGGAAGTCATTATCGGCTTTGCCTGGTCGACGCTGTTTTCGCGCACGGCGGGCATCACCAATCTGTTCGTGGCGATCGGGCTGATGGACAAGCCGGTGGCGCTGCTGCCGACCTTCGGCGCGGTGCTCACCGGCATGGTTTACCAGGCGCTGCCCTATACGATCCTGGTGCTTTACCCCGCTTTGGTCCGCCTCGACCCGACATTGCTCGAGGCCGCGCGCACGCTCGGCGCCTCGCCTATCCGCGCCTTCTTCAACGTCGTCGCGCCGGCGCTGCGCAACACCATCGTGGCGACGCTGATCATGGTCTTCGTGTTTGCGCTCGGCTCCTACCTGCTGCCGCAGATTCTCGGACGGCCGCAACACTGGACGCTGTCCGTGCTGATCACCGACCAGGCGATCTACCAGTCCAACATGCCGTTCGCAGCCGCAATGGCGGTGTTCCTGGTGCTGATCTCGCTGGCGCTGGTCGGATTGACACTGCTCGTCGGACGCCGGGAGAATGCACTATGACCGCGACCTTGCTGCGCCGTGTCTATTTCACCATCGTCGCTTTGTTCCTGGCGGCGCCGCTGATCGTGGTGGCCGGGGTTTCGGTCAACTCGCGGCAGGAACTCAGCTTCCCGCCGGTCGGCTTCTCGCTCGCCTGGTACGCCCAGATCTTCACCGACCCGGAATGGCGGCTGGCGCTGATCCATTCGGTGACGCTGGCCGTTTGCTCGGCGGCCAATGCGGTTGCTGTTGCGCTGCCGCTGGCCTGGTTCCTGTGGCGGCGCATCGCGCCCTGGGCAAACATTTTCCAGGTGCTGGGGCTTGCCCCCTTCATCCTGCCGCCGGTCATCACCGCGCTCGGCTTCCTCTCCTTCTGGGCGACGGTCGGGCTGTTCGGCCAGTTCTTCACCGCCATCATCAGCCACGCCATCTTCTTCGTGACGCTGCCGCTGGTGACGCTGTCGCTGGGCTTTGCCTCGATCGACCGCTCGCTGGTAGAGGCCGCCGCCACCATGGGCGCCGACGACCGCACAGTGCTGAAAACCGTGGTGCTGCCGTTGATCCTGCCCTACCTCGTCTCGGGCTACGCCTTCGCCTTCGTCTTGTCGCTCAACGAATACATCGTCGCCTACATGACGATCGGCTTCACCACCGAGACGCTGCCGATCAAGATCTTCAACGCGCTGCGCTATGGCTACACGCCGACCATGGCTTCGGTGTCGGTGTTCTTCGTCGCGGTGGCCGCATTGGTGTTCGGCTCGATCGCCAGGTTCGGCGATATACGCAGGCTGCTCGGCGCGATGTCGTCGGACGGGAGCTGAGCGAGCCACGCCAAACGAGAACGGCCGCCGAACCCGGCGGCCGTTTTGCTTTTAATGGCTGAAGACGAGCGGCGGCGCGATCCTATCCCGCCTGAGCCAGCGGGCCAGGAGCAGCACCGCCACCACGGCCAGCCCCGACGCCAGGCCGATCCAGATGCCGACGCCGTGCAAGCCGAAATGGAAGGCGAGCAGCACGCCGAGCGGCAGGCCGATGCCCCAATAGCCGATGGCGGCATAGATCATCGGCACCTTGGTGTCGTGCAGGCCGCGCAGCATGCCGGCGGCAACGGCCTGCGCGCCGTCGAAGATCTGGAACAGCGCCGCAAAGGCAAGGAACGACACGGCCAGCGCGATCACCCTGGCATTGGCCGGATCGGTCATGTCGATGAAGGCGCCGATCAACAGATGCGGCCACAGCACCATCACCAGCGCCATCAGCGCCATGGACGAGACGCCGATGACGAAGGCGGTCCAGCCGGCGCGCGAAACGCCTGCCGGATTGCCGGCGCCATGCGCCAGCCCGACACGCACGGTGACCGCCTGGTTGAGGCCGAGCGGCACCATGAAGGAGATCGAGGCGATCTGGATGGCGATGGCGTGCGCGGCGAGCGAATCCGCATCGATCAGGCCCATCAGCAGGGCTGCCGCGTTGAAGATCGTCACCTCGAAGGCGAGGATGCCGGCGATCGGCATGCCGAGCCGCAGCAGACCCTTGAAACGCGGCCAGTCGGAGCGCCAGAAGCGGCCGAACAGGCGGTAGCGGCGGAACTTCTTCTCCAGCATCACCACGGCTGCCAGGCCGCAGAACATCAGCGTGCTCGACAGGGTGGTCGCCAGCCCCGAACCGGCAATGCCCATCGAGGTGACGCCGAGATTGCCAAACATGAACACCCAGTTGAAGAAGGCGTTGCAGGCGACGGCGACGAAGACGATGATCAGCGCCCAGCCCGGCCGCTCCAGCGCCGAGATGAAGGAACGCAGCACGATATAGCCGTAGAAGGGCAGCACCGCCCATTCGAGCCAGCGCAGATAGATGCCGGCCTGATGTGCCAATGCCGGCTCCTGGCCCATGGCCAGCAGAATGGCCTCGCCATGCCACAGCACCATCCAGATCGGGATCGAGATCAGGATCGCCAGCCACAGGCCCTGGCGCACGGTACGGCGCAAATCGCGCACCGAATAGCGCCGGCGGCCAAGCTCGGTGGCGATCATCGGCGAGGTCGCCAGCATCAGGCCGAGGCCGAAGATCAGCGGCATGAAATAGAGGTTGGCGCCGAGCGCGCCGCTGGCCAGCGTGTCCGCGCCCAGACGCCCCATCATCATGACGTCGGTCGCGGTCATCGCGGTCTGGCCGAGATTGGTCAGCACCATCGGCCAGGCCAGCGCCAGCGTCGCCCTGATTTCCTGACGCCAAAGATTTTCCGGCGCACGAGCGCCGGCTTCGATCGCAGACATTGTCCTGCTCTTTCCGATTGCGGCGCGTCGGCAACGAGGCCGGAAGCCGCACTTCCAAACGGCAAAACCTTCGGTTTCGCAGCGTTTGCGTCCTTCTATTGGACGAAATGCGGCATGAAGGCAAGGGAGGACGGGCAGCCGGCGATTGAGCCAGAAGCGGGAACCCTCCTATCCGGCTGCCCTTATTTGTTTTACGCAATTCCGGACGGAAAACCGTTACACACTTTTCCTGGAATTGCTCTAGATCAGCCGATGCTTTCGCCGCCGTCGATCACCAGTGCCTGGCCGGTCATGAAGGATGAGCGGTCGGAGACGAGGAACAGGATCGCTTCTGCGATCTCTTCGGCGCTCGCCCAGCGGCCCATCGGAATCCTGGTGCGGACATAGGTTTCGATCGCCTCGCGTCCGCCCATCTGGGCGATGAACGGTTCGTTGAAGGGGGTGTCGACCCAGCCGGGGCAGAGCGCGTTGACGCGCACATTGTGCCGGGCATAGTCGAGCGACATCTGCCTAGTCATCGCCACCACGGCATGTTTGGACGTGGCATAGGCGATCATCTCGCGGTCGTAGAAGACGCCCGAATTCGAAGCCGTGTTGAGGATGACGCCGCCGCCTTGCGCGACCATTGCCGGCATGACCAGCCGCGCGGCCAGAAACTGCGCCCGTACATTGATGCGCCAGGACGCATCCATACCATCGACCTCGACCTCGGTCAGCGTGCCGCCGACCTGGATGCCGGCGTGATTGTGCAGAATGTCGATGCGGCCATACTTGCCGAGAGTGCCTGTGATGAGCTGCCCTACCGCCGCGTCGTCAGAGACGTCGGTGACAATGGCCTCGGCCTGCCCGCCAGCCGCGCGGATACTCGCCGCTGTCGCCTCGCCGCTGGTCTTATCCCGGTCGGCGATGACCACCAGCGCGCCTTCCCTGGCCATGATCATGGCGCCGGCGCGGCCGATGCCGGAACCGGCGCCCGTCACCACGGCGATGCGGTCTTTGAGGAGCATGAATTTGTCTTTCAGCTGGATGGCTTGTTCAGTTTGACGGCTGGCGCTGGCGCAGCTGCCATTGGGCAAGCACCACCAGAAGAACCGAGGCGACGAGCACGATGGTGGCGATGGCGTTGATTTCCGGCGTCACGCCGCGCCGGATCGAGGCGAAGACATAGATCGGCAGCGTCGTCTGCGCGCCGGCGACGAAGAAGGCGACGATGAAATCGTCGAAGGAGAAGGTGAAGGCGAGCAGGAAGCCGGCGATCACCGCCGGCATGATCTGCGGCAGCACGATCGAGCGAAACGTCGTCAGCGGCGTGGCGTAGAGATCGCTCGAGGCCTCGACCAGGTTGCGGTCGAGGCTGGCGAGACGCGTGCCGACGATTATCGTCACCAACGCCATCGAAAACAGGCCGTGGGCGGCGATGATCGATCCATAGCCGAGCGACAGGCGCGGCGGCTGGTCGTTTGGCCAGATCGAGGCGAGGAACGGGTTGAGCACGCCAAACAGCTGGACCAGCGCGACAAGCGTCGAGATGCCGATGACGACGCCGGGAACGACGATCGCGGCACCCATCAGCGCGTCGAAGACGGCGCGGGTTCTGGGCCCGACCCGCGCCAGGCCGAGCGCTGCTGCCGTGCCGCACACCGCCGCCAGAAGCGCGCTGGTGGTGGCGATGAACAGGCTGTTCTTCAGCGCCTCGACCAGGAACGGGTTCGACAGCGCCGTGCCGTACCACTGCACCGAAAAGCCGGTGAACTCGCTGGCATGGCGGCCGGCGTTGAAGGAGAACAGCACGACCAGCGCGATCGGCAGATAGAGAAAGGCGAAGACGGCGGTGACGAAGGCGCGCATCAGATCAGATCCACCCTGCGGGCGCCCGACACCCGTGTCGAGATACGGTTTGCCGCGATCAGCACCACCACCGAAACCGCCACCAGAGTGATGGCGATGGCCGATCCGAACGGCCAGTTGCGCGACTGCAGGAACAGGTCGACCAGCGCATTGCCTATGAAGAACACCTTGCCGCCGCCAAGCAGCGTCGGGATCAGGTATTCGCCAAGCAGCAGGATCATGACCAGTGAGAAGCCGGTCATGACGCCCGGCAGCGACAGCTTCAGCGTCACCCCCAGAAAGGTTGAGAGCGGGGTCGCGCCGAGATCGGCGGAGGCTTCCAGCAGCCTTCGGTCGAGCCGCTCGAGACTGACATAGATCGGCAGGATCATCAGCGGCAGATAGCCATAGACGATGCCGAGCAGCACGGCGCCCGGCGTGTTGATCAGCCTGACATCCTCGATGCCGACAAAGGCCAGCAGCGCGGGAATGCCGCGTCCGCCCAGAATGTACATCCAGGCATAGGTGCGCATCAGCAGGCTGGTCCAGAACGGAATGACGACGAGCGCAAGCAGGATCAGCCGCCAGCGCTCCGGCGCCTTCAGGGCAAGGTAGTAGGCAACCGGGTAGGCGACGAGCAGACAGGCAAGCGCGCCCACCGGCGCCAGCATCATCGTGTTCCAGAAAGCAGTCGCCCGCGCCGGAAGATTGGCATACTGCGCCAGCGTGAAGGCGGCCTGATAGCCGCCCTCCGGCGCCCGCTCGCCGACGCTGAACACGGCAATGGCGATGAACGGCAGCACAAGGAACACCACCAGCCACGCCGTGGCCGGTGCGAGCAGCAGCGCCGTCGGAAAATTGTGCCGAAATCTGTTGCCGTGCATTGAACCGCCCCGAGGCCGGCGGACCTAGGCCCGCCGGTTTTCCGTTTGCGTCAGGTCGGCATCAGGCCGACTTGAAGCGCGCCATCAGCTCGGCGCGGCCGGGATCGGTCAGCGTCGCCGCCGCACCGAATTCCAGCGGTGTCAACAGGTCGGCCGCCGGGTAAAGGATCGGATTGTCGAGCACTTCCTTGGGCAGCAGTTTGTTGACCCGCGCGTCGGTCGAGGGCGCGCCATTGGCGAGATGCTCCTTCACAGCAACCTCCGGGGTCATCAGATAATTGAGCAAGGCATAGCCGGCCGGCTTGTTCGGCGCGTCCTTCGGGATGGCGTAGAAATCGGTCCAGATTTCGCCGCCCTCCTTGCCCAAGACATAGGCGATCTCTGGAATATCGCGATGCAGCTGTGCGCCATCATTCGTCCAGCACATGGTCATCCAGGCGTCGCCCGCCCGCATGCCCGGCTGGTAGTCCGAAGAGACCGCGAACAGATGCGGCTTGACCTTGAGCAGCAGTTCCTCGGCCTTGGCGAGTTCATCCTGCTTCAGCGAGTTGAAGGAATAGCCGTAATATTTCAGCGCGTTGCCGATGGTGGTCAGCTGGTAGTCATGCACCATGGTGCGGCCATCGCCCTCAGCCATGGCGACGTCCCAGAATTCCTTCCAGCTCGTCATCGGCTTGGCCAGCTTCTTGGTGTTGACGGCAAAGCCCGTGGTGCCCCAGTTCTTCGGCACCGCGTAGGTCGTGCCGTCGATCGTGCCTTCCGAGGTGAAGCGCGGGTCCTCCTGGGAGCCGTCGAAATTCGGCAGCTTGGCCATATCGAGCGGATCGATGATGCCGAGCTTCTTGTAGGTCGAGATCGTGTAGTTGGTCGGCACGAACAGGCTCCAGCCCGAGGCGCCGGCCTGCAGCTTGGCCAGCATCTCCTCATTGGAGCCGAACACGTTGACCTCGACGGCGACGCCGGTGTCCTTCTTGAAATTCTCGAAGGTCTGCGGGTCGTGATAGTTCGGCCAGGTGGCGATCGACATGCGGTCGCCGAGGTTTTCGGCGGCGAAGGCCGGCGTCGGCATGATGCCGAGCTCGCGCGCCATCACCGCGGTTGCGATGCCCAGGCCGGTGAGGCCGAGGAAATCGCGGCGCCCGATCGAGCCGCGCTTCAGGCGCATCAGCTGGTCGACGAAGTTCTCAGGGCTAATCGGCAGTCCGTCACGATATGATTTCGACATTTTTTGCTACCCTCTGGTTGGTCCCGTTGTTCTTGGTCTCCGGAAACGCCAGCGGCGTCCCGGAGGCAAAGCCGATGGCGACGGGTTCACCCGGCTTGAAGAGATTGCCATGGCCGATCACATGGTCGGCCTTGGCCAGCAGCGTTCCGATGCCCTGCACCTCGATGGCGTATTCCGCCGTCGAGCCCAGGAAGATCCGGTTGCGCACGATGCCCTTGAAAGGGCTGCCTTTGGTGGCGCCGAGGCTTAGCGATTCAGGACGCAGGCTGACCGAAACGGTCTCGCCCTGCTGCAAGGCGGTTCGTTTGCGCGCGGCAATGACGGTTCCGTCCGCCAGCGCCACATTGACAAGATCGCCTGTATGCCCGGCAACCTTGCCGCTCAACAGATTGGTCTTGCCGACGAAGTCGGCGACGAACAGGTCGGCCGGCTCGTCATAGATCTCGCTTGGTTGCCCGAGCTGTACGATGCGGCCGCCGTTCATGACGCAGACGAAGTCGCTCATCGACAGCGCCTCCTCCTGGTCGTGGGTGACCAGCACGAAGGTGATGCCGATCTCGCGCTGCAGGTTCTGCAGCTCGATCTGCATGTCGGTGCGCAGCTTTTTGTCGAGCGCTGCCAGCGGCTCGTCGAGCAACAGCACGGCCGGCTTGTTGACCAGTGCGCGCGCCAGCGCGACGCGCTGCTGCTGGCCGCCGGAGAGTTCGTGGATCTTGCGGCGGCCATAGCCGGCGAGCCGCACCATTTCGAGCGCCTCGCCGGCGCGCCGGCCGATTTCCTGCGACGACAGGCGCGGCCGTGCCTGGCGCAACCCGTAGGACACATTGGCTTCGACATCGAGATGCGGAAACAGCGCGTATTGCTGGAACACCATGTTGACCGGCCGACGATAGGGCGGCGTTCCGGCCATGTCCCGGCCACGGATGAACACCTGGCCTTCGCTCGGCTGCTCGAAGCCGCCGATCATGCGCAGGCATGTGGTCTTGCCGCAGCCGGACGGTCCGAGAAGGGCGACAAAGGCGGAGGGCGGCACAGCGAGATCGATGCCGCTGACGGCGGTCACAGCGCCATAGCGCTTGGTGACGCCGCGAAACTCGATGTCGGGCACTGCGGTCAAAGTGCTGGCTCCAGCAACAGGGCTATTCCAGGACGCTACCAGAGCCAATGGCGTCTAGTATATACCTCGCTGGTGGTATATCTGATCTATTTTCTCGTTTAAGGGGGTATAGATTGAGTGCGTCCCGCAGCGACGAATACAGCCGGCTCGCAGCCCTTGTCGCGGCGACACGGGAGACGAGCGGCGACCTGTTCGGCAAGGCAATGGTCGGCTGGTTGAGCCAGCATGTCGGCTTCGACCACTGCGTGATCTTCGGTTACCGCGGCGCCTCGCGACCGCCGCTGCTGTTCGAAACCTTCTCGCCGGCCGAGAGCCATGTCTTCGTCACGCTCTATCAGGAAGGACCTTATCTTCTCGACCCATTTCATCACGCGGCGGTGGAGCGCAAGGAGGGGTTCTGGCGCATGCGCGAACTGGCGCCCGACCGCTTCTATGCCAGCGAGTATTTTCGCACCTACTATAGCCAGACAAGGCTGGCCGAGGAGGTCGGCTTCTTCGTGCCGCTGCCCGGCAAGGATGCCCTGGTGCTGTCGCTGATGCGATTGCACGCCTCGGGTCCCTTCGGCACCGCCGATGCCAGGCTGCTGCGCGACATGGCGCCGGCGGTCATCAACTTCGCCCGGTTGCGCTGGCCCGCACTTTCGGCCGAGGAGCAGGACGAAGCGGAGCAGGGCGAGACGATCGCCGCCGTCAACGAGTTCGACCGCGCCCACATTTGGGAAAGCCTGTCGCTGACCCCGCGCGAAAAGCATGTGGTCGATCTGGTGCTGCAGGGGCATTCCACCGAGTCGATCGCAAGAGCCATGCGCATCGTGCCGGGAACGGTGAAGGTCCATCGCCGCAACATCCATCGCAAACTCGGCATCAAATCCCAGGCCGGGCTGTTCGCCCGCTTCATCGAGATCATCGAGAGCCGGCGTTGAACTCGCTGAGGCAGACATCGTTCACTTGCCGGCGACAGACTGCTACGGATTACCCGAAACCAGTCGCTTCCTCATACGCCCCAGAGAGCAGACGAATGGCATTCAGGCGCAGAAAGAACACGGCCGCGATCCCTCGCACGGTGCCGGCTTTCGAGCACATCGTCACCGAGGCGAGCGACAGTTTTCTGTGGCGGCTCGACGACTATCCCTGGGAGCGCAATGTCTGGAATTTCCATCCGGAATACGAAATCCATCTGCTGCGGAAGTCTTCCGGTGTCGTGCTGGTCGGCGACCACATCGGCGAGTTCGGGCCGGGCTACCTGACCATCGTCGGGGGCGGGCTGCCGCATGACTGGGTGACATCGGTGCAACCCGGCGAGCTGATCGAAGGACGCGACATCGTGCTGCAATTCGATCCGCAGCGGCTGCGCGGCTCGGCGGGACTGCTGCCGGAGCTGCGCGAACTGGAACCGTTCCTGGAGCGATCGCTGCGTGGCATCGTCTTCCATGGCCGCGCCGCGCTCGACGGCGCCGCGCTGATGGAACGGATGGGCATGGTGCACGGGCTCGCCCGGTTTTGCCTCTTCCTCGAACTGGTCGATCTGCTGGCCAGGACAGACGAATACGAGCTTTTGTCCTCGCCGGATTTCTCACCCGCGCTCGACGCAACCTCGCTGGACATCATCCAGCGCACGCTGACCTATCTCTTCCAGCATTTCGCCGAGGATCTGAAGCTGCCGGAGGCGGCGGAGCTGGCGGGGATGAGCGAAAGCACGTTTTCGCGCTTCTTCCAGAAAAACACCGGCAACAGTTTCAGCGACCACATCGCCAAGCTCCGGCTCTGGCAAGCCTGCAAGCTGCTGGCGGACACCGATATTCCGATCACCGACATCTGCTTCCAGGTCGGCTACATGAACATCTCCAACTTCAACCGCGCCTTCCTGCGCAAGCACCGGATGACGCCGTCATCCTACCGCAAGCTGTCGAAGCAGCGGATGACGATGCGCGCCTGAAAACCGGCCTTCCTCACTCCATCGGTACTCATGTGACAGAGGCCGTGCAGGCGGGCCGGATTTTGCAGCGCACAATGCATAAAAGTACAGGTCTGCTGCAACGGGGCTTCTAGCGCGGCCTTTAGCAACTCCTCATTTTGGCGATGGGTGGCTTGTCGCTCGGGCGATGGCGAGGATCGCGCAACCGAAGACTTCCGCTTCCTGCGACTGTTCCTGGAGGAGAAAATCAATGAAACCAATTCGGCTCGCTGCGAGCATAAGCGCAGCTTTCATGCTTACCACGACCCTCTCGACCATGGCGCTGGCGGCGCCGGTCTGCTCGGCGCCGGTCAAGGTGCTGGCGCAACCGCGTGACGGGCTGACGCTGCTGGAGGCGTCCAAGGACGAGTTCCAGAAACTGGCCGGCGCCAGCTTCCAGATCGACTATCTCAACGAGAACGACCGCCGGGCAAAGTCGCGCGCCGATGCGTCCACGGTCGGCAACTACAACGTCTACTATGTCGACGAAGCCAATGTCGCGCTGTTCGCCTCGTCGAAATGGATCGTGCCGCTCACCGACTATTACCCGGCTGACTACGACTACGCCGATTTCGACCCGGGCCGGCAGAAGGTCGCCACCTATGACGGCAAGGTGTGGTTCGCGCCGCTGACCGGCGGCGGCGACCTGATGGTCTACCGCAAGGACATTCTGGAAGCCGCCGGCATCCAGCCGCCGAAGACGCTGGACGAGTTGATCGCCGACGTGCCGAAGCTGACCGATCCCGACAAGGGCATGTACGGCATCGCGCTGCGCGGCGCGCGTGGCTCGGGCGCCAATGTCTGGCGCTGGATGCCGTTCTTCAAGGCCTATGGCGGAAAATGGTTCGACGGTGACAAGCCGGCTTTCAACTCCGAAGCCGCGGTCAAAGCGACCGAGACCTATCTTAAACTGTTCAAGGATTCAGCGCCCGGCACGCAGACCGGCAGCTGGGATGAATCGACCGGCGCCTTCCTGTCGGGCCAGGTTGCCATCTTGGTCGAATCGACGCCGCTGTCGGGCATGGCGGTCGACCCGAAGACCTCGCAAGTGGTCGGCAAGATCGGCTTCCTGCCGCCGCCCTCGCCACTGACCGGCGGCGGCTACGGCCACGGCCTCGCCATCGCCGCCAAGGCCAATGCCGATGACGCCGCGAAGCAATGCGCCGGCCTGTTCATCGCCTGGGCGACGTCGAAGGAGAACGAGAAGCGCCGGCTCGACGCGCACCAATTCGGCGAGCTCAACCGCACCAGCGTGCTGTCCAGCAAGGAGTTCGCCGACATTTACGGCGCCGATCTCGGCCAGGCGCTTGCCGATACCGGCAAGGTGACGGCGGTGAACTTCTGGCAGGATCCGCGCTGGCCGGATCTCGGCGACCGCTGGGGCATCATCCTGGAAGAGCTGGTCACCGGCACGCGCACCGACGTCAAGGGCGGCCTCGACGAACTCGAGGCCTACGCCAACGAGCTGGTGAAGAAGAAGTAATCCTCCCGCCCGCGGCGCGCGTCCACGGCATTCGACCGGATGCCGGGACTGTGCGCCGCGGGTCTCTCCAAAAAGGCACAGCCCGAGGATAGGCAATGCGCCGACGCTCTTCCCTGCCCGTGACGTTTCTGGTTCCGACGCTCGCTATTCTCCTGGTGCTGTCGATGGTGCCGACGCTCTACGCCATCGTCATTGCGCTGCAGAACCGCGAGCTCAGCTCGTCGGACTATTCCTGGGTCTGGCTGTCGAACTTCATCGACCTGTTCGCCGACCGGCGTTTCCTCAACGCGGTCTGGGTTTCGGTGAAGTGGGAAATCGTCACCGTGGTGGCAACGATGATGGTGGCGATCGGGCTCGGCGTGCTGATGTTCGAAGTGGCGTCGCCGCGGCTCCGCAACATCTACTGCCTGCTGTTCATCATCCCGGTGCTGTTGCCGCGCGTGTCGGCGGCTTTCGTGTGGAAGTTCGCTTATCATCCGCTCTACGGCATCGCCACCTACCCCTACCGGCTGATCACCGGCGGGCTGATCTTCGACCCGCTTTCGAAGCCAGCGACGGCCCTGTTTGCCGTCGCCTCGGTCGATGTGTGGCAGTGGGGACTGTTCTTTGCCGTCATCGTGCTGAAGCTTCTGGAGACCTTGCCGCCGCAGCCGATCGAAGCGGCGCGGCTCGACCACGCCAAACGCTGGCAGATCCATGCCTATGTGACCTTGCCTATGCTGAAGGCGCCGCTGATCAGCCTGATGTTCGTCAAGATGATCGAATCGCTGCGCTCCTTCGACCTGATTTATGTGATGACGCGCGGCGGGCCGGGCGTGGCGACCGAGACGCTCGACATGTACGCCTTCTCGCAAGGCTTCATCGAATCCGGCAAGGTGTCCTATGCCTCGGCCATGGCGGTGCTGATGATGATCGCGACTGTCATCACCTTCACCATGCTGTGGAAGCGGGTGCAGGCATGAGGCCGTATCGCATGAGACCGGGCCGCCTCATCGGCAAGATCATCCTGGCCTTCGCCGGCTTCATGGCGGTGTTTCCGCTCGCCTGGACGGCGGTCAATTCGCTGAAGAACAATGTCGACATCATCACCCGCGTGCCGCGCCTGGTGTTTACCCCGACCTTCGACAATATCAGCTACATCATCGGCCGCGACAGCGTCATGACCGGTCTCTATAACTCGGTCATTTCCTGCGGCGTCGCCGTGCTGATCGGCGTCATGCTCGGCCTTCCGGCAGCCTATGCGGTGGCGCGCTATCCCAATCGCTTCGCTGGCGACATCCAGTTCTTCGTGTTGTCGCTGCGCTTCCTGCCCCCGGTGGCAGTCGCCATTCCGCTGATGGTGATCTGGCTGCAGATCGGGCTCTACGACACCTTGCCGGCGCTGATCGTCACCTATTCGCTGCTCACCATCTCGGTGATCATGTGGCTCGCCATTCCCGCCTTCCAGGCCGTGCCGAAGGAAATCGAGGAAGCCGCTTTCGTCGACGGCTACGGCGCTTACTCGGTGTTCTGGCGCATTGCGCTGCCGGTAGCGGCGCGCTCGCTGATCGGCGCCGTCGCCTTCAGCTTCGTGCTGGTGTGGAACGAATTCCTGATCGCGCTGATGCTGTCCAGTTCCAACGCCAAGACATTGCCGATCGTCGCTTCCGAACTTTCACAGCAAGGCATGAACGTGCCGTGGGGAATCCTCAACGCCTCGGTCGTGCTGTTGTCGCTACCGCCGCTGCTGTTCCTCGGCGTGCTCAGCGGCTTCCTGAATTCCGTTTTCCGGCAAAAAAAGACTTGATGCGAGGACTTACCGATGCGGGCACTGGTGCTTGAGAAAAAAGGCGAACTGTCGTTGCGCGAGATCGCGCTGCCGCTCGAGGTCGGACCGGGCGATGTCAAGATCGCCATCCACACGGTCGGCGTCTGCGGCAGCGACGTGCACTATTACACCCATGGCGCCATCGGCAGCTATGTCGTGCGGGCTCCGATGGTGCTCGGCCACGAAGCCGCGGGAACGATCGTCGAGATCGGCGCCAATGTCGGCACGCTGAAGGTCGGCGACCGCGTCTGCATGGAGCCGGGCGTGCCGAACCTGTCGTCGCGCGCGACGAGGCTCGGCATCTACAATGTCGACCCTGACGTCTCCTTCTGGGCGACGCCGCCTGTGCATGGCGTGCTGGCGCCCTATGCCGTGCACCCGGCCGCCTTCACCTACAGATTGCCGGACAATGTCACCTTCGCCGAAGGCGCGATGGTCGAACCCTTTGCCATCGGCATGCAGGCGGCGAGCCGCGCCCGCATCGTGCCTGGCGACGTCGCCGTCGTCGTCGGCTGCGGCCCGATCGGCATCATGATCGCGCTGGCGGCGCTGGCCGGCGGCTGCTCGAAGGTGCTGATCTCCGATTTTTCCGCACCCAAGCTCAAGATTGCCGCGCAATATCCCGGCATCGTGCCGGTCAATATAGGTGAGCAATCGCTGGTCGACGCAGTCTCCGCCGCGACCGACAATTGGGGCGCGGATATCGTGTTCGAGGCGAGCGGCAGCCCGAAGGCATTCTCCGACCTGTTCGATGTCGTGCGGCCGGGCGGCGCGGTGGTGCTGGTCGGACTGCCGGTCGAACCGGTCAGCCTCAACGTTCCGGCGGCGATCTCCAAGGAAGTGCGCATCGAGACGGTGTTCCGTTACGCCAACATCTTCGACCGCGCGCTGCAGCTGATCGCCTCGGGGAAGGTCGACCTCAAGCCGCTGATCACCGGCACTTATGATTTCTCGGACAGCATCGAGGCCTTCGAGCGGGCGGCGCAAGGCAAGCCGCAAGACGTCAAGCTGCAAATCCTTCTTACCGGCGAGAAGGGCTGACCATGTCCGCGATCGTTTGCTCCCATGTCGACAAGGCTTACGGCGCCACTACCGTCATCCGAGACCTCAATCTCTCGATCGAGGAGCACGAATTCGTCGTATTCCTCGGCCCGTCCGGCTGCGGCAAGTCGACCTTGCTCAGGATGCTGGCCGGACTGGAGGATATCAGCGGCGGGGAAGTGTCGATCGGCGGCAAAGTGGTCAACGATCTCGAGCCCGGCGAGCGCGGCATTGCCATGGTTTTCCAGAACTATGCGCTCTACCCGCATATGACGATCTTCGACAATATCGCCTTTGGGCTCAAGCGACAGAAAGTGCCCCCGGCCGAGATCCGGAAGCGGGTCGAGGCGGTGGCAACGACGCTCGGCCTCGAACCTTACCTCGCCCGCAAGCCGACCGAACTTTCCGGCGGCCAGCAGCAGCGCGTGGCGATTGCGCGCGCCATGATCAAGACGCCGAAAGTGTTCCTGTTCGACGAGCCGCTGTCGAATCTCGACGCCAAACTTCGCAACCATATGCGGGTCGAAATCGCCCGCCTGCACCAGTCGCTGAAGACCACTACCGTCTATGTCACCCACGACCAGCTCGAAGCGATGACGCTGGCCGACCGGATAGTGCTGCTCAGGGATGGCGTCATCGAACAGATCGGCTCGCCGGCCGAGATCTATCGCCAGCCGGGCAATCTGTTCGTCGCCGGCTTCATCGGTACGCCGAACATGAATTTCATCGACGTGGCCGTCGGGCGGAAGGACGAACGCTGGACGCTGACAGGCGGCGGCTCGACCTTCTTCATAGAAGGCCTGGGCTTCGATCTGCGCGGCGTCCATCGCGCCGTGCTTGGAATCCGACCGCCGGACCTGAAGACCGCCGGTGCTCAGAGCATCAATCTTCTGCAAGGCACCGCCGACCTCATCGAGTTCCACGGCAATGACGCGCTGGTGACGTTCGCCTGCGGCGGCAAGGAGGTCGGCGCGTTGGTATCGGCCCGCGAATGCCCGGCGTTGCGCGCGCCTGTGCGCTACACATTCGAGGAGGAGAGCGTGCATCTGTTCGACGCGGCAACGGGCGCATCCTTGCGCAGGCGAGAGGAGGCCTAGATTTGGTACGCAATTCCGGACGGAAAAACCGTTTCACGCTTTTCCTGGAATTGCTCTAGTTGATGGCGTCGAGCGCCTGCCGCTGGCGGTGCATTTCGAGGAAGATCCTGTAGTCGCGGTCGAAGCGGCCTGACGCGGTCGGGTTCGAGGTGCGCGCCCTGCCGCCTTGCTGCATGGCGACGCAGGCGGCATTCAGGTCCGGGAACAGGCCAGCGGCAGTGGCGGCGACCATGCCGGTGCCGAGCAGAACGGCTTCGTCGGCCAGCGGCTCGATCACCGCGCAGCCGGTGGCGTCGGCATAGAGCTCCATCAGCAACGGGTTCTTGGTGTGGCCGCCGGTGACATGCAGCGTGTCTATGAGATAGCCGTTCTCGTTCAGCGCCTCCAGCACATGGCGCACGCCGAGCGCGATGCCGACGGCGGTGCGCCAATACAGCTTGCACAGACTGTCGAAGGAGGAATCCAGCGTCAGCCCGCTGACCACACCGACCGCATGCGGATCGGCAAGCGGCGAGCGGTTGCCATGGAAATCCGGCAGCACATGCAGCCTTGCCGCCAGCTTGTCACCTTCGGTGCTGCGCAGTTCGGCGACGCGCCTGGCGATCTTGGCATGCATGGCCGCATCCGGCTCGCCGCCGGCGCCATGCCAGCGGATGATGTGGTCGAGCAAAGCCCCGGTAGCCGACTGGCCGCCTTCCGACAGCCAGAGCTTTGGCAGTGCGGCGCCATAGTATGGACCCCAGACGCCGGCGAAAGGCTGCGGATCGGGCGACATGGCCATGACGCAGGACGAGGTGCCGGCGATCAATGCCAGATGGCGGCCGATATTCTGCTCGTCGCCAGCAAAGCCGCCGAGCACGCCAAGCGCGCCGGCATAGGCATCGATGACGCCGGCGCCGACCCGACAGTTTTCGCTCAAGCCCAACTCCGCCGCCGCTTCAGGGGTGAGCGTGCCGATGTCTGCGCCGACAGCACTTGCCTTCTCCGGCAGGCTGCCGTGTTCGAACAGATCGCCAAGCCCGACCCTGTCGAAGAAGTCACGGCGCCAGCCGGTTTCCTCATGCGCCAGATAGGTCCATTTGGCGGTCAGCGTGCATTGCGAGCGCGCCAGCGAACCGGTCGCCTTCCAGGTCAGGAAATCGGTGAGGTCGAATAGGTAGCCGGCCTCATGCCAAGTTCCCGGCAGATTGCGCTTCAGCCACATCAGCTTCGGCGTCGCCATTTCCGGCGACATGACGCCACCGATATAGTCGAGTACGGCGTGGCCGCTATCGGTGCATTCATCTGCCTCGGCGATGGCGCGATGGTCGAGCCAGACGATGGTGTCCCAGCGCCGTTCGCCCGTCACCGAGACGCTGAGCTGGCCGGCATTCCTGTCCAGCACCACCAGCGAGCAGGTGGCGTCGAACGACATGCCGACAATATCGTCGGCTGACACACCGGCCTTTTCGCGCGCGGCACGCACCGCGATGCAGACCGCCGACCAGATATCCTGCGAATTGTGCTCGGCGTGATCGGCCTTCGGCTGGTTCATGACGATCGGATGCTCGGCGCGGCCGAGCAAGGTGCCTGACGTATCGAGAATGCCCGCGCGGGCGCTCCCGGTGCCGACATCGACCGCGCAAACGAAGCTCTTCGTCAAGATGCTTTTACTCTCGCTCCCTAGAGCCGTATGATTTCAGGTCTGTTCGACCTGAAATCTGAATCCGTCTCTAAATCAAAGAAGTAGAGCATGATGTCGTCCGAAAACCGCTTCACACTTTTCGGCATCATGCTCTAGCCTGCAATCAGATCGGGCAATTGCAGCATGTCCGCGAATATAAAGTCCGGTTCACTCGACGCAAGCCGCGCTTTCAAGGCCGGGTTGCCGGCGTGCGAACCGCCGGTGAAAGCAAAGACGCGCATGCCGGCCGCACGCGCCGCCGCGATGCCGGCAGGGCTGTCCTCGATTACGATGCAATTACCGGGATGCGCGCCCATGGCGGCGGCGGCATGGAGAAAAAGATCCGGCGCCGGCTTGCCGCGCGCGACCATGGCGGCGCTGAACAGATGCGGCTCGAGCAGGCCGAGCAGACCGGTGACGTCGAGCGCGTAGCGTATCCGGTCGAGCGTGCCGGAGGACGCGACGCAGCAGGGCACGCCTAGCCTCGGCAGGATGTCGCTGATGCCGGGAATCGGCTTCAGCTCCTCGCGGAATTTGCGCATCAGTTCGACGCGCATGTCGGTAAGATGCACGTCGGTGATGTCGATGGTGAAATCGCGAAGAAGTATCTCGCGCACGCTCTTCATGCTCTTGCCGAGGAAATGCTCGTAGGCGGCATCCTCGCTGACCGAGCCCCCGGCGGCAGAGATCATGCCGAGCAGAGCCGAAACCGACAGCGCCTCGCTGTCGACCAGCACGCCGTCACAGTCGAAGATGACCAGTTCGGGCGTCATTGCGGCTGGCGTCAGAGCTTGCCGGAGATATAGCGCGTCAGCGTCGCGCGCGTGCCATTCGCCCACAAGACGTTGAGCGCATGGGCAAAGGCCTCGGCGAACGGCGCCGAGCGGCCGACGTGGCCATATATATCTTCCATCGCAAGCCAGGCACCGGGCTTGTCCTTCGCCGCCTTCGCGCTTGCCTGCAGCCGGTCCCAGCTCGGGTCGTTGGCCTCGATGACCGCGCCGCTGTCTGTGGTGCCGAAACAATAGCGGCACCACAGCGCCGACTCGAGCGCCAGACCCGCGACTCCTTTGCCGGCCTTCAGCCGGTCGGCAATGGTCGGGATGATGAATTTCGGCTGCCGGTTGGAACCGTCGAGGCAAAGCCGACGGATGGTGTCGCCGATCTTGGGGTTGGAAAAGCGGTGCTCGATGAGCTGGTAATAATCCTCCAGCACGGTGTCCGGCACCGGCGGCACGGTCGGGATGATCTCGTCATGCTCGAGCTTGGCGAGGAAGCCGCGCACCAGCGGCTCCTGCATCGCCTCATGGACGAAATGGATGTCCATCAACCCTGCGGGATAAGCGATCGTGGCATGACCGCCATTGAGGATGCGGATCTTCATCAGCTCATAGGGCGCGACATCCCTCACGAATTGCACACCGACCTTTTCCAGCGGCGGGCGGCCGTCGGTGAAATGATCCTCCAGCACCCATTGCCTGAACGGCTCGCAGAACACCGGCCAGTTGTCCTCGAGGCCGAACTCCGAGGCGAGAATACCGCGCTCGCGGTCGGAGGTGGCGGGGGTGATGCGGTCGACCATGCCGTTGGGAAAGGCGACATTGTCGCTGACCCAGTTTGCCAGATCCTCGTCGATCAGCCGGGCGAGGCCGATGACGCCATCCGAGGTGACATGGCCATTGTGAGGGATGTTGTCGCAGGACATGACGGTGAACGGCACGATGCCGTCGGCCCGGCGGCGCATCAGGCCCGCAAGGATGAGGCCGAACACCGTCTTCGGCGTCGTGCCTGCCTGTGCGTCGGCGACGATGTCGGGGTGGGTCGGGTTGAACTTGCCGGAGGCCGGATCGATGAAATAACCGCCTTCCGTGATGGTCAGCGAGACGATCTTGATCGCCGGATCGGCGAGCTGGTCGATGATGGCATCGGCATCGCCGGGCGTCAGGAAGTCGATCATGGCGCCGGTGACGCGGGCGCTCATATGGTCGAAATCCTGCTCGACCACGGTGGTCAGCCAGTCCTGCTCCTGCAGCTTGGAACGGCCGATTTTTTCGCCCTCGAAGACCCCGGCGCCGACCAGCGCCCAGTCATGGCCGATGCCTGCATTGAAGAGATCGTCGAGGTAGACCGCCTGATGCGAGCGATGGAAATTGCCGACGCCGAAATGCACGATACCGGGTTTGAGCGCAGCGCGGTCGTATTTCGGACCGGCGACCTTGGCGGGGAGTTCCGAGAGGATCGAGGAGGAGAGTTTCACGGTCATTTTTCTACCCTTTTGGCCGGGCTCCGGCCTGCGTGATCCCGGCCCATCAACTCATCCATTGGCCGCCATCGACATTGTAGGTCTGGGCGACAATGTATTCGGCGTCGTCGCTGGCCAGGAACACCGCCATGCCGGTCAGGTCCTCCGGCTTGCCCATGCGGCCATAGGGCACGCCCTCGCCGACCAGCCGCTTCTTCTCGCCCTTCGGCCGGTTCTCATATTTGGCAAACAGCGCATCGACCTCATCCCACATATCGCTGTCGACGACGCCGGGCGCGATGCCATTGACGTTGATGCGGTGCTTGATCAGGTCGAGCCCGGCGGACTGGGTCAGCGAAATCACCGCGGCCTTGGTGGCGCAATAGACGGCGACCAGCGGCTCGCCGCGCCGTCCTGCCTGGCTGGCGATGTTGATGATCTTGCCGCCCTTGCCCCTTGCGATCATCGAACGCGCCGCTGCCTGCAGCATGAACAAAGTGCCGGCGACGTTGACAGAGAACAATTTGTCATAGCTCGCTTCGGTGATCTCGACGATCGGCGCCAGGTCGAACAAGGCAGCATTGTTGATCAGTATGTCGAGGCCGCCGGTCTTTGTTTCGACCGCCTTGACCGCCGCCTGGATCGAAGCAAGGTCGCTGACGTCGAGCCTGACCGGATAGGCGTTGGCGCCAATCTCGGCGGCCGTCTTTTCGGCAGCCGCCAGATTGATGTCGGCAATGGCCACCGTGGCACCCTCGCGCGTATAGGCTTCGGCAAAAGCCCTGCCGATGCCGCGCGCGGATCCGGTGATCAGCGCCGATTTGCCTTTCAGTCTCACTGCGTCAGCGCCTTTCCGTCGGGGCCGAAGCGATGCATGCGGACCTTGTCCGGCGTCAAATAGATGGTGTCGCCATGGCGTACGGCCAGTTCGCCATCGGCGCGTACCGTCAGCGGACCGACGCCGTCGGCCTGGACATGCAGGAAGGTGTCGGAGCCCAGATGCTCGGCGACGCCGACAAGGGCTTTCCAGTCACCCGCCGTGGTCGATATCCCCATATGCTCGGGACGGATGCCGATGGTCTTGGCGTTGTATTTGGCCGCCGGCGCACCTTCGATCAGGTTCATTTTCGGCGAACCGATGAAGCCCGCCACGAACAGGTTCTTCGGCGACTTGTAGAGTTCCATCGGCGAGCCGACCTGTTCGATGTTGCCGGCGTTGAGCACGACGATCTTGTCGGCCATGGTCATGGCTTCGATCTGGTCGTGGGTGACGTAGACCATCGTCGTCTTGAGCTGATGGTGCAGCTCGCTGATTTCGAGCCGCATGGTGCCGCGCAGTGCGGCATCGAGGTTGGACAGCGGCTCGTCGAACAGGAATGCCGAGGGCTGGCGCACGATGGCGCGGCCGATGGCGACGCGTTGCCGCTGGCCGCCGGAGAGCTGGCCGGGCCGGCGTTCGAGATAGTTGGTGAGGTTGAGGACCCGGGCTGCGTCCTTCACCTTCTTGTCGATCGTCGCCACATCCTCGCCCGCCATCTTCAGCGGGAAGCCGATGTTCTTGGCCACCGTCATATGCGGATAGAGCGCATAGGACTGGAATACCATGGCCAGCTTGCGCTTGGCCGGCGCCTCACCGGTGACGTCACGGCCATCGATGTTGATGGTGCCCCCGCTGGTGTCCTCGAGCCCGGCGATGAGGCGCAGCAACGTGGACTTGCCGCAACCCGACGGCCCGACGAAGACGACGAACTCGCCATTCTCGATGACCAGGTCGAGGCCTGGAATGATGACCGTCGATCCGAAATGCTTGGAGACGTTCTTGAGCGTGATGTTTCCCATGGTTTCCTCCCCGAGGGGTTATTTGGCCGGATTGCTTCAGGCAACGTCCGTTATTTTACCGCGCCGAATGTCAGGCCGCGCACCAGCTGCTTCTGGCTGAACCAGCCCATGATCAGGATGGGGGCGATGGCCAGCGTCGAGGCCGCCGAAAGCTTGGCCCAGAACAGGCCTTGCGGGCTTGAGAACGAACTGATGAAGGCCGTCAGCGGCGCCGCCTCGGTGGTGGTCAGGCGGATGGTCCAGAACGCTTCGTTCCACGCCAGGATGATGTTGAGCAGCATGGTCGATGCGATGCCCGGCACGGCCATGGGGGTCAGCACATAGACGATCTCGCCCCACAGGGTGGCGCCGTCCATGCGTGCCGCCTCCAGGATTTCGCCGGGGATTTCGCGGAAGTAGGTGTAGAGCATCCAGATCACGATCGGCAGGTTGATCAGCATCAGCATGATCATCAGGCCGATGCGGCTGTCGAGCAGTCCGGCATCGCGGAAGATGAGGTAGATCGGGAACAGCACGGCAACCGCCGGCATCATCTTGGTCGAGAGCATCCACATCAGGATGTCCTTGGTCCACTTGCCCGGCGAGAAGGCCATCGACCAGGCGGCCGGAACCGCGACGATCAGGGCCAGGATGGTCGAGCCGACCGAGAGCAGCACCGAGTTGAAGAAGAACTTGAAGTAGCCGCTCTGCGCCTGGACCTCGGTATAGCTCTCGAACGTCCCCGACGGGATCAGCGCGAAGCCCTGGATGGCCTCCTGCTCCGACTTGAACGAGGTGATGATCGTGTAGAGGATCGGGAAGAAGATCAGCAGCGCGACGATCCAGGCGGCGCCTGTCGCAATGACCTTGTGTTGGGTGGTGACTGCACGTGCCATCGTATCCTCCCTTACTTGTCCAGGTTCTTGCCGACCGCGCGCATGGCGAAGAAGGCGACGATGTTGGCGAGAATGACGGCGATGACACCGCCGGCCGATGCCTGGCCGATTTTGAACTCCAGCAATGCCTTCTGGTAGACGAGGAAGGGCAGGTTGGTGGAGGCATAGCCGGGTCCGCCATTGGTGGTGACCAGGATTTCGGCATAGACCGACAGCAGGAAGATGGTCTGGATCAGGATGACGACGGTGATGGCGCGCGACATGTGCGGCAGCGTCAGATAGATGAAGCGGCTGACGAAGCCGGCGCCGTCCATCTCGGCGGCTTCCTTCTGCTCGCCGTCGAGCGACTGCAGGGCGGTCAAAAGGATCAGCGTTGCGAAGGGCAGCCATTGCCAGGCGACGATGATGATGATGGCCAGCATCGGGTGCTGCCCGAACCAGTCGATTGGCTGGGCGCCGAAGAAGCGCGCAATGTCGGCAAAGACGCCGTATTGCGGGTGCATGATCATGTTCTTCCAGACAAGTGCAGCCACCGGCGGCATGACGAAGAACGGAGAGATGACGAGGATGCGGACGATCCCCTGTCCCCACATCGGCTGATCGATCAACAGCGCCAGCATGATGCCTCCGATGACGGTGATCAGCAGCACGCTGCCCACCAGGACCAGCGTGTTGAGGATCGACTGCAGGAATGCCGGGTTGGAATAGAACAGCGAGTAATTCGAGAACCAGACAAACCCGTCGCGGATCGGATTGAGCGGATTGTACTGCTGGAAGGAGAACCAGATCGTGAGTGCCAGCGGCACGATCATCCAGACGAACAGCAGCACCACGGATGGCGCCAACATAAAGCGGGCAAGCGAACGGGTCTGCTGAGTAGCCATGACGGTCACCCTTCACTAGTCGGACTGAATTTTCACAGCGGGGAAAAAGCGGCCGCCCGAACTGGGACTCGGGCGGCCATCGCCGGTCAGGAGGCGACCGGCGTTCGGCACCGGGAGGAGCCTTACTTGATATAACCGCCTTCGGTCATGGTCGCCGTGGCGGCGTCCTGCGCCTGCTTGAGCGCGTCGTCTACGCTGGTCTGGCCGGCGAGCGCCGCCGAGAACAGCTGGCCAACGGTTGTGCCGAGGCCCTGGAACTCAGGAATGGCGACGAACTGCACACCGACATAGGGCACCGGCTTGACCGTCGGATGCGCCGGATCGGCGGCATTGATCGAGTCCAGCGTCATCTTGGCGAACGGGGCCGCCTTCTGGTACTCGGGATTGGCGTAGAGCGAGGAACGCGTTCCCGGAGGAACGTTGGCCCAGCCTTCCTTGGAAGCGACCAGTTCGGCATAGTGCTTGCTGGTTGCCCATGAGACGAACTTCTGGGCGGATTCCGCCTTCTGCGTGCCTGCGGGGATCGCCAGCGACCAGGCCCAGAGCCAGTTGGCGCGCTTGCCGAGGCCATTGTCCGGCGCCAAAGCATAACCGACCTTGTCGGCCACCTTCGAGGCCTTCGGATCCGAGACGAAGGACGCCGCCACGGTGGCGTCGATCCACATGCCGCACTTGCCTTGCTGGAACAGAGCCAGATTCTCGTTGAAGCCGTTGGACGAAGCGCCTTCCGGACCGTCGGCCTTCATCAGGTCGACATAGAACTGCAGTGTGTTCTTCCATTCCGGTTGGTCGAACTGCGGCTTCCAGTTCTCGTCGAACCAGCGGGCGCCAAACGAGTTGGACATGGCCGTCAGGAACGCCGTGTTCTCGCCCCAGCCGGCCTTGCCGCGCAGGCATACGCCGTTCACGCCATTGGCGCGGTCGGTCATCTTGTCGGCGGCCTGCTTGATGAAGTCCCACGTCGGGGCATCGGGCATGGTCAGCCCGGCCTTCTCGATCAGGTCCTTGCGGTACATGACGAAGGAGCTTTCGCCGTAGAAGGGCGCGGCATAGAGCTTGCCGTCGACCGAGAGGCCGCCGGCGATGGCCGGGATGATGTCCTTGGCGTCATAGTCGTCGCCGAGCTTGTCGAGCGGCAACAGCCAGCTCTGCTTGGCCCAGATCGGAACCTCGTAGGTGCCGATCGTCATCACGTCATACTGGCCGCCCTTGGTTGCGATGTCGGTGGTGACGCGCTCGCGCAGCACGTTCTCTTCGAGCGTGACCCAGTTCAGCTGGATGTCGGGGTTCGCCTTGGTGAAGTCGTCCGTCAGCTTTTGCATGCGGACCATGTCGCCATTGTTGACCGTGGCGATGGTGATGGATTCGGCGTGTGCGGCAAAAGCGAAAGCGCTGGCCGACAACAAGCCCAGGGTGAGCGTGCGCAGTTTCATCAAATTCCTCCCATGAACCAAGATGAGCATTTGCCTTGGTAATGGGCAATTACTCACTTGGCATAAATTATGTCAAGCCAGATTCGATGCTGCAGCGCAGCACGCAAGGCGGAGCGCGGCGTTGCGCGCGTAGAGGATATTGAATGGATGTGGGAAGCTGTTTGCACGGGATGTGAGAGCGGGTTGATGCCGACCCATCGCAACCCAATCATGGCGCCAAGGGAGCGATAGGGCCCAGCCCGTCAGCCGTGGGACGGGTAGCTTCCGACGGAATATTCGAAAACCCTGCCGTCGCGTATTTGCTTGGCTCTGGTCAGCACTTCCGTCACCTGGATCCAGCTGGGCTCGTCTTTGCGCAGCCTAACTTCCCGGCCGATTGCCTTCACGGCAGCTTGAAACGGCGTAAATGCTTCGATCACCTGCGTCGTGCGCACGGTGTTGTTTTCGATTTCTTCGACGCGATAGACTTTCATCAGCCGGCTGATCGACCCTGTTTCAATCTGCGACGATTGATCCTGCTCAATTGGGTCGTCACAAGCACAAGCCTATGCCGGGCGAGTGATATCGACAGCGTTTTTGTCAAGCTTGGTTAACCGGGTGGCCCGATCGCAGCTGTTTGTCCGCGAAAGCGAGCATTCGTCGCGGATCCATGGCTCGCTTTGCATCTCGGAAATCAATCCGCGAGTCGCTCGCCCTCAGGCGCAGGCGATCTCGGCCAGGATCCAGTCCCGGAAGGCTTTTATCTTCGGCACGTTGCGACGCGCCGTCGGGTAGACCAGCCAATAGGCGTGGCCGTCGTCGCCGACCAGGTCGAAGGGCTGGATCAGGCGGCCGGCGGCGAGCTCGGTCTTGAACAATGCGGTGGTCAGGATCGCCACACCATGGCCGGCGATGGCCGCGTTCGCCTCATAGGCCTGCGCGCCCATGCTGGTGCCGGTGCGCCTGGCAAGTTCGTCCGCCGGGACGCCGGCAAGGGCGAACCATTCCCGCCACCAGATGTCGCCGGGATCGAGAATGGGCAGCTTGAACAGGTCGGCGGGTTCGTGGACGCCACCTATGGTGGCAGCGAGTGCCGGGCTCAGCACCGGGGTGAAATCGGCCTTGAACAAAAGATGGGTCTCCACTCCAGGCCACTTGCCGCTGCCGGAGCGGATAGCGATGTCCATGTCCTCGCGGGCAAAATCGATCACCCTGTTCGAGGTATCGACGCGCACCGCCAGCGACGGATGCGCGACCTGGAAGGAGCCGAGGTGCTGCGCCAGCCAGTTCGAGGCAAAGGTCAGCAGCGTCGAGACGCACAGCACACCATCGGCGCCCCCACGCGCGGCGGAATAGGCGCTTGAGAGCAGGCTGAACGCCTCGCTGACGGCGGGCGCCAGGCGCTGGCCGGGTTCCGTCAGCACAATCTGGCGCGGCTGGCGCAGGAACAGCGGCGAACCGATGCGCTCTTCCAGAAGCTTGATCTGGTAGCTGGCGGCGGCCTGCGTCATGCCGAGTTCCTGCGCGGCCTTGGTGAAGGAGAGATGCCGCGCGACGGCTTCGAACACCCTGATGGCCTGCAGCGGCGGCAACTGGGCGAGCTGTGGTGCCTTGAGATCGGGCATAAGCCCTCCTTATGGGTCGTGATCGACGTTTGATTGGCGGCAAGAGGCAATCAGGCCGATATCTGGTGTCAACGATCAATCAAGTTCAAGCATAGCGGAGGCTGAAGATCATGACCACGGTACAGCAAAAACTCCATTCCACCCCGGCGCAGAGCTGGTTTTCCCTGCTGGCGCATGAATTTTCCCTGCTTGTGCACCGCCGGCGCGGCTACGTCGACGTCCGGGAGCTGTCGCCGCATTTGCAGCGCGACATGGGCTTCCTCGACGGCAACGACCCTTCAGGGCGCTGCAAATAACGTGTTGGATTTTATCGATGGGCTGCTTAATTGGTAGTCAGGCACCGTCGAGCAGGGCCGTGGCGGTCCGCTCGTCGGTGATGAGGCCATTGACCAGCCGGCGGTTCACCGCGGCCAGGATGCCCGGCAACTTACGCTCGCCCATGGCGAGCGCAATGACCAGCGACTTTTCGCGTGACGGCAAGGCTGCCGACGATACCCGGTCGTTGGTGATGCCCTCGATCATGCGGCCTTCCCGATCGAACACCCAGCCGACGATCTCGGCGACGCCGCCAGCCTTTTGCAACGCCTTCAACTCGCTTTCCGAGATAAAACCGTCCTCGTAGAGCGGCGCCTTCGGGCCGAGATCGCCGATGCCGACAAAGGTCACGTCGGCTTCCGCGGCCAGCGCCAGCGTCGGTTGGATCATCGGCTGGGCAAGCAGCATCTCGCGCTCTTCCGGCGACGAGGCGATGACCGGCAGCGGCATCGGGAACGAGCGCGCCTTGACCCGGTCGGCCATGGTGAAGATGACGTTGTAGAAGGCGGCCGAACCGTCGGGCGAGATGTTGCCGGTCAAGGACACAACCTTGTGCTGCGAGCATTCCATCGGCGGCAATTGCTCGATCGCCGCCTTCAGCGTGCGGCCGGTGCCGATGGCCAAGACGATGGGCGTCGGTGACCGCAGCCGCCGCTCGATCTCGGCCGCAGCCGCCTCGGCAATGCCGATCGTGGTCGAGGATGAGGTTGGATCGCTCGGCACCACTTCGACGAGGTCGAGCGCGAAGCGTGACTTCAGTCTAGCTGCGAGATCAAGGCAATTGGCGATCGGGTGATCGACGCGAACCTTGATCAGCCCCTCCGACACCGCCAGCGACACCAGCCGCTGCGCCGTCTGCCGGGAAATGCCGAGCGTGGCGGCGATCTGGTCCTGGGTGTTGCCGGCAACATAATAAAGCCAGCCGGCGCGCGCTGCCTCGTCCAGCCTGCTGCTGCCGCCGTCTTGCCGCGAATTCAAAATGTGCCTCCAGCCCTGCCCCTTTGCCCGCCCTTGGGCGAAGCGTCATAGTCTTGCAGGGAATGTGTCGGCGCGCAATTGTCTATCGGCAGGGCAATTGCTTGCTGCTTCGATCCGGCCGCCGCGCGGCAACCAACCAAGCGAAAATCGCCAGCGGACGGGCTCGGCGGTTTATCTCCTGATACAAACGCTTTAAGGGGATCGGCAAAGGAGCCTCGCATGACGCCGAAAGCGGTTTTCTGGGATATGGACGGCACGCTGGTCGACAGCGAGCCGCTGCATGAGGCGGCCTTGGTGGCGGCGCTGCGCAGCGTCGGTATTACGCCGCCGGCCGACCTGCATGAGCGGGTGCTGGGCGTCGCCGCCGCACCGGTCTACGAGATGCTGCGCAGCGAGTTCGGCCTCGACCTGCCCTTCGACGACTGGATCGTGCGCAAATACGATCACTACATGCCGATGGCCGAGACGCTGAAGCCGCGCCCCGGCGCGATCGAAGTGTTCAACGAATTGCGCGCGCTCGGCGTGCAGCAGGCGGTGGTGTCCAATTCCGACCGGGTGATCGTCGATGCAAATCTGAGCGCCGTCGGCCTGATCTATCCCGGCATGCGCACGATCAGCCGAAACGACGTGCGCGAAGGCAAGCCGCATCCCGAACCGTTCCTGCGCGCCGCATGGCTGGCCGGCGTCGATCCTTCAGACGCGGTGGCCGTCGACGACAGCGTTACCGGCGCCACATCAGGCCTGGCCGCGGGGATGCGGACGATCTTCTGGCCGGAAGCGCCGATGGCAGGACCGAAGGGCGCTGTCGTGATCAACAGTGCGGAAGAGTTGCGGGCTCAGTTGGGACTCTGAGTGAGCCTATGAACGTCGGCGCTGCCCCTCATCCCCCTGCCGGGACCTTCTCCCCGTGAACGGGGAGAAGGGTGAACTCATTCAGCTCCGGTACACCGGCTCTTCCTCGTCGAGGATCGCCTTCAGCTCGGCAAGGTGACGCTCTGCCTGGCCGGGATAGTCGTCCATCTCGCTGGCGGCCTTTTCGGCAATGGCATCGGACAGCGTGCGCAGCGGACGGCCGGTCCACAGCGCCTTGATGTAGGTTTCGGCGGCGCGCTCGAAATAGAACATGCGGTTGAAGGCGTCGGCGACGGTGTCGCCGATGACCATGACGCCGTGATTGCCCATCACCATCACTTTGACCTTCGGGTCGGTGAGCAGTTGCGAGCAGCGCTCGCCTTCTTCCTCGAAGGCCAGCCCGCCATAATGGGCATCGACGACGTGGCGGTTGAAGAACATGGCCGAGTTCTGATCGATCGGCGGCAGGGTCGAGTCGGCCAGCGATGCCAGCACGGTGGCGTGGATGGAATGCACATGCATGGCGCAGCGCGCATGCGGCACGTTGCGGTGAATGGCGCCGTGCAGACCCCAGGCGGTCGGGTCGGGCGCATTCGGGCCGGACAATGTCTCGGGATCATTGGCGTCGATCAGCAAAAGGTCGCTCGCCTTGATGCGCGAGAAATGCACCTGGTTGGGGTTCATCAGGAATTTGCTGCCGTCCTCGTTGACCGACAGCGAAAAGTGATTGGCCACGGCTTCATGCATGTTGAGCCGCGCCGTCCAGCGGAAGGCGGCGGCCAGATCGACGCGCTCCTCATAGTAGGGCAGGTTGGTCAGCGTTTCCTTTTGCAGGCGGGCGATGCTCATCCGAAAAACCTCCGTTTTTAAGAGAATGCCGCGCTCAGCCGTGGCCAGCAACCGCAAACTGGTGGGTCAGGCTGTCTTCGCATTGTCCGTTGTCCCAAAACCGCCACGCACTTTTGGGCGACATGCATTACGCCGCCGAGCGAGCCGACTGCAGCCCGCCATGTTCGACGATGAAGTCGATGACTTCCTGCAGTCCCTTGCCGCGCGACAGGTCGGTGAAGCCGAACGGGCGCTTGCCCCGCATTCGGGCGGCGTCGCTCTCCATGACATCGAGGTTGACGTTCACATAGGGCGCCAGATCGCTCTTGTTGATGACCAGGAAATCGGAACGGGTGATCGCCGGCCCGCCCTTCCTGGGGATTTCCTCGCCCTGGCAAACCGAGATGACATAGAGGGTCAGGTCGGCAAGGTCGGGCGAGAAGGTGGCGGCAAGATTGTCGCCGCCGGATTCGATGAAGACGATGTCGAGATCGGGGAATTTCCTGTTCAGTCCGGCGATCGCCTGCAAATTGATCGAGGCGTCCTCACGGATGGCGGTGTGCGGGCAGCCGCCGGTCTCCACGCCGACGATGCGGTCCTCAGGCAGCGCCTGCAGGCGGGCCAGCATCATGGCGTCTTCCTTGGTGTAGATGTCGTTGGTGACGACGGCGATGGAGAAATCGTCGCGCAGCGCCTTGCAGAGCTTTTCGGTGAGCGTCGTCTTGCCGGAGCCGACGGGACCGCCGATGCCGATACGCAGGGGACCGTTTGCCTGAGTCATACCGAAAACTCCGTCATGCCGAAAACTCCGTGATGGCGAGGATGGCGAAGCTGAGCCCGATCAACAGGCAGAGCGGCGAATAGAAGCTGATATCGAGCCGCGCAAAAGGCTGTTCCGGCGCCAGACGGCGCCACCACGGCGTGAAGCCGGCAATGCCGCGGCCGAGGAAGACGAGCCCGATGAGCAGCGCTGTGGCGGCAAGGCCCTCCCTTGGAAAGGGGGAGGCGAAGACCCCGGTCAGCGCCAGCGGCCACAGGGTTGCGAGGCACAGGCACGCGGCAACGGCGAAACAGGGAAACGGCGTCGGCATCTCGTCGACGCCGCGAAAGCCGACGACGGCGTGGGCGCAGGAGACGCCGTCCCTGCCCGGCCAGATGCCGCCAAGGCCCCAATAGACATGCAGCGCGGTGATCAGCAGCAGGACGGCCGAGAGGGCGAAGGCGAGGACGATCATGAGCGGAACAGCCTGGAATACTGCGTCTCGTGCTTCATCGCCATGATGTCGGAGATGAAGGCGCAGCCGCCGAGATCGTCCAATGTCGAGCCGGCGGCGCGCGCGGCCGTCGACAGCGCCAACGGCTCGAAGCCGGCGAGCAAGGCCATGGCGTCCGTCTGGCCGACGATGCCGAGTCGGATCGCCGCCTGGACGAGGTTGGAGAAGAAGGCCTGCAGGAAGGCCGACATCGCGTCCTGAAGCGCGAAACCGTTGCCGCCGGCAGCGGCGCCGACGGCGACACAGTAGGCGCATTCGGCCGGCAGGCGGCCCAACACCGGATTCGCCCACGCCGCTGCCGCTTTCAGGAAGGCGGCGCCTTGCAGCATGGTTTCGGTGTGACGCTCACGCGAGCCGGCCAGCGCTTCGGCGAGATCGGCAATTTCATGGAGATCGCCGCCGTCGCGGGCGCGACGCCAGGCTTCCGTGAAGAGCACGGCGTCGTTCCAGCCCGAGCCCATCTCGACCAGCGTCTCCAGCCAGAAGGCGAGGCTGGCGGTATCGGCAACCAGCCCGTCTTGCCCGGCGCGTTCGAGACCATGGCTGTAGGCAAAGCCGCCGACCGGAAAGGCCGGCGACAGCCACGCCATGAGCCGCAGCAAAGCGATGCCGGATGGCTGGTCAGTCATGATCGTGATGATGCCCGTCATGGGAATGGCTGTGCGAATGCGACTCGCTGTGTGCGTGGGAACGTCCATCATGGGAATGCGCTTCGGCGTGCGCATGCGCATGGCTGTGATCGTGACCATGCGCACCTTGGGCGGAATAGGCGCCGCGCACCGGCTTGAACGGTTCGGAGACTTCGCGCACCGTGGCGCCCAGCCCTTCCAGCATAGCCTTGATGACATGGTCGCGCAGGACCAGGATGCGGCCGGGCTCGATCGCTGCCGCCAGATGGCGGTTGCCGATATGCCAGGCGAGTTCGGTCAGATGCACGGCGTGGCGGGCACGGATGTCGTAGACCTCTTCGGGTGCCGCGGTGATCTCGACCTGGCCGCCATCCTCCAGCACCAGCCGGTCGCCATCGTTCAAGGTCACGGGCTCGGGCAGATCGACCAGCACCTTGCTGCCGTCGGCAAGCTCAATGGCGCGGCGGCGCAAATGACGCTCGTCATGGGGCAGGACGGCACGGCCGGATGGCGGCGTAGTTCCGGCAGTGCCGGCAGGCACCACCGAGACGGCCCGGGGGAACTTGGTGAAGTCGGTGTTCAGGTTGAGTTTCATCGCATGGCTCCACCGTTAGCCTGGGCTCTCGCACGGGCAGGCCGCGCCAGGACGCGGTCAAAATACGCGTTGACGCGCTCGGATTCGATCGGGAATTTTCCGGCGCGGGCCCAGCCGCCCATGTCGCCCAACAGCACGTCGACGGCGGAAAACCGGTCGCCCAGCGCAAACTCCCGATCCCCCAGCCGACCGTCGAGCGCCTTGGCCTCCGAGGCGAAATCGTAGGCGGCGGCGGGGCCGACATCGACCCGCACGTCCTTCGGCAACAGGAAGCGGTGGCGCAGCTTGTTCCACAGCGGCGCTTCGAACTCGGACTGGGCAAAATGCATCCAGGAATCCATTTCGGCGCGTCCGGCCACACCTGGATTGGCGCCCATGCCTTTGTCGGCGTGCTTGTCGGCGAGATAGACGCAGATCGCCGCCGAATCCGTCACCGTCAGTTCGCCATCGATCAGGATCGGCACCTTGCCCGACGGGTTGAGCGCATAGGCTTCCGGCGAGCGCAATTTGACCTCGACGAATTCATAGGGCTGCCCGAGTTCCTCAAGCATCCACAGAACGCGGCTGACGCGGGAGCCACGCGATCCGATGGCCTTGTACATGGTTGAACCCTCTTTCCTGCGACCCTAAACCATAGCCACTGTTCAGACGATGGTGTCGAAGAGCCGCAGGATGAACGATATCTGATAGATCAGCGTGCCGGCGACGAAGGCGATGTGGAAGCGGCGGTCAGGCACCAGTATGGCGGCGATGCACAACACCACGAAAACCGGCGTTCGGAACAGATATTCATTGCCGTAGCGGGCGAAATGCTCGGGACCCTTCAGCAGCGTGTCGACGACGTCGAGCAGATAGGTCGTCGCCAGCAGGCCGAAGAACCAGCCACGGCGTGAATAGAAGAAATCCTCGTAACTGGTGTAGTCGAGCATCGAATCCGGAAACAGCAGCGCGCACAGCAGGAACAGCGTGATGGCGTAGAAGATCAGGAACAGGTACTTGCCGAAAGTCCAGACCTCAATGGTGTAGAGGCCGAACTCCCACCACCAGAAATGCACCAGCAGCAACAGCATGGAGGCGACCCAGCCGAGGTGCACGGGATAGAGCCTGTACTGGCCGGGATGCTGGACGATTCGCGCCACCCCCGACAGCAGGCGAGCGACGCCAAGTCCGATCACCATGCCCATGACGATGCGGATATGCGGGAAGATGTCGTGGGCGGAGGCTATTTCGGTGGCCATGACCTGCTACGCGGTTTCTTTGAGCCGCATATTGCGGCGGCACCGACCGGCTCGCAATGGAATTTGCCGGGTCGATCAAATCGCCCCTCGCCTCAAAACAGGAAATACCGCTGCGCCATCGGCAGCACGGTTGCCGGCTCGCAAGTCAAGAGTTCGCCATCGGCGCGAACCTCATAGGTTTCGGGATCGACCTCGATATGCGGCGTGGCGTCGTTGAGGATCATCGAGTGCTTGCCGATGCCGCCGCGGGTATTTTCGACCGCGACGAACTGCTTGTCGACGCCGAGCCTGCCATGCAGGCCGGACTCCAGCGCCGCCTTCGAAACGAAGGTCACCGACGAGTTGGTCCTGGCCTTGCCATAGGCGCCGAACATCGGGCGGTAGTGCATGGGCTGGGGGGTCGGGATAGAGGCGTTGGGGTCGCCCATCGGGGCTGCGGCTATCATGCCGCCGATCAGCACCATGTCCGGTTTGACGCCGAAGAAGGCTGGGTTCCACAGCACCAGATCGGCGCGCTTGCCGACCGCGATCGACCCGATGTCCCTGGACAGCCCATGCGCGATGGCCGGGTTGATGGTGTATTTGGCGATGTAGCGGCGGACGCGGAAATTGTCGTTGTTGCCGGTCTCCTGCGGCAATGACCCGCGCTGGCGCTTCATCTTGTCGGCGGTCTGCCAGGTGCGGATCGCCACCTCGCCGACACGGCCCATGGCCTGCGAGTCCGACGAGATGATCGAGAAGGCGCCGATATCGTGCAGAATGTCTTCCGCCGCGATGGTCTCCTTGCGGATACGGCTTTCGGCAAAGGCGATGTCTTCAGGGATCGACGGCGACAGATGGTGGCAGACCATCAGCATGTCGAGATGCTCGGCCAGCGTGTTGACGGTGTAGGGCCGGGTCGGGTTGGTCGAAGACGGAATGACGTTGGGCAGGCCGCAGACCTTGATGATATCGGGCGCATGGCCGCCGCCGGCGCCTTCGGTGTGGAAGGCGTGGATGGTGCGGCCCTTGATGGCGGCGACGGTGTTCTCCACAAAGCCGGATTCGTTCAGCGTGTCGGTGTGGATCATCACCTGCACGTCGTAATCGTCGGCAACCGACAGGCAGCAGTCGATGGCCGCCGGCGTCGTGCCCCAGTCCTCGTGCAGCTTCAGCGAGCAGGCGCCGCCCAGCACCATTTCCTCGAGCGCCGCCGGCAGCGAGGCATTGCCCTTGCCGGACAGGCCGATGTTCATCGGGAAAGCGTCGAAGGACTGGATCATGCGCGCCATGTGCCAGGGTCCCGGCGTGCAGGTGGTGGCCAGCGTGCCATGCGCCGGGCCGGTGCCGCCGCCGAGCATGGTGGTGATGCCCGACATCAGCGCTTCGTCGATCTGCTGCGGGCAGATGAAGTGGATGTGCGCGTCGAAGCCGCCGGCGGTCAGGATCTTGCCCTCGCCGGCGATGATCTCGGTACCGGGGCCGATGATGATGGTGACACCGTCCTGCGTGTCGGGATTGCCGGCCTTGCCGATCGCCGCGATGCGGCCGTCCCTGAGACCTATATCGGCCTTGAAGATGCCGGCAGTGGCATCGACCACCAGCGCGTTGGTGATGACGGTGTCGACCGAGCCGCCGGCGCGCGACACCTGGCTCTGGCCCATGCCGTCGCGGATGACCTTGCCGCCGCCGAATTTCACCTCCTCGCCATGGACGGTGAGGTCCTTTTCGACCTCGATAAACAGCTCGGTATCGGCCAGGCGCACTCTGTCGCCGACCGTCGGGCCATACATCTGCGCGTAGGCGGCGCGGGTAATTCTAGCCATCAGTCAATGCTCCCCAAACGAGAGTCCGGCCGCAGCCGAACTCCACATCGTCGCCATCCAATGGTCATGCAATGACCCGCTCGGCGACACCTTCTGATCCCATTTGGCCGTTGAGGTGGCCGTGCCACCCCAAACCGCCCGTTTGCCAAACCCTTGGCCAAATCGATGAAAGGAAAATACATGCGCAAAATCATCGTTCTTGCAGCCGCCGCCACGTTGGCCTCCGCGACCGTAGCCGGCGCCCAGCAGCAGCCCACGCCGCAACCGAAGCCGGCGGCGCCCAGCGCTCAGCCGGCGGCGCCGGCGATCCAGAAGGTCAACATCGTCGATATCAGCGAATTGCCCAAGGCCACCCAGACGCAGGTCAATCAGGTGATCGCCCAGCGTGGCGATGCCGGGCTGCAGAAACTGCGCTCTTCGATCGACGCGACGCCGCAGATCAAGTCGGCGCTCGAAGCCAAGGGGCTCACCTCGGCACAGGTGGTCGCCGCCAGCATGACCACCGATGGCGCGCTGACCCTTGTCACCAAGAAGGCAAGCTGAAAGAAGCGCTTGGCGGGCCGGCACCCGGCCCGCCAGCCCACAGGGAACCTTCGCTCGACAGGAGGCGTTTCGTCCCTTTGGCGCCGAACGGCGTTGCACAGAACAGTCCACCAGGAGCGAGCGATGCCTGTCTTTGCCGACACCAGATGGCTCCAGAGCCTTGCTGCCTGCGCATTTCTCGCAGCTTTCGGCCCGCAAGCCGCGCAAGGTCTTGAAAGCGCTGACGCCGTCAACCGGGCCGACACCGTCAACCGGATCGTCGGCTCCGATGTCCGGCAGGAGGAGGCGCGGACGGAACCACAGACCAACAAGATCATCACCGCGATCGAGCGGACGCGTGAGAACATCGGCGCCGTGCGCAAGACGTCCAAGCTCGATACTGTGGATATCGTCTTCCTCACCGACGCGGCGCGCAGCGAAGGCGGCCCGCCGCCGGCCGTCGAGAGCAAGGTCGAACAGCATCAGGACGACATTGCGGAACTGCGCAAGGAGATCGACGCCAACGCCTTGCTGTTCAACGCCATCGATTCGCGGCGCGTGCTTACGGAAGACGTCCTTGCGGTGGAATTCGACGGCTCGGCAAGAATCGTCATCTACGCGGCGGCCAGGCCGTCGAACTGACCTCAGGGCGCTCGACCCCGTCGATCTCACAGCCTGCCCATGATCTTCTGCTGAAAACCGTAGACCTCGCGTTTTCCTCCGAACGGCACCAGCGTGACGTCCCGCTCTTGTCCCGGTTCGAAGCGCATCGCGGTGCCGGCGGCAATGTCCAGACGCATGCCGCGCGCTTTGTCGCGGTCGAATTTCAACCCCTCATTGGTCTCGAAGAAATGGTAGTGGCTGCCGACCTGGATCGGCCGGTCGCCGCTGTTGGCGACCTTCAGCGTCACCGTCGGCAGCCCCTTGTTGAGCTCGATGTCGCCGCTTGCGGTGATGATTTCGCCGGGAATCATCGTTAGCCTCACAAAACGCCGAAGACCAGGCCGCCGCCGACTGCAGCACAAGCGGCGCCAGCGGCGCGGGCAAGCCCGAGAAAGCGCATGCCGAGGCCAAGGCCGGCAGCGATGCCCATGGCATGGAGAAGTGCGGTGGCAACGGCAAAGCCGGCCATATAGTCAAGCCCACCTGCATTTTCCGGCACTTCGGTGCCGTGGGCATGGCCATGGAACAGCGCGAACAGGCCGATGATGGCGACTCCGGCCGAGACCGGCAGATCGACCGCCAACGCCACCAGCAAGCCAAGCGCGACGACGGAGGCAAGGATGCCCGGTTCGACGAAAGGCACCGGCACGTGGAGCATGCCGAGCGCGCCGCCGACCAGCATGACGCCGACAAAGGCCAGCGGCCAGGCCCAGATTGCCTTGCCGCCCTTGAGCGCCGCCCACAGGCCGACGGCTACCATGACGGTCATATGGTCGAGGCCGGACAGCGGATGCGCGAAGCCCGCCGCGAAGGACGAGGTCGTGCCGATGCCGACATGGGCATAGGCGGGCATCGCCGCCGCCAGCAGCAGGATCGCTGCAAGCGTGGTGCGTTTGGTTGAAGCAGAGATCATCGGTCTTCCCTTCGAAGTCACGAAAACAATCACGCAGCCTTGCGCGGGCCGCAGCCCTCGGCCTTGAGCACGCGTTGGGTCGAGGCCGGATATTTCACCAGTTTCTCCACTGGGCGGATCGGGCGTGCGGAAAAATTGCCGCCGCAGTTCGGGCAGACGCCGCCCAGCACATGTTCAGCGCAGTCAGCGCAGAAGGTGCATTCAAAGGTGCAGATCAGCGCGTCCGCCGCTTCCGGCGGCAGGTCCTTGTCGCAGCATTCGCAATTCGGTCGCAGCTCCAGCATCGTTTTCTCCTCACCTGATCGGTTCGTGAACGGTCACCAGCTTGGTGCCGTCGGGAAAGGTCGCCTCGACCTGCACGTCGTGGATCATCTCGGCGATGCCTTCCATCACCTGCGCGCGGGTGATGACATGGGCGCCGGCCTCCATCAGTTCGGCGACCGGGCGGCCGTCGCGGGCGCCCTCGACGACGAAATCGGTGATCAGCGCGATCGCTTCGGGGTGATTGAGCTTGACGCCGCGTTCCAGCCGCTTGCGCGCCACGATCGCCGCCATGGCGATGAGCAGCTTGTCCTTTTCACGCGGCGTCAGGTTCATGCGCTTTCCTGGATTTGGCCTGTATTTGGCTCAGAGTGACCATAATTTGGGCAGACCCGCCCGCCCGTTGAGCAGTTCGACGAGCGGAACCAGCCGCTTGCGCAGCTGATAGCCGTCCTCGGCAAACAGCCTCGCAAGAAGCTTGCCAGATTTTTTGACGCTCCAGGCGCTGGCATCGCCGTCGGCGCCGACGATGTCGCGGGCCGGATCGAGCAAGCCTTCGGCCTGCGGCGAGACCATCAGCAGCGTCGCAGCGGCAATGGCGCCGCCGGCGACCGCCGGGCGGCCAAGTGCCGCCGCGATAGCCGGCCCGATGCGGAAATCCTCGGCATGAACGAGCGCACCATCCTGGCGGACACGCCAACGGTCGTGGAAATGGCCGTGCGCGGCCTCTTCGCCCATGGCGAGGCGGCCGAATATGGTGGCTTCAAGCAGCAATGCCTCGGCGCCTGCGGCAAGCTCGACCTCGAGCGTGCGGGCAAAGGCCGAGCGGTCGAAGACGATGGTTTCCTGGGGCAGCCAGGCGATACGCCCGCCCGCGCCGACGCTGAGCTTCACCCGAACTTCGGCGCGGTCGCTAGCGGCACGATAGATCTTTTCGCAGGCCTGGGTGGTTATCGAGGCGGAGGCACCTGGCCCGACATCGATTTCCCAGCCGAGCCGATCGCCGCCGGTCAGACCGCCGGCGGTGTTGATGAGCACGGCTTCGAGCGGATCGGCCGCAACGGCCGGCATGCGGATTTTGGCCGAGCCGTCCTGATAGAGGCGCAAAAGCCGGGTGCGTCCATCCCTGACGCCGCACGCAAGCCGGGCCGCCCCGGCCGCGCGCTGGGCCGGAAGAGCTGGGATCAAGACATGCTGCAACGTATCCACGGCGCTAACGTTAAGCACTCCCGGCGCTTTGTCGATATGGTGCTTGTTGATATAGCTTGTTGCTTGACAGCGTTTCCGTTTCTATAGAGGGAGCCTCTTTGGAACGGTCATGCTGCGCCTGGCGGGTTTTTGAAGGCGACGGCGATTTCAGTCCAGGCAACAGGGGCGCCAACCAATCGGCACCGCGACGTTATAAAATTGGGGAAGGAATCGAATGGCTGACGAGCTGGCAACGGAAATCATCGCCAAGATCAGGGCACATGCGGAGCCCGGTGGCGAAGAGATCACCACCAATACGGAATTGACCGCGCTTGGCATCCATTCCCTGGAACTGACCGAGATCATCTTCGATCTCGAGGAGCAGTACGGCATCGAGATCGAGATGAACACGGTCGATGCCTGGAGCAATCTCAAGAATGTCGGCGATATGGTTGAGGCTGTTCGCGCGCTGATTGCGAAAAAAGCCTGAGCTGAATGCAAAAGCGCGTCGTCATTACCGGCATCGGCGGCATATGCGGGCTCGGCGCCAATGCGCCTGCAATCTGGAACGAAATGCGGGCCGGCCGATCGGCCATCGGTCAAATCAGCAATCCCGGTTTGCATGATTTGAAGGTCAAGGTCGGCTGCGAAATCAAGACGCTGCCCGACCATGGCATCAGCCACAAGCAGACCGTGTCGATGGACCGCTTCAGCCTTTTGGCGACGATTGCCGCGCGCGAAGCCATGCAGCATGCCGGCCTGACATCGACTGAAGCAACCACCTACCGGATGGGCGCGGTTGTCGGCGTCGGCGTCTGCGGCTGGGAGGCGATCGAGGAGAACTATCGCGCCATTCTGGTCGACGGCAAGAACCGGGCCGGCATCTTCACCGTGCCGAAAGTGATGCCGAGTGCGGCATCCGGCCATGTCAGCATGAATCTCGGCCTGCGCGGGCCGGTGTTCGGCGTCACTTCGGCCTGCTCCTCGTCCAATCACGCCTTTGCCTCGGCGGTCGACCAGATCCGGCTCGGCCGCGCCGATGTCATGGTCGCCGGCGGCACCGACGCGCCGCTGCTTTGGGGCATCCTGAAGGGCTGGGAGGCCCTGCGGGTGCTGGCGCCCGATACCTGCCGGCCGTTCTCGGCCGATCGCCAAGGCCTGTCGCTCGGCGAAGGTGCTGGAATGGCGGTGCTGGAAACGTATGAACACGCCATGGCGCGCGGCGCGACCATTCTGGCCGAATTTGCCGGAGCCGGCCTTTCCGCCGACGCTTCCGATATCGTCGCGCCGACTGTCGAGGGACCGACGGCGGCGATGCGCGCCTGCCTGGCGGACGCCGGGCTCAATCCCGAGGACGTCGACTATCTCAACGCCCACGGCACCGGCACCAAGGCCAACGACCAGATCGAGACGGCGGCAATCAAGCGCGTCTTCGGCGACCATGCCTATAAGCTGTCGGTGTCGTCGACCAAGTCGATGCATGCCCATTGCCTCGGCGCCTCGGGCGGCCTGGAAATGATCGCCTGCGTGATGGCGATCCGCGAAGGCATCGTGCCGCCGACGGCCAATTTCCGGCAGGCCGACCCCGACTGCGATCTCGACATCACGCCGAATGTGGCGCGCGAGCGCAAGGTGCGCGCGGCGATCAGCAACGGTTTTGCCTTCGGCGGCACCAATGCCGTGGTGGCGTTCAAGGCGGTCTGACGGCAAGCGACTGGCCTGAGCGACTGGCCCTGAATGACTGCGAAGACGGTGTGTGCACCTTCGACCGGTTGATCGGCAAAGAAGCCGAGGATAATCCTTCGCAACTCGCCAGACGGCGCGATACCGCGCCAAATTCCCGACCGGAGCTTTCGATGACCGACCTGTCCGCCTTTCCGATCACCAAGCGCTGGCCGGCCAGCCACCCCGACCGCCTGCAGCTCTATTCCGCGACGACGCCGAATGGGGTGAAAGTCTCGATCGCGCTGGAAGAACTCGGCCTCCCCTACGAGGCGCATCTGGTGGATATCGGCAAGGACCAGAGCTGGACGCCGGAATTCCTGTCGCTGAACCCGAACGGCAAGATACCTGCGATCATCGACCCCGACGGGCCGGGCGGCAGGCCATTCGGCCTGTTCGAATCCGGCGCCATCCTGCTCTACCTCACCGACAAGACCGGCAAGCTGATCCCTGCCGATCCGGCGCGGCGCTACGAGACCATCCAATGGGTGTTCTTCCAGATGGCGGCGATCGGGCCGATTTTCGGACAGGTCGGGTTTTTCAACAAATTCGCCGGACGCGAGATCGCCGACAAGCGGCCGCTGGATCGCTACCGCAATGAATCGCGGCGGCTGATCGGGGTGCTGGAGACGCGGCTGAAGGGTCGAACCTGGATCATGGACGACGACTATACCATCGCCGACATTTCGATGCTGGGCTGGGTGCGCAATCTGATCGGCTTCTACGAGGCGCGCGAACTCGTCGGCTTCGACGACTTCCCCACCGTCGCGGCATGGCTGGAGCGCGGGCTGGCGCGGCCCGCGGTGCAGCGCGGCCTGACCATTCCCGCCAGGAATTGACCTCGGCCAGCCGAAGCAGCCGGGTCTATTTCGCCTTGGCCTTGCTTTTCGAGCCGCCCTTGCCGATGACGGACGCAGCGAGCGACGCAGCGCCCCTGGCTGTCGCCGCCACCGCACCAGCGGCGACATTGGCGGTCGCCTTGACGGTGCGCATCGCGCCGCCGGCCACCGAGCCGCTGCTTGCCGGCTTCTTGGGTTTGGCGGTTTTCGCCGTCACCTTTGCCGTCGCCACCGGTTCTACCTTCTTTGGCGCCGCTTTGCCGAAAGCCGGCTTTGCGTCCTTGGACCGCTCGGCGATCGCCGGGCCGGCGCCTGCCTTCGCCTGCGTGGCCTTTGCCTGCCTGGCTTTGGGTTGAGCGGTCTTGCTCTTGGCGGGTGTTTTTGCCTTGGTTGCCATCTGACGGTTCCCTCACGGCGGCACGATTGCCGATGAGAGATAACGACCTGAAAGTCTTAAGGTTCCCGTTCCGAAGTCCAGCGAACTATGCGGGATCGCCAACAACCAGGTCGGCGGACCTGCGACGGCCGAGCACGCGATCGATGTTGGGCATGTCGTTGGAAGCGATCCAAGCGCGGGCGTCTTCGTCGGAGCGGCCATGCTCGTGCCAGCGCACCAGAAGGCGGCGCTCGAGTTCGGCACGCGGCACATCGACAAAGATGGTGAAGTCGAACAGCGGCGCCAGCCGCGACCACGGCTCCTCGTCCAGCAGGAGGTAATTGCCTTCGACCAGGATGAACTTGGTCTCGGCGGCAACGATGGAGGCGGCGGCGCGCGACAATTCCATGCTGCGGTCGAACACCGGAATGGCGATGTCTGGCTCGCCCGAACGGATGCGCTTCAACAGCGTCTCGAAGCCGGCGAAGTCGAAAGTCTCCGGCGCGCCCTTTCTTGACCGCAGGCCGCGCTGGTCGAGCACGATGTCATCATAGTGGAAGCCGTCCATCGGCACGACTTCAGCCGCGCCCTCCGGCAACAGATCATGCAGGCCGGCCGAGAGCGTCGACTTGCCGGCGCCGGGCGGGCCGGCAATGGCGACGATGAAGCGTTTCGCCTTGCCAGCGCGCTTGAAGATGGTGGCGGCGAGATGGGCGATTTCGGACATTGGGCGCTTCCAGTTATGCTTTGCATCTTGTCGGCAGTTTGAGGAAATTTCAAACCGCGATTTGGGCAATCTCACGACATCCGCCACGTCAGCGCTGCCCCTCGTCGCCCTGCCGGTGTGCAGCCGATAGATGGGTAACACTTCTCCCCCTATGCGTCCGCCGCAGCGCCAAGCAGATTGGTTGGCGCGGCGGTGCGGCGGACAAGCTCCATGTGCCGTGTGTCGAGGATGCCGGCAGGCAGGTGAGGGGCAGGGCCAGCGTTCGAAAATCAGCCGGGCTGGCCGATCCGCAGGAAATCGCTGTCGAATGCGACATCGCGGGTCGAACCATCGGCTCCGGTGAGATGCATGTGACCTGAGGCTGTCCCGATAGCGCGCGGCGGCTCGCCGCTCGCCAGCGGCAGCGTGCCGATGACATGGCGGAAGGAGACTTCGCCGCCGAGGGTAAAAGCGGTCGCGACCCCTTCGCGCTTCAGCCAATTGTCGTCGATCGATGCGGCATGGCCGATGGCGGCGCGGCCGTCCTCGATGCCGAGCACGCCGCGATGGCGGCTGCTCCACGGCGCGTAGTCGCGGCCGCCATTGCTGAACCACAGCATGGTGACCGGAAGCTCCGCCGGGTTCTTCAGCACCAGCACCAGATCCTGTTCGGCCCGGCGCGCCAGCGCCGTCCAGCCCGGACCGTCATGATCGGCTTCGACCAGGGTGATGAAATCCTCGCGCTCATCCTCCATGCGGTAGTCGGTGAGATCGAGCGTGCCGCCGCCAGTGGCTGGAAAGCGCGTCAGATCGGTCGAGCGGGCGGGATAGGAAAGCTTGAAGCGGCCGCGGGCCGGATCGGGCTCCAGCGGTGCGTCCAGTGTCCCGGCAAAGCGCTTCGGCGAAAAGGCCAGCCGGCCGCCATCGCGCATCGCCGCCATCGGATGGTGGGCGGCGGAGACCGCTCCGGAACCGCCGGAAAAGACATGCTCCTGATAGAGAAAGGGATGACTGTTGCGGAGCGTGAAGATCTTGTCGACCGTCGCGCCCATCACCGTGCGGCGCAACCGGAAGACGGCCCGCCAGCCGTCGGATGTCGCTTCGCTGACGGTGACATCCCAGGGGCTGTTGGCCGGCCAGCCATGCAGCGGTGCGGCCTCGATGTCGCTGGCCGAAAACGGTGCGCATAGGAAATCGCCCGACAGCCGCACCGTGCCTTCAGGCAGGTCCGGCGGCAGCGTCTCGCCAGCATCGATCCAGGGCGCGCGGTGCAGCGGCTTCAGCTGGCGGCCATCGCTGTCGACCGTTATGTCGGCGATATGGCCGACAGTGAGATCGAGCGTGACCGAAATGCCCTTTGCCTTGATCGTGACCGTATCCATCCGCGCACCTGCTGATTCTGATGGCAGCGAACAAACCCGCTCCGCGAGGGATGCGCAAGCACAGCGACCGGCATTTTGCATCAGGGCGATTTTTACCCTCCCCCTTGTGGGGAGGGTCGGCGAGCGATCGGAGCGAAGCGGAGATCGATCGACGGGGTGGGGGTAGCGCCCTACGAGGAGCCCCCCCCCCCAACCCCAACCCGCGAGACAACCCTCCCCACATGGGGGAGGGTGGGCGCCTACTGCCGCTTATACTCGCGCACCGGCGACTTGGTGCCGTCGGTGTAGGTGACCTGCACCGCCATCGACGTCACGTTGTCGGCGACCTTGAAGTAAGGCTGGTAGTCATAAGGAATGGCGTACGGGTCCTTCTTGTCGCAAGGCGGCAGCTTGATCTCCCTGTCGAGCGCCGTGCCGTTCAGGCTGTAGCGCACCTCCTTGATGCCGCAGCGGAACGACAGCATCTGGGAGAAATAGACCAGGCCATGATTGCCGCTGGCGTCGAAGGCGATCCACGACGTCCAGAACTGGTCGAGGATCTGTTTGTTGCCCTGTTGCAGCGCTGCGTCCGGATCGAAACTTATGTTGAACGGCCCGGTCTCGCGGCCCCTGAGATCGAGATACTTGACCCCGATGGTGGTGGCCGTGGTGCTGTCGGGCAATTCGAAGCTCGGATTGGGCATCGGCTTGCCGGTGCGCTGGTCGTTCATCGCCATCAGCCCGGTGTCGGTGAACGGACCTGACACACCCATGCGCCAGGAAATGCCGGTCGCGGCCTCGGGCAGCGAGATGGAGATCGTCCAGCCGGCATTGGAGCGCATCGGCGTCAGCGTCGGGGCAAAGCGTGCTGGGTCGAGCACGTCGCCAAGCGCCGTCAGGCGGGTACGGCTGCGGTCGAGCCAGTCGGCGAGCTGCGTCTGGTCGACGAAATATTTGAGCAGCCCGCCTTCCTTTTCATAGGAGACGAACCTGGTCAGCGCCTCGGCCTCGCTGCGCTTGTCGGACAGCGACTGGACGCCGAGGCGATCCTCGGAAAACTCCTGCGCGAGCAGGTAATAGGCCGGTGCGAAATCCGGATTGGCGGCGATGAAGGCGTTGAGCTTGTCGAGACGCTGGGCATCGTCGAACTGCAGGATATGGACCAGCTTGATCGACAGCGCCTTGGCCTTGTCGGCCAGGGCGCCGAACACTTCGCGGGCGCCGGCCTTGCCGTCCTGCACGCGCAGCAGGGTGGCGAAGCGTGTGTAGGGATCGACGGCGTCGACGTCGAAACCGGCGAAAGCGAGATAGGAGCGCCGCGCATTCAGCATGTCGCCGGAAAGCTCGTAGACGCGGGCATTGTGATAGAATTCGTCCGGCCGCTTCGGCTCGGCGATCGTCCCGCCCTGCGCGGCCAATGCGGCAAAGCCCTTGGCGATGGTGTCGATCGAGGCGGCGATCTGCACGGTGGTCGCCTGAAGCTTATCCGCCTGCTCGGCCTGTTTCTGCTGGCCGGCAGCTAGCGTTTCGGTCGTCTGCTTGACCGCCTCTACCGACTTTTGCGTCTGCGCGCCCTGCTCAGCCTGCTGCTGCTGGGTCGACGCAATTTCCTCGGTCTTCTTCGCCACCGCGTCGGTCGATTGCTTGACCTGGTCGACCGCCAGCTTCGTCTCGGTTACCGTTCGCTCGATCCTGGCCACCCTGGCCGAGACGATGCCCATCTGCTGCTGCAACTGGGCGATGGCCGGCACCAGGCCGGCGATCACACCGTTCTGCGAATTGGTCTGCTGCTGCAGGCCATAGACGCCGCCGGCGACGGCGGCAGCGCTGGTGGCAAAGATCAGCGCCGGCAGCGCCTTGGCGGCCAGCACCAGCCGCAGAACGATGGCAATGGCGATGATGGCTGCGGCAACCGAAGCGACCAGCGCGATATAGGCGGCGAACGGCGCCAGCGGATTGAGGATGTCGGAAGCAGCGCCGCCGATGAAAGCGACGCTGCCGACCCATTTGCCGGTGCGGCTGAGCGAAGCCCTGATAAGAGATGGCGCAGCCGCGCCGATGTCACCGGTCATTGTCAAATCCCCCAAGCAATTGCCGCCTCTATAGCAGCACCGCGACCCCGCAGGCAAAACAGGACAGGAAGCAGGCGATTTCGGGCGGGTGGGCGGATGTCGAGGTTGCCGTTTCAGCGCCGATGATTGGCGAAGCCGAAGCGACATCTGATCTCCCCCCTTGCGGGGGAGATTGGCAGCGTCATCGGCAGCTCCGCCGTTAACCAAATGGACGAACACAATGGGTTAGGCTAGGTTCCGGCCCTCTCAGCAACGCCGGACTTGCCTTGCCAAACTTCCATTTCCCCTCCCTCGTCCAAAAATTTCTCGCAGCCCTCCTGCTGGTTGTCTTCATGGCCGGCTGCAGCACCACCGCGCCGCCCGACAGCGTGCTGGCGGTGCCGGCGCCGCAGGAGAAATATGCCGCCATCGTAATCGATGCCGGCAGTGGCAAGACGCTGTTCGAAGTCAGTTCGAGGGCGCAACGCTATCCGGCGTCGCTGACCAAGATGATGACGCTGTACCTGCTGTTCGAGGCGCTGGAGTCCGGCCGCGTCTCGAAGGAAACGCAGATCCCGGTCTCCGACAATGCCGCCCGGCAGCCGCCGACCAAATTGCGCTTCAAGCGCGGCGAGAGCATCGATGTCGATTCGGCGATCCGGGCGATCGTGGTCAAGTCGGCCAATGACGTGGCGGTGGCGGTGGGCGAATATCTCGGCGGCTCGGAGGACCAGTTCGCCGCCATGATGACGTCCAAGGCGCGCCAGATCGGCATGAGCAGCACCGTCTTCCGCAATGCCTCCGGCCTGCCCGACGATGGCCAGCACACATCGGCGCGCGACATGGCGACGCTGGGGATGGCGCTGCGCGCCCGCTTCCCGCAGCAGTTCCACTATTTCTCCGAAAGCGACTTCATGTTCCGCGGCCGGCTGGTGCGCGGCCACAACGACATGCTCGGCCGGGTGCGCGGCGTCGACGGCATCAAGACCGGCTATATCAGGGCATCCGGTTACAATATCGTCACGTCCTACAATGCCGACGGCCGGCATCTGATCGTGGTGGTGATGGGCGCCGACAGCGCTAGGCAGCGCAACGACCATGTCGAAGCGCTGATCCAGCGCAGTCTGTCGCCCGCCATGGCCGATACGAAGACGCGGCTGATGTTTGCGGGAGATCAGCCGGCCGCGTCGCCCGGCCTGCCGCCGCCTGGTTTGCCGGCGCAGGGGTCGCAGTTGCCTGGTTTACCGCCGCAATAGAACCGTCGTTGGGTGGAGGAACTCTGAAACGCCGGCGGACAGCACCCCCCCCTGGCCTGCCGGCCATCTCCCCCTCAAGTGGGGAGATTAGCAGCTTCGGCGTCTCGCCTCTTTTTCGTGTTTGGCAAAGCCATGGCGACATCTGATCTCCCCCCTTGAGGGGGAGATGTCCGGCAGGACAGAGGGGGGTCGTGAAGGATCGCTGCCTCATCTTAACTCTGCAGCAGGCGCAACAGCACTTCGGCGGTCTGGTTGCCGAGCAGCAGGCGAGCGAGGCCCCGGGGGGCTGCGCCGCCACAGGCAATTGCAGCAGGCATTCATCACAAGCGCTTGCACAAGCCCCCAATCTTCACCGCCACAGTGGCTATGGCGTGCCGGCTTGGCGTATCGTGGGCGCGACAGCAGGAGCCGGCATCATGAGCCCAAAACCATCCGAACAGGCCGACAATGAAAACGACAGCGGCGGCGAGTATTTCGAGGCGCCGCCCGCCCACGACGCCGAACTGGTTGCCGACGAGGCGCTGGAAGCGCCCGATGTGCCGGACTCCGAACCTCATGGCCGCCTTAAGCCGAAGCGGAAACCATCGGCGATATCGGGCCGCAAATTCCGCAAGCGTGACCTGGTGCGCATCGACGACCTCAGGCCGAGCCTGGCCGACCGCATCCGCTCCGATCATCCCGACCTGCCGCGCGGCGCCCGCATCAGCCGCGAGGAGCTCGGCCGCTACCGCATGCGCTACATGGAGGAGCTACTGCAGCAGGAGCATGGCGAATTCTCCGAGCTCGACCGCCAGGTGGTCGAATCGATCGCCAGGCAGGACACGATTTCGGAAAACTCGGAAGAGGAGTTCGAGGAGCACCGCTCGTTCGCCGACCGCGTCTCCGACAACATGGCGGCTTTCGGCGGCAGCTGGTGGTTCCTGATCTCGTTCGGCAGCGTGCTTGCGGTGTGGATCGGCATCAATTTGATCGCGGGCGTGAGCAGCGCCTTCGACCCCTACCCCTTCATCCTGCTCAACCTGCTGCTCTCCTGCATCGCCGCCATCCAGGCGCCGATCATCATGATGAGCCAGAGACGGACGGAGGCCAAGGATCGCCTGCGCTCGTTCAACGACTACCGGGTCAACCTGAAAGCCGAGCTGGAAGTGCGCCATTTGCACGAAAAGCTCGACTATCTGATCTCGCGCCAATGGACGCGGCTGGCCGAAATGCAGCAGATGCAGCTGGATGCGATGCACGAACTGACCGGCGCGAAGAAGGCGAAGCGGGCGCCGCGCAGGGTGCGCAGGCGGGTGGCGAAGGTGGAGGTGGCGGGGTGAGTCCCGGGCTGAGGCTGCAGGGCGGACGCGAACTTGCCAAGCCCGCGACGTGGCTTCAAAAATATCGCCACGCCAATTGCCCGTTGAAGCCCGGCGCGGCTTCCGCTAAGAAGCCGTGGCTGGCCGGCCTATCGGCTGGTTCGTTTTCAGGTTCCTTGAAGGCACCCGTAGCTCAGCTGGATAGAGCGCTGCCCTCCGAAGGCAGAGGTCACAGGTTCGAATCCTGTCGGGTGCGCCAATCTACCCATGTATTACAATAGCTCAGATAACCCTTAAGCGCGTCACGCTGAACGGATCCATGCGACCCGCTTGAAGTCTTTGTTTTAATGGATGTCGTTGTCCCAGAACCGCGGCACTTCTGGGCGACATGCATGAGTGCCCGGGTCTAGGCACGGGCGATCAGTCGATATTCGGTGTTATTGGCGCGTCGATTACCACTTCCGCCCGTTCAGTCAGACGCTATGCTGCTGACCGTGACACCAAGGCGCGCGTTCGTGATGAAGCAAAGTCAACACCGCTTGCATGAGCGGATGACCATTCGCGGCCACCTCGAACCCGCGTCCTTCCTGCCCTGGATCATGCGCCATGCGGCCAAGCTCGGTCTCGCGCACCACATCGCTCATGCAAGCACCGATCGCATCGAACTCGATATTGTCGGTGCGGCGGAACTGATCGACATGATGGAGATGGGATGTTCGCTTGGGCCCATTGAGGTCTGGGTCGAGACGATCGACCGCGCGCCTGTCGAGCAAAAAAACATATAGCTTTGCGTGTGGTTACCGTCCGTTTGCACCTAATTTAACCAATATTGCAATTGCGAAATAATTATGCATACGTCAGCCGCATCGAGCGGTTCGCCAACTCCTTGCGCCGGCATCTCTCTGGTCGGGAAACAGTGGTATCAGTACGGAAAGTAAGGTCATGCTGTCCGACAAGACGGACACCTGGGTGCCGGTCGCCCTTTCCCAGGATCTGCCAACAGGACAGGTAATGCCGGCGCGGACGCCCGCCGGTCCCATTGCCCTCTGGCGAAGCCAATCGGGGCGCTTGGCGGCATCGGCCGATCGCTGTCCGCATCGCGGCATGCGCCTCTCCCATGGCTTCGTGCGCGGCGAGGCGCTCTCCTGCATCTATCACGGCTGGACCTATTCGCAGGCCGGTCAGTGCCTGCGCATTCCTGCCCATCCCAGCCTCACGCCGCCGGAGACGATTCGCGTTGCGACCCGGTTGGTCGAAGAGGCCGGCGGGATCATCTGGGTCGCTGATGGAGAGCCTGATGGCAACCCACCCCTTTTTGAGGGTTACGTGCCGCTCCGTTCATTGACGGCCCGTGCCGGACATTCGGCGCTCTTTCTCGCTGCCGGTACGAAGGCCACCGTTGAAGGATACGTCTGGCAGGCACCCGGCGCGCCGGCAATTCGCCTGCTGCCTATCCCGCAGGAAGCCGGCGAGACGCTGATCCACGTCCTTGTTCCAGCCGATTGCGATGCGTCCGAGCGCATCGCCGCCTCGCGAGCCGCCGAGAGCCTTCGGCGCATGGCCGAAGGGATCGAGGCGAAAGGGGCTGTGCCATGATCGACGATGCGATGCGCGACGAATGGTATCCGGTCGGGCTTTTCAGCCGGCTCGACCGCTATGGGCGCGAGACCACCCTGATGGACGAGCGGATCAAGGTTGCGCTCGACGCCAATGGCGCGGCGAAAGTGACAGGCGAAAACGGGCGCGTGCTGCCGGTTTCGGTGCGCTATGGCCATATCTGGTCGTCGCTCGGCGAACCGAAGAAACCGGTCTTTCCGATTCCCGAGGCAGACCAGCCCGGGCGCCGCTTCGTCGATGTCGGCGTGGTGCGGGTGCGCTGCTCGCCGCTCCGCGCCGTCGAGAACTTCCTCGACATCGCGCACTTCCCCTTCGTCCATACCGACATCCTCGGCTCGGAGCCGCATACCGAGGTCGAAAACTACAAGGTCGAGATCCGCGAGGAAGAGGACGAGGTCTGGGCGACCCAGGTGAAGTTCTACCAGCCGCAGGCGGCGAAATCCGCGAGCGGAGGTATCACGACGGAATACATGTACCGCGTGCCGGCTCCGACCTGCTCAGTCCTCTACAAGACCTGCCCGCCGCGCCCGGGCGAATGGGATGTCATTGCGCTATTCGTCCAGCCGCTTGCCGAGGATCTCTGCGACGTCTGGCCATGGATGGCGCTTTTCGATGACGAGACACCACTGACCGATCTCATCCATTTCCAGCAGACGATTTTCCTGCAGGACCGCTCGATCCTCGAAAACCAGATCCCGCGTCTTCTGCCGCTCGATCCCGGCATGGAAATCCCGACGCGCGCCGACCTGACCTCGGTCGCCTATCGCCGCTGGCTGAAGCGCCACGATTATACCTACGGCGCGCAATTGGTGGCACAATGAGGCTTTACGACTACGTCCTCTCCCCAAGTTGCTACAAGGTGCGCCTGATGGCGACGCTGTCAGGTGTGAAGCTCGAAATCCGCCCGGTCGACTTCCATCCCGGCGCCGAGCATCGGGGCCCCGAGCTTATGGCTCTTAATCCGGGAGGCTCCATCCCGATCCTTGAAGACGGCGACCTGATCCTGACCGAGTCTTCCGCCATGCTTGGCTATCTCGCCGCGAAGGCAGCACCGGCCTGGCTCGGCAGCGGCGCCCCCGAGGAGACGGCGCGCATCCAGCAATGGCTCTCCTTCTCGCACAGGCTGACCGCCAACCTCGGCGGCGCGCGCCTGCATGAGATGCTGCTGCGCCCCGGTGACATCGGTGCGCTTCAGGCCAATGGCATAGCGGCACTACGTGAGCTGGAAGCCGGCCTCTTCGAACAAAAAATGCGTGGCGACCGGTTTCTCGCTTCCGACCGGCCGACGATTGCCGACATTGCTTGCTTTCCCTATGTTGCGCTCGCGCCCGACGGCGGCGTTTCCCTCGATTCGTATCCCACGATCCGGCTCTGGTCGCGAGCGCTCCGCAGCCTCGACAATTTCATCGAGATGCCCGGTATCCACCGGCTGCACGAGTTGAAGCCCGAACCGCGACCCATGCTGGACGAGGCGTGAGGTGACCGGCTATCTCCTGAAGAATTGCGCAGCGGTCATCACCGACGAGGGCAGGGGTCCGAGCGTCCGGCGCAATGTCGATGTGCTGACGAATGGCCCGCAGATCGAGGCAATCGGGCAAGGCCTGCACAGAAGCGAGTTGCCGGCCGGTACTATCGTGCAGGACGCCGACGGCTGGTTCGTCTATCCCGGCCTCGTCAACACGCACCATCACTTCTTTCAGTGCTTTGTGCGCAACCGTGCCGAACTCGACTGGACGAAGCTGTCGGTCATCGAATGGCTCGACCGGATCTATCCGATCTTCTCCCGGCTCAACGAGGATTGTTTCTACCACGCCTCGATCACGGCGATGGCAGAGATGATAAAGCACGGTTGCACGACGGCCTTCGACCACCAGTACAATTTTCCGCGCCATGCCGGAAAACGGCTCATCGACCGGCAGTTCGAAGCGGCCGATCTTCTCGGCATGCGTTTCCATGCCGGCCGCGGCGGCAACACGCTGCCAAAATCGGAAGGCTCGACCATTCCAGACGAGATGCTGGAGACCACGGACGAATTCATTGCCGACTGCGCACGCCTCATCGACACTTATCACGACACCAGTCCCTTCAGCATGCGTCAGGTCGTGGTCGCTCCCTGCCAGCCGGTCAACTGCTACCGCGAGACCTTCGTGGAATCGGTTTCGCTGGCGCGTGATCGCGGGGTGCGGATGCACACCCATGTCGGCGAGGGCGAAAGCCCGATCATCGAGGCCCGCCATGGCATGCGTACGGTGGACTATCTCGAGGACCTCGGATTTGCCGGCCGAGACACTTTCTATGCCCATTGCTGGGAGCTGACGCATGACGAACTGCGGCTGATGGCGGCGAGCGGCACCGGTGTCTCGCATTGCCCTGAGCCGGTCTATCTGGTGGGCGCGGAGGTGACTGATATTCCCGCCATGTCCGCCTTTGGCCTGCGCGTCGGTCTCGGCTGCGACGGTGCTGCCTCGAACGACAATTCCAACCTCATGCACTGCATCCATTCCGCCTACATGCTGCAATGCCTGGCGGCCTCGACGCGCGCTCATCCCGTGCCTGCGCCGGTCGATTTCCTCGGCTATGCGACAACGGGCGGGGCCGCGCTTCTGGGCCGCAATGACATCGGCCGACTGTCGCCCGGCATGGCCGCCGACCTCTTCGCGATCGACACGCGCCGCATGGATTATGTCGGCACGCGCCACGATCCATTGAGCCTGATCGCCAAGGTCGGCATCGGCATGCCCACCGACATGACCATGATCAACGGCCGCATCGTCTGGGAGAAGGGTGCGTTTACCGGGCTGAACGAGACCCGGCTTGCTGCGGACGCGGAAGCCGCTTTTGCCGCGGTGGAATTCTAACAACTTAAGACAGGGGAACTGACATGCTGAACTATCTGACCCGCAGAACTCTGATGAAGGGCCTTGCCGCGACAGGGCTTGCCGGCGCGCTTGGCAGCCGTCCCGCCTTTGCGGCCGACGAGCCGCTCGGTATCACGCTCGTGCTCCCGTCGCCGGTCGGCGATGTCGGCTGGGGCCATGCGCTCGCCGCCGGGCTCGAGCCGGTCAAGGCCGCGTACGGCGACAAGGTGAAGATCACCGTCATCGAGAACATCGCCGAAGGGCCGGACGCCGACCGGATCATGAACAAGACCGTCGCCGACGGTAACAAGTTCCTGATCGCCGGCTCATTCGGCTACCAGAATGGTGCACTACAGATCGCCCGCCGCGATCCTGGGGTCACCGTGCTGCATGCCTCCGGCTTCCAGACCGCGCCGAATTTCTCGCCCTTCGCGGCGAAGTATTTCCAGGGCACTTACCTGCTCGGCATAGCCGCCGCGGCTCTTTCCAAGACCGGCAAGCTCGGCTCCGTCTCGGCCTTCGCCATTCCGGAGCTGATCACCTCGATCAACGCATTCACGCTCGGCGCACAGACTGTAAATCCCGATATCGAGGTATCGGTCGTCTGGGTGAACTCCTGGTTCGACCCGGCCAAGGAACAGGAAGCCGCCAAGGCGCTGATGGCACAGAACTGCGACGTGATCTTCTCGAACGCGCAGGACACACCCTCCGTGATCTCGGCCTGCGAGGAGGCTGGCGTCTATGCGTTCAACCTCAATTCGTCGATGAAGAAATATGCGCCGAAGAAATATCTCGGCTGCATCGCGACGGACTGGTCGCCCTTCTTCAAGGCTTCCGTGGATGCCCATCTGGCCGGAACCTTCAAGGGCGCCAACACCTTCCTCGGCGTCGCCGAAAAGGTGGTGGAGGTCGTGGACTGGAACTCAGATATCCCAGCCGACACGATGACGAAGATCAAGGAAGTGGCGGCGAAGATCGCCGACGGCAGCTTCTCGCCCTTCACAGGTCCAATCACCAAGGCCGACGGCAGCGAAGCCGCCGCCGCCGGTGCGACGATAGCGGATCCCGAGATCGTCGCGATGGACTGGCACGTCAAGGGTGTCACCACACCACTGCCGAAGTAAGTCATGACCCCGCCCCTTCTGTCGCTCCGCGGCATCTCGAAGAGCTACGGCCAGATCCGGGCCAACCAAGCCATCGATCTGGACGTGGCGCCCCAATCGATCCATGCGATTCTCGGGGAGAATGGGGCGGGCAAATCGACGCTGATGAAGCTCATCTATGGCGTTGAACAGCCGGACGAAGGCACCGTCGTCTGGAACGGAGAGCCTCTGCGCCTTGCCTCGCCGGCTGAGGCACGGCGCAGGGGCATCGGCATGGTCTTTCAGCATTTCTCGCTGTTCGAGACGCTGACTGTCGTCGAGAACATCCAGCTCGTCGTCCCCGGCGGCAAGGCGGAGCTGGCGGGGCGCATCCGCAGCCTCGGCCAGGATTTTGGCCTTGAAGTGGATCCTCTCGCCGATGTGCACGCGCTCTCGGTCGGCGAACGGCAGCGGGTGGAGATCATCCGCTGCCTGATGACGGACCCGAAGCTGCTCATTCTCGACGAGCCGACCTCGGTCTTGCCGCCGCAGGCGGTGAAGAAGCTGTTCGACACGCTCAGGCGCCTTCGCGACCGCGGCGTGTCCATCCTGTTCATCTCCCACAAACTGGAGGAAATTCGCACGATCTGTGACCAGGCGACGGTCTTGCGTGGAGGGCGCGTTATCGGCACCGTCGACCCGCGCGACTATGATGCGCACGACCTCGCCCGGATGATGATCGGCCGCGACATGCCCGAGGTGATGCCCGCGTTGGCCATGCCCGAGGGGGAGAAGCGGCTGGAAATAATCGGCATGGACTACACGCCGGACGACCCCTTTGCCACGCCGCTCTCCGGCATCAGCCTCACGGTACGATCAGGCGAGATCCTTGGCATAGCCGGAATATCGGGCAATGGCCAAGGCGAGCTTGCCGCGCTTATCTCGGGCGAAGCGATGCTGCTGAAGGAACAACGCGACCGGATTTACATGATGGGCCGCGACGTAGGCGCACTCGATGCGGCCGCGCGCAGGAGATTTGGCTTCGCCTTCGTGCCCGAAGACCGGCTGGGACGCGGCGCGGTCCCTGAAATGTCGCTCGTGCTCAACACCGTTCTTACCGCCCATCCTTTCGATCTCGTGAGGCGCGGCCTCATCAACAGCGCCGGAGCGACGGCTTTCACCAGCGAATGCATCCGTCGGTACGACGTCCGCGCCTCCGGCCCGGATGCCGAAGCGGGCTCGCTGTCCGGCGGCAACTTGCAGAAATTCATCGTCGGTCGCGAGATGATGCTGTCGCCAAAACTGCTTTTCGTGGCGCAGCCGACCTGGGGTGTAGACATTGGCGCTGCATCCGCCATCAGAAGGCGGCTCATCGCGTTGCGCAACCTGGGCGTGGCGATCCTCGTAATTTCCGAGGAACTCGAGGAACTTTTCGAACTCTGCGATTTCATCCAGGTGCTCCATCATGGAATGCTGAGTCCGCCTCTGGTCACGCGGGACACGCGCCCCGAAGACATCGGCAGATACATGATCGGAGCACATGCCTCGCCAGAGAAGGTTCCTGCATGAGCGTTTGGGCCGCGCCGTTCCTCCCCGCGCTCGTCCGCCGGGAGCATGCCTCGCTCGTCGCGGCCATGCTGGCCCCGGCTGTCGCGCTTGGCATGGCGATCATCCTCAATCTGGGCCTTTATGTGCTGATAGGCCGAGATCCGGCGGCCGTCCTGTACGCGATGCTTCTCGAGCCGTTCCTCTCCTGGGCATCGTTTGCGGAGGTGCTGCTGAAGGCGGGGCCCCTTCTCCTCATTGCTCAGGGGCTGGCGATCGGTTTCCGCGCAAAAGTGTTCAACATCGGCGCGGAGGGCCAGTTTATCCTGGGCGCTATTTTCGCCTCGGCGATCCCCGTCTGGTTTCCGCAGGCGACCGGGCAGTGGATCTGGCCGCTGATGCTGCTTCTAGGTGCCCTCGGCGGTGCACTTTGGGCATCTATCACCGCCTTCTGGCGCGTCAGGCTCAATGCGAACGAGATCCTGGTCTCCCTGATGCTGAGCCTCGTTGCGGCGCAAGTCCTCAACTACCTGCTGCTCGGCCCATGGAAGGACCCGGCCGGCTTCAATTTCCCACAATCCGTCATGTTTCAGAACGACGCGATGGTGCCGACCCTGATCACCGGTACCCGCGTCAACGTCTCGCTGCTCATCACACTTGCGCTCTCGCTGGTGGCCTGGGTTTTCATGCAGCGAAGCTTCATGGGGTATAAGCTCAAGGTCGGCGGTCTTGCCCCGCGCGCGGCCGGTTACGCCGGCTTCAGCGAAGGGCGTGCGATTTGGCTATCGCTTCTGATCGGTGGCTTGGCGGCGGGACTGGCAGGCGCGGCGGAAGTCGCGGGGCCGCTCGGCCAGCTGCAGCGCTCGATCTCGACCGGCTACGGTTATGCGGCCATCATTGTCGCCTATCTCGGCGGCTTGCATCCAGTCGGCATCATCTTTTCCGCGCTCTTTATGGCTGTCCTCTATATCGGCGGCGACAATGCGATGGTGTCGGCAAACCTGCCGATCGCCGCCGTCCGCGTCTTCCAAGGCAGCTTGCTGCTCGCCTATCTCGGCGCTGTGGCCTTCGTGCGCTACCGCATCGAGTGGCGCCGCCCCCATCACCTGAGCCAGCCATGAACGCCGTCGAGTTCATTATTTCGGGCATGCTCGCAGCGGCAACCCCCTTTCTCCTTGCCGCACTCGGCGAGTTGGTGGTCGAGCGCGCCGGCGTTCTTAACCTCGGCGTAGAGGGCCTGATGGCCCTCGGCGCGGTGCTCGCGTTCATCGTCGTCTACCACGGCGGTGGACACCTGCTGGGGTTCGTTGCCGCCGGCCTCGGTAGCGCCGTCCTGTCCCTCGTCTTTGCAGTGCTGGCACTCGGATTCCGGGCAAACCAGGTCGCGACAGGCCTTGCGATCGGCATTCTCGGCCAGGGCCTTTCGGCGCTGTTCGGCAAAAGCTACGAGAGCTTGACGGTCAAGGGGCTCCCGAAACTTGCCTTTCCCGGCCTCTCGGAAATCCCGGTAGTCGGCAGGCTGTTTGTCCAGGACGTCGTCGTATGGCTTTCCCTTGCCGTGACGTTTGCGATCTGGGCGATGTTTGCCTATACGAGAGTCGGCCTTGTCGTGAGGGCAATCGGCGAGAATCCCAAGGCAGCCCATGCCATCGGCTATCCGGTCATCGCTATCCGTATCGCGGCCATAGCTTTTGGTGGCATGATGGCGGGTTTTGCCGGCGCCTATGCGGCGGCGGTGTACACGCCCCTTTGGGCGGACGGTATGATTGCCGGACGTGGCTGGATCGCGATCGCACTCGTTGTCTTTGGTACGTGGCTCGCTGGCCGCATCTTCCTGGGTGCCTGCCTCTTCGGTGCGGTTTCGCTGATGAGCCTCGCCGCCCAGGCGACCGGTCTGGACTTGCCATCGCAACTGCTTTCCAGCCTTCCCTATCTCGTTACGATCGTCGTGCTCGGTGTCATCTCGGCGGACCGCCGCTTGCTCAGGCTGAACGGTGTCGCCTCGCTTGGCGAACCCTTCGAACGTTAGCCGGGATGAAAGTGGATTTGCGAAACTCGGCGTAAGTTGAAGAGATTCGAAACGCCAGCGGATGATCGGCATCCGATCCAAAGGGCAGAAACGCCAAACGGGGCGAAGGTATGCCCGCAAGGGTAGCGCTGACGCCGTCGACTGCGAGCAGCGGAACGATGTGACGCACAACGCGCCCGACATCGGTGGAGATCGTCGCGGGTTTCTTGGGTCGTCCCCTTTTCTGCAGTACGAGCCCCATTCTCGAGGGTCCATTCTCCACCGCAGCCTAGCGAAGCGGCGTCGCAAGATGGCCTGAGGCATGCGCCCGGTAAATTCCCGCATGCGAGCACTCGTCCTGCCTGTCTAAGGTTCCGAGTCTAACCGCAAATCCTCGATTTTTTCCGCCAATTCCAAAATATATATTCCGGTCGCCGCAAGAAGCCATAACAACGATTCCCAATACTACCTATTCTTGCAGAAACTAAAAACGCTACACTCGCGTAATCATATTGGTAACGGATGCTGTTCAACCTGCGTCCAGGCAACCAACACGGGGAGCGTCATTATGGATTTCTTTAAAAGTTTAACAAAGGCCTTGGCCGGTGGCGCTGTTGCCGTGGCTTTGTGCTTTCCGGCTGGCGCGGGCGGGCTCAGTGTGGGCATCGGCGGCAGCGGTGGGGTGGGCGTCTCGGTCGGCGGCAGTGGCGGCGGGCTTGGCGTCGGCGTCTCGGTCGGCGGCAGCAAGGGCGCCAATGTCGGCGCAACGGTCGGCGGCACCAGCGGCACCACCGCCAGTGTCGGCGCTACGGTTGGCGGCACCAGCGGCGTTGCGGCCGGCGTCGGCGCATCGATGGGCACGGGCGTCGGGGTCGGGGTCGGCGCAACCGTCGGCAGCGGTGTCGGGGTCGGCGCCGGTGTCGGGGTGGGCAATGGGGTGACGGCCGGGGTCGGGGTCGGCATTGGCGCACCGACCGCGCCCACCAGCCCTCGGGATCCCAACACGCCGGCGGTGCCGACGCGACCGGCGGTGGTTGCCATCAGCGCCATGTCGGCCGGCCAGATCGCCAAGATGAAGAAACGCTGCGCCAGCGTGCTCAGCGGCAAGGGCACCTACGACCGGGACCTGAAGGAGCTCTGCCGGATATTGGCGCGGCGCTGAGTACCGCAACATCGCATGTGCCGTGGGGCATCAGTCTCTCAGCCAGCCCCAATGCCGCAAGGTGGCGGGCATTCTTAGGGAGAGAGCTTTGCCGAGCGGTTCAGCGTTTCGCGGAAAGGCGGAACCGGTCAGGCTGTGCGCTTTCATCGGCGGCATTCTGCATGGCTTGGTCACCGAGCCGAAGGAAGCGCGCCGCCCGGTTGCGGCCTTAATCTGACCTCTACCGTCCGTCCGGTCACCCGGTTGGGCCGGCTCGAAGATTCGCCTCTGGCCTTTTGTATCACCCGCTCTAGCTGCATTGTGTTAGGCTCGTCATGTTAGCCTTGTCTTGCTGATGGAGGTTTTGATGGATCGGCGATCATTCTTGACAGCATTGTTTGGCGTTGCGGGGGCCGCGGCGCTTGCTACCTCGGTTCGGCCTCTCGAGGCCGTGGCCGGGGTTCCCAATGTCGGTAACGGCATTCTCGATGAACTCGACAAGCAGGATGCCAATTCGTTTGATGACGACGAAGGCGCTGGCGATGTTGAGCAGATCTCGCATCGGCGATGGCACCATCGTCGCCACCACAGGCGGCATGTCTGGAGACGGCACTGCCGCACGTTCTGGCGGCATGGCCGGCTGCGCCGGCGCTGCTATCGCAGGCGCTCCTTTGTCGTCTTGCGGTTCTAACCGCGGCACGTTCCCGGATAGTCCCTGCCCTGAGGCGCAACCACCAAACAGACCCATCCCGATTTGCATCGGGATGGATTGGTTCAGCTTTATCCAGCCACAGCTGCCACCGACTCCCGCTCGACCAGCGGGCATTCCAGCTTGGTGATGGGATAGCGGCCGCGGCCGGCAGGCGGCGGCACTTCGAGCTGTTCGATCGCCCATTGGCCCATCGCCATGTGCGGCAGGATCGATGTCGTCAGCGGCGGGAACAGGTGACGGGCGATCTCCTCGTCGTCATAGCCGACGACGGAGATGTCCTGCGGGATGTGCAGGCCCGCCTCCTTCAGCGCTTCGTAACAGCCGATGGCCGTGCGGTCGTTCTGGCAGAAGATAGCGGTCGGACGCTCTTTCAGCGCCAAAAGCTTCACGGTCGCCGCGTAGCCGGCGCTCGCCGACCAGTCGCCCTCGACCACCAGTTCGGGATCGAACGGGATGTCGGCGGTGGCGAGCGCCCTGCGGTAGCCTTTGAGGCGGTCCTGCGCGGCCTGCATCCACGGCTCGCCGGTGATGGTGGCGATGCGGCGGTGGCCGTGGCCGATCAGATGCCGGGTCGAGTTCTGGCCGCCGGCGATCTCGGACGGCACCACGGCCGGGAAGGCATAATCGGCCGTGTAGCAGTTGAGCAGGATGACCGGGATGTCGAGGCCGTAGAGGAAGTCCGGTGCCGTGATCTCGCGGGTGAAGATGGTCATGTAGACCAGCGCCGAGATGCCGCGCCTGGTGAGCGCCGCAATGGCGCGCGGCTCCATGACGGAGTCGCCCATCGTCTGCGCCACGAGCAACACATTGCCGGCGTTCCACGACGCCTGGCGCGCGCCCTCGATGGCGACAACGGCTTCCGGGCTTGTCGCCAGCTGGTCGACAGCGAAACCGATGACACCGTCAAGTCCATCGAAGGCGGGAACAGGTTTGCGCAGCGCCGAGAAGGCGGGTGCTGCGTAGCCGAGCGAGCGCGCGGCGTCGATCACCCGCTCGCGCGTCTGCTGCGACAGCCGGATGCCGGGCGAATCGTTGAGCACGAAAGAGACGGTCGCCTGCGAGCAACCGGCTGCCCTGGCGATGTCGGTCATGGTGACGCGGCCGCCCTTGGCGGCTCTCGCCGGCGCCTTGCGCCGCTTCGCCGTGTCGTCCGGATCCCTCGTCTCGCTCATGGCATTGCGTCCCAATCCCCAGCCTGTCTAGTCGCAAGCCTGCCACACCGACAAGATGGTGTGGCGCCGTCGACCAATGGAAATAGTCGAAGGCGTTTATCTTTATTAGCAGCTTTGAAGTTCGCCGCCATGCCGCTTCGGGCCGCGTGAAATTCGAGGACTGCAAGGCATCTGCTTGCGCGAAGCCGTGCTGCACCTGTTCGGGCAAACTAGACCTAGGGCCACGCCGAGTGTCCGCGCGAGACCTCTGCTAATAGTGTTTACTAATACAAAACGACGCTGTAACGTCAATCCGCCGTGTCCGGTCAGGTGGGACCCCGTGCGGCGAGAAGTGCACGTGAATGGCCCGATGGCGAGCGGGGTTTGCCTCCGCAAGCCTGGTCTCGGACATGTGATATGTCAGACAAATCAGACTATTTACGAGCACGGGATGAGTCTCTAAAGTCCGTGATCGCGACCGACGACGCCATTCTTCAGCGCCGGGAACCCCTGAGGAGGAGGGCGTCCAAATCGCGAGCGGCAAGTCAGTGAATGCAAGATCGGTTCAGTCCGACGACTGAGCCAAAACGGGAGGTTGAACATGAAATCCTTGATACGACATGCATCCGTGGCCACCGCAGCCCTGCTGCTTGGCCTGACCGCGACAGCCATTGCGCGCGCCGACGACAAACCGACGCTGGCCTTCGTCGTCAACGGCGCTTCCGATTTCTGGAAGGCCGCCGAAGCCGGCGTCAAGAAGGCGCAGGCCGAATTGCCCGACTACAATCTCGAACTCAAATATCCCGAGCAGTCCTCGGTCGCCATCCAGCAGCGGCTGATGGACGATCTGGTGACCGCCGGCGTCAAGGGCATCATGGTCTCGGCCGTCGACCCCAAGACCTCGACCGACGGTCTGAACAAGATCGCGTCGGAAACGGCGCTGTTCACCACCGACTCCGATGCCCCGCAGACCAAGCGCGTCGCCTATATCGGCTCGTCCAATGTCGACGCCGGCAAGCAGGCGGCCGAGATCGCCAAGAAGGCGATGCCGGACGGCGGCAAGTGCCTCGGCTTCGTCGGCCTGCTCGGCGCCGACAATGCCAAGGAACGCATCCAGGGCATGAAGGACGGCCTCGCCGGCAGCAAGATCGAACTGGTGGACGTGCGCGGCGACGACATCGACCAGGCGCGCGCCAAGAAGAATGTCGAGGACGCGCTGGTCGCCAGCCCCGACATCACCTGCATGGTCGGCTTCTATTCCTACAACACGCCGCGCATCTATGAAGCGCTGCGCGACGCCGGGAAGCTCGGCTCGATCACGGTCGTCGGCTTCGATGACGATCCGATCACGCTGGGCGGCGTCAAGGAAGGCACCGTGGCGGCGACCGTCGTGCAGCAGCCCTTCGAATGGGCCTATCAGGGCATGAAGCTGATGGCCGCCTATCTCAAGGGCGACAAATCAGGCATTCCGGAAGGCGGCCTGATCATTATCCCGACCAAGATCATCGGTAAGGACGATGTCGACACCTATGCCGCCAATCTGAAGGCGATGTCCGGAAACTGAGACCACGAGCAGTTGCGCCGGCTCAGGGTTCGCCTTGAGCCGGCGATCGTGTTGACGGGCCGGCCAAGGCCCGTCAGTCTGTAGCCCACCGGCTGCTGGCAAGCCTGATCAAATATGGCGTGATGAATTATTCCGACCCATCCATCGTCGCAACCACCCCGTTCCTCGGCCTCGAGAACGTGCGCAAGACCTATCCGGGCGTGGTGGCGCTGGATGGTTTTTCCATGGAGGTCAGGCCGGGAGAGGTGATCGGCTTGGTCGGCGAAAACGGCGCCGGCAAGTCGACCTTGATGAAGATCCTCGGCGGCGTCACCAGGCCGGACAGCGGCGCCATCACCGTCGACGGCGTTGCGCATGACGGGCTCACCGTCGAAGGCAGCCTGGGGTCGGGCATCGCCTTCGTCCACCAGGAACTCAATCTATTCGAAAACCTCGATGTTGCCGCCAATATCTTCTTCGGCCGCGAGCCGTTGCGCGGCGGGCCGCTGAGATTGGTCGACCGCGCCAAGCTGCGCGAAATGGTGGCGCCGCTGCTGAAGCGTGTCGGCGCCAACTTTTCCGCCGATACGCCGGTTGCCTCGCTGTCGCTTGCCCAGCAGCAGATGGTCGAGATCGCCAAGGCGCTGTCGATCAAGGCACGGCTGGTCATCCTCGACGAGCCGACATCGAGCCTGCCGCTTGCCGAAACCGACAAGCTGCTCGACGTCATCAAGGCGCTGAAGGCCGATGGCATCAGCGTCATCTTCATTTCGCACCGGCTGCATGAGGTCGAGCGCGTCGCCGACCGCGTCGTGGTGCTGCGCGACGGCATGCTGGCCGGCACCTTGCCGAAGAGCGCCATCAACCACGACCAGATGGTCAAGCTGATGATCGGCCGCATGCTGAAGGAGCGCGAGAAGGCCTCCGAGGCGGCGCGGGCGCCGGGCGCCACGGCTCTCTCGGCCAAAGCCATCCGCACCCCCGCCTACCCTGCCCGGCCGGTCGACCTCGACATCAGGCGCGGTGAAATCCTCGGCCTTGCCGGTCTTGTCGGCTCCGGCCGCACCGAACTGGCGCGGGTGTTCTTCGGCATCGACAGCACGCTTGGCGGTGGGCTCGAACTCGACGGCAAGCCGCTTGTACTGGGTTCGGCGGCCGATGCGGTCGCGCATGGCATTTTCCTGGTTCCGGAAGACCGCAAGCTGACCGGCATTTTGCTTGACCTGTCGATCGCGCAGAACATCTCGCTGCCCAACCTGCCGGCGCATGCGAAGCGTCAACTGGTGTCGGCAAGCTCCGAGGCCGCCACCGCAGAGAAGCAGAAGACGAATCTCGGCATCAAAGCGCCGTCGGTGCAGACGCGAACCGGCACGCTGTCTGGCGGCAACCAGCAGAAGGTGGTGCTGGGCAAATGGCTGGCGATGAACCCGAAGGTGATGATCCTCGATGAGCCGACGCGCGGCATCGATATCGGCGCCAAGGCCGAGATTTACGGGCTGATGCGAGCCTTGGCCGACGCCGGCGTCGCCGTGCTGATGATTTCCAGCGACATGGAAGAGGTGATCGGCGTGTCCGACCGCATCGCCGTCATGCATGAGGGCCAGATCTCGGGCATTCTCGACAAGGAACAATTCAGCCAGGAAAACGTGCTGTTGCTGGCGGTCGGCAAGCCGGCAAACTAGCGGGCTTCAGGCGATTGCCGGTCCGGCGCATTGGGGAGAAGACGATGAGCAAAAAAGATCTCGGCCTGCTGATCCTGATCCTGGTGGTCGGCGCCGTGGTGACCGCCATCAACCCGCGCTTCCTTTTGCCGATCAACCTCGCCAACACCTCGAACCTGATCGGCCTGTTCGGGATCCTCGCCATCGGCCAGGCCTTCGTCATCATCACCGGCGGCATCGAATTGTCGGTGGGGTCGCTGGTGGCGCTGCTCGGCACGCTGTTCATCGATTTCATCGCTGTGCGCGACATGCCATGGCCGCTGGCGCTGCCGCTGATCCTGGTGCTGGGCGGCATCATCGGGCTGGCGCATGGCTGGCTGATCACAAGGCTGAAATTGCAGCCCTTCGTGGTGACGCTGTGCGGCCTTTTGATCTATCGCGGGGTCGCCCGTTTCTATACCGCCGACGGCACCGCCGGCTTCGCCTTCGGCCAGAATTTTCCCGAGCTCGAATTCCTCACCGCGGGCCGCAGCTATGGCGTGCCCAACAGTTTCATCGCACTGATCGTCATTTCGATCGTCATGTGGGTGGTGCTGCACCGCTCGGTGTTCGGACGCTACCTCTATGCCATCGGCAAGAACGAAGAGGCGGCTAAATATTCGGGCATCCGCACCGGCCGCGTCGTGATGGCCGCCTATGTCATCTGCGGCGTTCTGACGGCGCTGTCGGCGATCTATTTCGCCATGTACACGCGCTCGATCTCGCCGGCCAGCCACGGCCAGTTCTACGAGCTCTACGCCATTGCCGCCGCCGTTCTCGGCGGCTTCTCGCTGCGCGGCGGCGAAGGCTCGCTGGTTGGCGTCATCCTGGGCACCGTGCTGCTGCAGGAGTTGCAGAACCTGGTCAATCTGCTCGGCATCCCGTCCTCGCTCAACTTCGCGGTAATGGGCGGCGTGATCCTGATCGGCGTGCTGGTCGACCAGCAATGGGGCGTGTTCCGCGCAAGGCGGCTGATGCTCGATGCCAGCCGGAAGACTGTCGCGGCGGAGTAGCGCTACATCACGCCGGATATATCCGAGAAGGCCATCGCCTTGCGCAGCACCTCGACGAAGCGTTCTCCGGCGGCTTCGCGCCGGCCGCCATTGTCGATCGAGGTGACGCCGGAGCCGGACAAAGCGATATTGGCGCTGCGGGCGAGCCGAGCCAGCACTTCGCCGCGCGATTCGCGGCCGCGCTGGGCGAGACGCTCGGCGAGGATTTCCGGCGAAGCGGTGATCTCGACGACAGCCAGATTGGCATAGCGCTCCCGCAGCACCGGGATGACTGCGCGCGAGACATTGGCCACGGCGACATGGCCATTGGCTATCGACCAGTCGACATCGGCCGGGATGCCATAGCGCAGGCCGTGCGCCTCCCAGGAAATGGCGAAAGCGCCGTCGGCCTGGGCCTCGGCAAAGGCGGCGTCGGCCAGCGTGTCGTGATCCTCGCTTGCGGCGTCGCTCGGCCTGGTGATGACCCGGCGGACGAACTCCAGCCTCGTCTCGTCGGCAAACAAGGTGCGGGCATAGCCGATTACCGTATCCTTGCCGGCGCCGCTCGGGCCGACGACGGCGACAAACACGCCGTTGCGGAGCGGAAAGGCCTCGCTGCTGAGTTCGCGCTCGATCGACGCCGAGACCATCAGGCGACCCGGCGCCCTTGGCGCCAGACGGTGCGCACGACCGGCACATGGTCGTCGACGCGCACACGCACCAGATCGGCGCGGCGGCCCTGTTCGATGACGCCGCGGTCGTCGAGGCCGATCGCCTCGGCCGGATTCTTCGACACCATCGCAACCGCCTGCGGCAGGGAAATGCCCTCGACGACGTCGCCGAGGAAGAAGGCCGACTGGATCAGGCTGAAGGGAATGTAGTCGGACGACAATATGTCGAGCAGGCCGTCGCCGGCCAGCGTGCGGGCCGAGACATTGCCCGAATGCGAGGAGCCGCGCATGACGTTGGGCGCGCCCATCAGTACGCCGAGCCCGGCATCCTTCGAGGCCTTGGCGGCTTCCAGCGTGGTCGGGAATTCCGCGACGCGCACGCCCTGCTCGATCGCCTCGTCGACATGGCCTGATGTGGCGTCGTCATGGCTCGCCAGCACAATGCCCCGCTCGTTGCAGGCGGCTGATATCGCCACCCGGTTCGGTCCCGAATTCTTCGCCGATTCCGACATCCGCTTTTCGCAGAACAATTGGAAGTCGCGATCGGTCAATTTCAGCTTGCGCTGATAGTAATGGGCGTAGGTCTCGAGATTGACGAACTGACGCTGTCCCGGCGCATGGTCCATCAGCGAGGCCAGCTTGACCCGCTCGTCGCCATCGAAATTGGCGAAAGCCCGCAAGCAATCCGGCGCCGAGACCTCGCAGCGCAGGTGCAGGAAATGGTCGGCCCGCAACCGGTCTTTCGCGACGCTGTCCTCGATCGCGCCGGCGAGCTTGCGGATGTCGTCGGAGGTAATATCCGCGTCCTCGTCCATGCCGACACGCAACGCGTCGAGGACGGTGGTGATGCCGGCGGTGGCCACCTGCGCGTCATGGGCAAGGACGGCGGCGATCGGGTTCCAGCGCACTTTCGGGCGCGGCGCATAGTGGCCTTCGAGATGGTCGGTGTGCAGCTCGACCAGGCCGGGAATGATGTAGTCGCCGCCCATGTCCTCGCCGCCCATGCTCCCGCCGGTGTGGCCGGTGCCGGCGTCGACGCCGGAGATAAAACCGTCGCGCAGCACGAGCGACCCTTCGACGATCTCGTCGGCAAGCACGATGCGGGCGTTGTGGAGAACAGTTTCGGCGGTCATTCAGGCGGTCCCTGGTTACTCGGACGAATTGCGGTCAGGCGGTTTTTCGGGCAGCGCGGCGGCCGAGCGCATGATGCGAAAGCACCATGAACGGAGCGCCCGGTTCGGTTTCGACGAACAGCGTCAGCGCATCCACCAGCACCGGCTGCTGCAGCACATCGGCGAACAGGCTGTCAATTGCCGCGCGCAGACGTTGGCTTTCCTGCGGCCCGGCCCGGCCGGACAGTGTCATGTGGAAGCGAAAGGTCTCAAACACATAGGGATAGCCCCACTGGCAGAGATTGCGGAACTCGGCCGGCTTCAGCGAATCCGGGCTGCGCCGCTCGATCTCGGCCTCGGTGAGCGGCGCGCGAAAACGGTCGAAGCTAAGCACGACATCGTCGGCGAAACGGTTGAGCGGCGGCAGCGGGCCTTCCGGCACCAAAGCGAAGAAACCATCGATCTGGCTGACGACCAGGCGCGGGATGGTGACCGTCGGCGTTGCTTCGGCAAAGGCGTCCAGCGCCGCGCGCAGCGAGCTTTCGGTTTCGTTGGCGGCCAACCGGAAGGGCGCTTTCAGCGTCGCATGAAAGCCGTAGCGCCGCGCCGATGCGGTGTGAAAAGCGACTTCGGCCGCCGACAGCTCGCCCACCGCCTCGACCGGCCTGGTGGCGGCGCCAAAGGGGTCGCGACCCAGCCAGTTGGCGGCGATCCGCGCCAGCGGTTCGTCCTGCCTCGGGGTGAAATAAATGGCGTAGCGCATCGAAAAAAATCCTCGTCAGCCCGCTGCCATAGGTGATTTCCATGACGGATTGACGAAGCTTATGCGGGTTTTCGAAGGCAAATCGACCCCGCAGGTCCTTAGCCGACGATTTTTTCCTGCTGGACCGACAGCTTCCGCCGCAAGCGAAGGCCGATCAGGCCTTCATCAGCCATTCGTGCTCGGGCGCGTTGTGGAACTTCCACGTCCGCTTCGGCCCGGCCATGACGTTGAGATAATAGAGGTCGTAGCCGTGGCAGGCGGCGCAGGGGTGATAGCCCTTGGGCACCAGCACAACATCGCCGTCCTCGATCGCCATGGCTTCGTCCAGCTCGCGGGCGCCGGTCTTGTCGGCGTCGGTGTAGACGCGCTGGAAGGCAAAACCCTGCGGCGGGTTGAGGCGGTGGTAGTAGGTTTCCTCAAGATAGGATTCGGCCGGCAGATTGTCCTGGTCGTGCTTGTGCGGCGGGTAGCTCGATGTGTGGCCGCCGGGCGTGATGACCTCGACCACCAGCAGCGAGTCGGCGGGCTTGCCCTCGGGCAATATGTTGGTGACGTAGCGCGTGTTGGTGCCTTTGCCCCGAGTCTCCTGGCCGAGGTCGTCGGGTGCGATGACGCGAACGGGCAAGCCGCCGCCCAGGCCCGGCGCCGAGCAGACCGCGAGCTCGAGATCGGTGTCGGCGGTGACCGACCAATCCGACCCCTCAGGAATATAGACCGACCACGGCTTGCCCTCGAAGGGCGACATGCGCTCGCCGAGCAGGCCAAGTTCCCGGCCGCCGGCCTTGGCCGTGCCCTTGCCGGTGACGAACACCAGGCAGACTTCGCGACCGCCCGTCTTACCCGAGGCGTTTTCGCCGGGCTTCAAACGGTGCAGGTCGAAGCCGACATAGGTCCAGCCGGCGCTGTTGGGCGTGACATGCGCGACGCGGCCATGGCCCTTGTCGGCTTTGACGAGCAGTTTCGACATGTTTTGTCTCCTATCGCAAGTCTTCGAGGTCGGCCTCTCAACTTCGTCATCCTAGGGCGAAGCAGGAGCGAAGCTCCGTCGCGAAGACCCTAGGATGACGAAGCGAGGAACGTTCCGGCCAATCACCGACGTAGGCGATACGCCAGGTGTCCAGTGTCCGACCCGCAAGCCCTTCCGAGCCACGGCCGCTTCATTCCTTCGGTTCGGCGTCCGCCTTCGCTTCGCCGGTCTTCGGTCGATCAGGCGCAGCCTTGCTCTCCTCCACCGGCTTGTAAAGATAGAAGAACTGCCACACCGCGTAGGCAGCAAAGCCGAGCGCAATGATGCCCCAGAATGGGGTGCCGGAGGCGAATTCTATTCCGGCCCAGATCACGCAGACGGCGACGACGGCAACGCGCCGCCACAGCGGCCGGAAGAACGGGTGCTCGTAATCCTTCATCGGATCGCCTCAGGCATTGGGAAAGCCTTGCGTCTCGACCGTGTAGCCGGCCGCCGTCATCACCCGCATCAATTCCTTGTGGCCGACCTGCGCCATCTTCAGCGGCGGGTTCTTCTTCGGGTCCTGCTCGGCCTCGACGACGAACCAGCCTTCATAGCCATGGTCAGCGAAGCGCTGCACGATGGCGCCGAAATCGAGCGAACCGTCGCCAGGCACCGTGAAGGCACCGAGCGCCACGGCGTCGAGAAAGGACTGCTTTGTGCGGTCGAGCCCGTCGATCACGCCCATGCGCACATCCTTCACATGGACATGGCTGATGCGCTTGTGGTGGTTGTCGATGGCGCGCAGCACGTCGCCACCGGCAAAGGCGAGATGCCCTGCATCGAGCAGCAACGGAATGCCTTCGCCGGAATGGCGCATGAAGGCATCGAGCTCCGGCTCGGTCTCGACCACCGCCGCCATGTGATGGTGATAGGACAGCGGCATGCCTTGCTCTGCGCACCATTCGCCGAACTCGGTGAGGCGCCTGGCATAGGCCCTCATCTCGTCATTCGACAATTTCGGCTTGGTGGCGAGAGGCCTGGAGCGATCGCCCTGGATCGAGCGGCCGACCTCGCCATAGACGATGCAAGGCGCATTAACCGCCTTGAACAGGTCGATCATCGGCTGGATGCGATCCTTGTTCTTGCCCATGTCCTCATCAACCAGGGTGCCGGAGAACCAGCCGCCGCACAGCGTCACGTCGGCCTGCTTCAGGATCGGCAGCATGATTTCGGGGTCGTTTGGAAAACGCCGGCCCATTTCCATGCCGGTGAAACCTGCCGAGCGCGACTGGCGCAGGCACTCTTCCAGCGAGACGTCGTCGCTGAGTTCGGCAAGATCGTCGTTCCACCACGCAATGGGGGACATGCCCAGTTTGGCTTTCAAGTTTTAGCTCCGGTTTCTTGTTCACCCTCCCCCTTGTGGGGAGGGTCGCTGCGAAGCAGCGGGGCGGGGTGCGGCGCGAGCCCCCCCACCGGACCTTCGGTCCGACCTCCACAAGGGGAGGTAGGGGGCGGGTGCATGTACATCAATCGCCGATTGTCTGCATCTGCCGCTTTTCGTCATAGGCCTTGCGGGCTGCGTTGACCTGCGGCCGTGCGGAGACTTCCGGCACCGCGACATCCCACCAATGGCCGCCGGCATCGGTGGAAATCAGCGGGTCGGTGTCGATGACCAGCACGGTGGTGCGGTCGTTGGTTTTCGACTTTTGCAGCGCGGTCTCCAGGCCGGTGATCGACGGCACCTTCTCGGCAATAGCGCCCATGCTGGCCGCATGCGCGGCGAAGTCGATGTCGGGCAAGATCTCGTGGCGCGCGTCCTTCAGGAGGTTGTTGAAGTTGGCGCCGCCGGTGGCCATCTGCAGCCGGTTGATGCAGCCATATCCCCTGTTGTCGAGCACCACGATGATCAGCTTCAATCCGAGCATCACCGAGGTGGCGATCTCCGAATTCATCATCAGGTAGGATCCGTCGCCGACCATGACGACTATCTCCTGATCGGGCTTGGCCATCTTGGCGCCGAGCCCGCCGGCAATCTCGTAACCCATGGTCGAGAAACCATATTCGCCATGGTACGAGCCGGGCGCGCCTGCCTGCCAGAGCTTGTGCAGCTCGCCCGGCAGGCCGCCCGACGCATTCAGCAAGGTCACGCCGGACCCCAGCGCGCGCTGCACGGCGCCGATCACCTGCGCGTCCGAAGGGAAGGCGGCGTTGGTCGACGCCGTCACCTTGGAGGCTTCGGCCTGCCATGCCTTCTTGCCTTGGGTCGCATTGTCGGTCCATGTCGCCGGTGCTTTCCAGCTCCCCAACGCCGCACCCAGTTCGACAAGCCCTTCGGCCGCATCGGCGACCAGCGGCAGCGCACGATGCTTGCCGGCATCGAAAAGCTGCACGTTGAGTCCGATGATGGTCTTGCCGGAATTCTTGAACAGCGCCCATGAGCCGGTGGTGAAATCCTGCAGCCGGGTGCCGATGGCGAGCACGACATCGGCTTCTTCCGCCAGCCGGTTGGCCGCGGACGTGCCGGTGACGCCGACCGCCGCCATGTTGCGCGGATGTGTGTCGGGCAGCGAGGATTTGCCGCCTTGCGTTTCGCAGACCGGAATGCCGGCGCTCTCGGCGAATTTCGCCAGTTCATCCGAACCCTGCGAATACAGCACGCCGCCGCCGGCGATGATCAGCGGTTTTTTCGCACCCTTCAGCGCGGTGACCGCCGCCGCCAATTCATGCCGGTCCGGACGCGGCCGGCGCTGGTGCCAGACGCGCTCGGCGAAAAAGCTCTCGGGATAGTCATAGGCCTCGGCCTGCACGTCCTGGCAGAGCGACAGCGTCACCGGGCCGCATTCCGCCGGATCGGTCAGCACCTGCATGGTCCGCGCCAATGCCGGGATGATCTGCTCGGGACGGGTGATGCGGTCGAAATAGCGCGACACCGGACGGAAGCAGTCATTGACCGTCGCGGTGCCGTCGGAAAAGTCCTCGGCCTGCTGCAGCACCGGATCGGGGATGCGGTTGGCGAAGACATCGCCCGGCAAAAACAGGACGGGCAACCTGTTTACGTGGGCGAGCGCCGCCGCCGTCACCATGTTGAGCGCACCGGGGCCGATCGAAGAGGTCGCGGCCATGAAGCGGCGGCGGAAATTGGCCTTGCCATAGGCGATCGCCGCATGCGCCATCGCCTGCTCATTGTGGGCGCGGAAGGTCGGCAATTCGTCGCGCAGCTGGTACAGCGCCTCGCCGATGCCGGCGACATTGCCGTGACCGAAGATCGCCCACACACCGCCGAAGATGGGCACTCTTCTGCCGTCGATCTCGGTCATCTGCTTGCTCAGAAAGCGGGTCAGCGCCTGCGCCATCGTCAGGCGGATTGTCTTGCTCATGGTGTTTTCCTCCGCAGTCCTCTTGCCGCGCCTTTATGCTGCTTTACGGCCACGCGCGGCAAGCCACGCTTCGGTCAACTGTTCGAAGCGCGCGGCCATGTCGGCGATAGCCTGGTCATCCGTCATCTTGCCTGCCAGCCATCGTTCGGCGGCGTGGACGAAGATGGTGCGGCCGACGGCAAAGCCTTTGACGATCGGCGCCTTGGCGGTGGCGGCAAAGGCCGCTTCCAGTTCGTCCTGCGGCGCTTCGAGACCCAGCAGCACGACGCCACGACACCAGGGATCATGCTTCAGGATCACCGCTTCGATCTTGGCCCAGGCGCCGGCCGACGCCTGCGGTTCGAGCTTCCACCAGTCCGGCTTGATGCCAAGCGCATAGAGTTCTTCCAGGGCGCGCGGGATCGTCGTGTCATCGAGCTTGCCGTGCTTGCCGGCGATGATCTCGACCAGAAGCTCCCGGCCGACCTTCCGCGCGGCTTCGAACAGCGAGCGCAGCTTCTGCTGCTGCTCTTCCTTGAGCGCTGCCGGATCGTCGGGGTGATAGAAGCACAGGCATTTGATGCAGTGGTCGACCGGCCATTCCACCAGTTGCGAGCCGATGTCCTGCGAGAACTCGAAGCGCAGCGGCCGCGAGCCCGGCAGTTCGACGGGACGGCCGAGCCAGGCAAAGGGGTGGCGGGCGAATTCGAACATCGCTTCGCGGCCATGCTTCTCGTCGATCAGCATGCCATAGCCGTCGCGGCCGGCGGCGACTTTCGCCGCAGCCTTGACCGCCAGCACCTTGAAATCGCGGATGCGCGCCGGATCGGCGCCGGTCTTTGCCGCGACGTCCTCAAGCTGCACACGGTGGTCGCAGGCGAGCGCCATCATCGAGGGGATATCGCGGCGGCGGGTCGTCGCCCAATGGATGTGGTTGATCGCCTCGTCCTTGCGCAACGCTAAGTGCTTGCTGCCGTTCTTGAGGAAGAACTGCAGCTCCTCGAAGGTCGGATATTCCGGCGCGCAGAGCAGCCGCGACACGGCGAAGGCGCCGCAGGCATTGGCCCAGGTCGCCGCCGTCGCGTGGTCTTCGCCTCCCAGCCAGCCGCGCAGGAAGCCGGACATGAAGGCGTCACCGGCGCCCAGCACATTATAGATCTCGATCGGAAAGCCCTTGCCGACGATGCCGTCCTCGAGATCGTCGCTGATCGGCCCGTCATAGACGATGCAGCCCATGGCGCCGCGCTTCAGTACGATGGTCGCCTTGGACAGCGCGCGGATCGTCTTCAACGCACTCAGGCAATCGTCGGCACCCGACGCGATCATGATCTCTTCCTCGGTGCCGACGATGAGATCGCAATCGGGCAGCACCGTCTTCAGCTGGGCCGAGACGCGGTCGGATTTGACATAGCGCTCAAAGCCTTCCGCGTGGCCGGCAAGGCCCCAGAGGTTGGGGCGGTAGTCGATGTCGAACACCACCTTGCCGCCCCTGGCCTTGATGATGCGGATCGCCTTGCGCTGGGCGGCGTCGCTGTTGGGTCGGGAAAAATGCGTGCCGGTGACGACGATGGAACGGGCCGAGGCGATGAAGGCTTCATCGATGTCTTCTTCGGCGAGCGCCATGTCGGCGCAGTCGCTGCGATAAAAGATCATCGGCGAGACGCCTTCGCTCTCGACCGAAAGCAGCACCAGAGCCGTCAGCCGTTCCTTGTCGGTCTTCAGCCCGTCGACATTGACGCCTTCGCGCCGCAGCTGCTCGCGGATGAAGCGGCCCATCTGCTCGTCGCCGACGCGGGTGAGCAGCGCCGAGCGCAGGCCTAGTCTCGCCGTGCCAACCGAGATGTTGGCCGGGCAGCCGCCGACCGATTTGGCAAAGGAGGTGATGTCCTCCAGCCGCGAGCCGATCTGCTGGCCGTAAAGGTCGACGGAAGCGCGACCGATGGTGATGACATCGAGCGTCGCCTGTTTGGCGTCCACGGCTTCGCTCATTGGAACCTCCCGTCGGTCTTGTTGTCTTGAGCAACGTAGTTGGGGGACACGCGCGAGCGGCAGCGTGGCGCCGGGAATATGAAATAATAATTCCAATCCATAGTCAATATGGAATGAGCATTCCTCTGCGAATTCGAGCGCCGGGCGCCGGCCTAGGCCTTACGCTTCTTGCCCGTGCTGCGCCGCTTCTCGCCGACGCCGACGGTGAGCGCCATGGCCAGCGCCATGGTGGCCGACAGCGAGCGGAAGCCGGCAAAATCGGCCTCGGCAACCTCGAACCAGACCTTGGCGAACTGAGCTAGTGGCGAAAACGAACTGTCGGTGATGGCGATGATCGGCACGCCCTGTTCGGAAATGGTGCGGGCTTCCTCGATGGTGGCCGGTGCGTAGGGCGAGAAGCTGATGGCGATGACGGCGTCCGCCGGGGTGGCGAAGGCGACCATTTCGGCATTGAGGCCGGCGGCGGATTCGATCAGCTGGTTGCGGATCTTCAGTTTGCCCAAGGCATAGGCGATATAGCTTGCCACCGGGTAGGAGCGCCGCTTGGCCAGGACATAGATGGTCTCGGCCTTGGCCAGCAGCGAGATCGCGTCTTCCAGATGCGCCTCGTCGAGCGTTCGCGAAATATCGTTGAGCGAAGTGCTGGCGGCGGCGACGAAGCCGTCGAAGATGGCTCGGTGTCCAGCACCCGCATCGGCCTTGGCGCGCAGCGCCTGCAGGCGTTCGTCATAAGAGGAATTGCGCTCGCGCAGCCGCTCGCGAAACACCTGCTGCAGGCTGGTGAAGCCGTCAAAGCCTAGTTGCTGGGCAAAGCGGATCAAGGTGGACGGCTGCACGCCCGCCGAAGCGGCGATGCTGGCGGCGGTGCCGAAGGCGATGTCATCGGGATTGTCGAGCGCATAGGCGGCGATCTGGGCGATGCGCTTGGGCAAGGTTTCACGGCGATCGAGGATCGTGGCGCGCAGCGTCTCGAAGTCGCGAGGTACCCGTTCGTCCATCGTCGCCCCGTCCAAGCTCATCTAGAGCATGATGCCGAAAAGTGTGCAGCGGTTTTCGGGCGACATCATGCTCTCTTTAACTCAAGTGACGTCCTCTCTGCCCCATCATAGCGAGCCTGCGCAAGAAGGCCATAAAAAATGAGGCAGACATTCCATTCGGAGAAGAAATGGACTAATTCATCCATCGATCGCTTCAGGTATTGGGAGAAAGAAATGGTCGGCGTTGGTCTTATCGGCACGGGTTTCATGGGCAAATGCCACGCCATTGCGTGGAGCGCCGTCGGCGCCGTCTTTCCCGATGTCGCCAAGCCGAAGCTGGTCCATCTCGGCGAGGTCAACGAGGAGCTGGCCAAGCGCAAGGCCGGTGAGTTCGGCTTCGCCAAGGCGTCGGGCGACTGGCGTGCCGTCGTCAACGACCCCGAGGTCGATATCGTCTCGCTGACCACGCCCAATCAGTTCCATCCGGAGATGGCCATCGCTATTCTCGAAGCCGGCAAGCATCTGTGGTGCGAGAAGCCGATGGCGCCGAGCTTTGCCGAAGCAGCGGCGATGGCGGCCGCGGCGAAGAAGTCCGGCAAGGTCGCAGCGCTTGGCTACAACTACATACAGAGCCCGGCCATCCGCCACATCGGCGCGCTGCTCGAGGAAAAGATCATCGGCGAGGTCAACCATCTGCGCATCGAGATGGACGAGGACTTCATGGCCGACCCGGAAGCGCTGTTCTTCTGGAAGCACGAGGCTGCTTCCGGCTATGGCGCGCTCGACGATTTCGCCGTGCATCCGCTGTCGCTGGTCTCGACACTGTTCGGCCGCGTCGCAAAAGTCATCTGCGACATGGCCAAGCCCTATGCCGACCGCAAGCTGGCCGGCGGCGGCCGCCGCGCCGTCGAGACCTACGACATCGCCAGCGTGCTGATGCATCTGGAAAACGGCATTGCCGGCACGCTGCTGGTCAACCGCTCGGCCTGGGGCCGCAAGGGCCGCATCGCCATCCAGATTTTCGGCTCCAAGGGATCGATCCTGTTCGACCAGGAGCGGATGAACGAAATCCAGCTCTACGTCACCGCCGATCGCCCGACCGAACAGGGCTACCGCACCATATTGGTGGCGCCGCACCACAAGCCTTACGACGCCTTCCTCCCGGCGCCGGGCCATGGGCTCGGTTTCAACGACCTCAAGATCATCGAGTGCCACGAATTGCTGACGCGGCTTGCCGGCAAGCCGGCACGGGTCATCGAATTTGCCGACGGGCTGGAGATCGAGCGCACCGTGCACGCGATGGCGAGGTCGTTCGAGGAGAAGCGCTGGGTGGATGTGCGGTAAGATCCGCTCGCTTCAGCCGCCAGCGACAGCGTTCGCCTCCCAGCCATTGACCCAGACCTGCCGCAGGCGATCGCCTTCGCCCTTGAAGCGCCGTCCGGTCGGCTGGCAAGCCTCGATGCGGTCGCTGCGGAAATTGCGGATGGCCTGGCGCAGTTCACACCAAGGCGACGATGTTGGCGGTTTCTGAATAGTAGATCAGCGCGATTGGACGGATCAGCCGCTCGGAGGCGCGGCCGATTTCGTCGCGATAGGACAGGTCGAGCTTTTCCTCGTCGCGGATGGCGCGGCGCACAAGCGCCAGATCGATGGTGCCGATTTCCGGTGCAGCGAACCCCCAGACATGCAGTGCGTTGGCGTCGAACGCCTGGCGTAGTGGCGGCGGCACGGCGCCGGCGATCTTGGCGCTGACGCGCTTGGCCGCCTGCTTGAGTTCGCTGTCTCCCGTGCGCTCCAGCAGGGCGAGCGACAGGACGATCGCCTCCATCTCCTCGATTGAGAACATCAGCGGTGGCAGGTCGAAGCCGGGCCGCAATATATAGCCGATGCCACGCCCGCCTTCGATCGGCACGCGCATCGCCTGCAGTGCGGCGATGTCGCGATAGATCGAACGCACCGTGACTTCCAGCTGCCCGGCGATCATCGCCGCCGTCACCGGCTGCCGCGCCAGCCGCAGGATCTGGATGATCTCGAACAGCCGCGACGCCTTGCGCATTTCCTCTCCCTGATGAACGCTACTGACACATCCCCGTCAGTTGGGATGATTTATTGGACTGCCTATCGGGTTGAAAATCAACAAATTCCTCAACGGCACCCCAGCAGGAAGTGACAAGCAACTGACATGAGTTACGCGGAAAATCTCTGGCTGTTCTTTATCCTGCTGTCCGGCATCATCATCGTGCCCGGCATGGACATGCTGTTCGTGCTAGCCAACGCGCTCACCGGCGGCCGCGACCGGGGCCTCGCCGCCACCGGCGGCATCATGGTCGGCGGCATCGTGCACACGCTGAACGGCGCCATCGGCGTCGGCCTGCTGATGCATTTCGTGCCGATCCTGTACAAGCCGCTGCTGATAGCCGGCGCCGCCTACATGGCCTTCATCGGCATCTCGCTGATGCGCAGTTCCATCACCGTCGGCCACGACGGGCCCGCCGGCAGCCGTACGGCCTGGAAGGCCTTTCGCCAGGGACTGGTGACCTGCCTGATCAACCCGAAGGCCTATCTCTTCATATTTGCCGTCTATCCGCAGTTCCTGAAGCCGGATTACGGCCCGATCTGGATTCAGGCGACGGTCATGGGCTTGCTGACGATGCTGACGCAGGCCGCCATCTATGGCGGGCTCGCCATCACCGCCGGCCGCAGCCGCAATCTGCTGGTGGCCAATCCGCGGGCGACCGCTTTTGCGGGCCGGGCGGCCGGACTGCTGCTGTTTGCGGTCTCGGTGTTTACGGCATGGGAGGGGTTGAGGGCGGCGTGATCCCGATCAAGCGATGACGCCGCGTTTCTTCGCCTCGGCGCGGCGCTTGCGGATCACTGTCCCGGTCTTTTCGTCGTCGAGGGCGGCAGCTACCCCGTCCGCGAGACCGGTGACGTCATGACCGCCTCACGCCCTCGCCCAAGACGACGAGAAGCTCGTCCAATTGCTCGAACGTCTCGCCCATCGCATCCGCCGCCCCGGTACCGGCCGCGTCGAGAGCCTCCTTCGAGGGATAGAGTTCGTGCATGACCAGCAGCGTCTTGCCACCCTTTTCCTCGAAGGTCAGCGTGGTGACGGGTCCACCGTCACCACCTTCCTCATTGGTCCAGACGAGGCGTGAGTGGGGTGTCACTTCGATATACCTGCCGAAGAATTCGTGAAGGTCCGAGGCGTCGTGGCCGAACACCAGGCGGTACGTGCCTCCGGTACGAGCATCCATCTCGCAGGAACGCAGGAACATGCCCATCGACTTCGGCACCCACCACTGCTTGAACAGCTCGGGCTTGGTCCACGCCTCGAACACGATGCGCGCCGGACCGTTGACTGTTCGCGTGACGACCAGCTCGCGTTCGGACTTCCGTTCGACCGTGGTGCGGCTGTTCGTGGGCTCACTCTCGGTTCTTTGGTGCATCGGCTTTCTCCTTCCGTTTCAATTCCTCGACAACCTTGTCCAACTCGTTGAAGCGTGCGTCCCAGAGCAGGCGGTGCCGCTCGATCCAGGCCGCCTCTTCCTCCAGTCCGCGCAGGCCGAGCTTGCAGGTCCGCACGCGGCCAACCTTCTGCGTGGTGACGAGCCCCGCCTGCTCCAGGACGCCGACGTGCTTCTTCATGCCCGTGAGGGTCATGTGGAACTTTCCGGCAAGCTCGGTGATCGAAGCGTCTGCGCGTCCGAGCTGCTCCAGAACGCCACGCCGGGTGGCGTCCGAGAGCGCGGCGAACGAGGAATCCAAGTCTGTATACTGAACCATATGGTTCAGTATTTAGCAGACCGGTTGCCGGGGTGCAAGGGGAGCCGCAGCGTCCTTCCCGCGCATCGCCTCGTATCAGGCGGCGCCCGGCCGGTTCTCCATCATGGCGCGGCGGGCTGAGCGGCGCCATTCTACGGCGCCGGCGAGGCCGTGGAGCACCGTCTCTGTGGTCGCCCAGTCGATGCAGCCATCTGTGATGCTCTGGCCATAGACGAGCGGCTTGCCGGGCACGACATCCTGACGGCCGGCAACGAGATTGCTCTCGATCATGAGGCCGATGATGCGTTCGTCGCCCGCCGCGACCTGACCGGCGACATCCGCCGCCACCTTGGGCTGGTTCTCCGGCTTCTTGGCCGAGTTGGCGTGGCTGACGTCGATCATCAGCCGGGGTGCAACGCCGATGCGGGCGAGTTCGGCCGAGGCTGCCTCGACGCTCGCCGCATCGTAATTCGGCTGAACGCCGCCGCGCAGGATGACGTGGCAGTCCTCATTGCCGGTAGTAGTCGCAATGCCGCTGCGTCCGCCCTTGGTCACCGCCATGAAATGATGCGGCTGGGCGGCGGATTTCACCGCCTCGGCGGCGATCCTGAGATTGCCGTCGGTGCCGTTCTTGAAGCCGACCGGGCAGGACAGGCCGGAAGCCAGTTCGCGGTGGATCTGGCTCTCGGTGGTGCGCGCGCCGATGGCGCCCCAGGCGACGAGGTCGGCAATGTATTGCGGCGTCGTCATGTCGAGAAATTCGGTGGCCGAGGGCAGGCCGAGATTGTTGACCGCCGACAGCACGTTGCGCGCCATCCGCAGCCCCTTGTCGATGTTGAAGCTGCCGTCGAGATCGGGATCGTTGATAAGGCCCTTCCAGCCGACAGTCGTGCGCGGCTTTTCGAAATAGACCCGCATGACGATCTCCAACCGGTCGGACAGGGTCTCGCGCAGCGCCACTAGCCGGCTGGCATAGTCAACGGCCGCGACCGGGTCGTGGATCGAACACGGGCCGACGATGACAAGCAGCCGGTCGTCGGTGCCGTTCAAGATGGCATGGGTGGCGTTGCGTGATGCGCTCACGGTGCGCGTTGCCGTCAGCGTGCGCGGGATCTCCCGCATCACCTCGTCCGGCGTGCTCAATTCTCGGATTTCCTTGACCCGAAGATCGTCTGTGGTGGTCAACACGGCTTTCTGCTCCTGTTTTTAGGGAGACCTGCCGGCTGATACAAAAAAGCCGCCAGGTCTGGCGGCTGTTCGGACTTGTTGCTGCAATCTTCAGATCGAGCGCAATCCTCCCGCCGCCAGCGAGCTGCTAAAGTACCAATAGGTGGCGGTCAGGTTGATCATCAGGCGTCATATAGTCGATGCCGAGGCGCTTGTCACGTGGGGTATGCGGAGACAATTCGGGATGGGCCGAATCCTCGCGATTTCGTCATCCCTGGGCGGAGCAGGAGCGAAGCTCCGTCGCGGAGACCCTGGGATGACGAAGTGACGGGCGCTTTTCGCCAATCGCCAAGGCGTACAACGCCGAGCGGCTCATGCGGTCCAGGGATCGAAAAGTTCAATTCCCAAGCCTTCGAAATCTTTCGTATTGCGCGTTGCCAAGGTGAGCTCGTGCGCAATCGCAGTGGCTGCGATCAGGCCGTCCATCGACGATAGACCACGACCGCGGCGCTTGCCAAAACCCATCAGGTCGCCCCAGGCCAAGGCAACCGCATCGTCCACCGGCAAAACCCGCTGTTCGAAGCGCTGGGGCAGGTCCCGGGCGAGCCATTCGGCCAGCGCCTCGCGTTTGCGGCCCTCATCCATCAGAGAGACGCCGCGCCGGATCTCGCGATCGACACTACGCTGATGAAGGAGCGGTCCTCATCAAGCTCGTCCAGCCAGCCCAGGACACGTGCGACAGGCGCTGGCCTCGTCACCTCGGACAGGACATTCGTGTCGAGCAGCAGTCTCACCGCGGCAGGTCACGCGGTTCGTCGCGCTGACGTTCAAGGTCGAGATCGGCGCCGCGCAGCGGCGAGTCCAGCAGGAACTCGGCAAGCGTACCCTTGCGTGCGATCTTGCGCTGCCATTCCTCGGCCGAGACGACAACCACGCTTGGTTTGCCGTTCTTGGTGATCGTCTGCGGCGAGGACTGTGCGCGCTCGATGACCTCGGAGAGCCGGGCTTTTGCCCCGGCAACCGTCCAGTTGGTGTCTTTGGATGACGTTAGCATCGCATGCTCGTGACTAGCCTGACTATCATGACTATGTGGGAATGGCGATGTTGCTGCAACAGGGTTTGAGGCTACTCCGGCGAGGTCCCCGCGACGTTCTGGTCGTAGTCAACCAGCGAGCCGGTCATGACACCGGATTGCGGGCTGGCCATGTAGCTGATCAGCCGCGCCAGTTGGTCGGGCCTCACCAGTTGGCCCATGGGCTGGCCGGCCTCTGCCTTTGCCAGCCAGTCGTCGGAGGCACCGTGCCATTTCTTCTGCACGATGTCCTCGCCCTCGGTGTCCATCCAGCCCGGCAGCACGGCGTTGCAGCGGATGCGGTTGAAACGATAGGCGTTGGCGACGTTCTTGGTCAGCGTCGCCAGCGCGCCCTTGCTGGAGGAATAGGGCGCAAGGAACGACTGGCCGCAATGTGCCGACATCGACAGCACGTTGACGATCGAGCCCGGCGCCTTCTTGTCCAGGAGATGGGCCACCACGCCCTGCATCAGGAAGAACGGGCCGCGCACGTTGGTCTGGAAAATCTGGTCGAAGGTCTCCTCGGAGGTTTCGACCAGCGAACCGCGCGCGGACGTGGCGGCGGCGTTGACCAGCGCGTTGATGCTGCCGAAATGCGAGATCGCGGTTGCCACCGCGCGCTTGCAGTCCGCCACTTTCGAGACGTCGGCGCTGATGAAGATCGCATCGACGCCGGCCTTCTTGAAGTGGGCGACCGCCTTGTCGCCCTTCTCCTGCGAGCGGCCGATGAGCGCCAGCGCTTTGCAGCCCTCGTCGGCCAGCGCTTCGGCGACGGCAAAGCCGATGCCTTGCGCGCCGCCGGTGACGATGGCGCGCGTCTTCGAATTGCGATCGGCGGATGTGCTCATCGCTCTGCTCCTGTGCCTTGGTTCCGGTTCTTACTTGTCGAGACGGACGGTCTTGCCTGATGTCGCCGACTTCAGCGCGGCATCGGCCAGCTTCAGCGCCACGAGGCCGTCGGCGCCGCTCGGCGATGCCTTCTTGCCCGAGGTTGCAGCAGTGATGAAAGCGGCAATCTCGATGGCGTAGGCGTCGAGATAGCGGGTCATGAAGAAGTCGTGCAGCGGCGGGCGCGTATAGCCCTTCTCATTGGCGACCTCGATCGACACCGGCCGCTGGTTCTCGGCGGCGACCATGCCCTTGGAGCCATGCACCTCGATGCGCTGGTCGTAGCCATAGGTGGCGCGGCGCGAATTGGAGATGACGGCCTGCTTGCCGGACGCGGTTTCGAGGATGACGCTGACAGAGTCGAAATCGCCCGCTTCGCCGATCTTCTCGTCGACCAGAACCGAGGCATGGGCGCTGACCGCCGCCACCTCTTCGCCGAGCAGGAAGCGCGCCATGTCGAAATCGTGGATGGTCATGTCGCGAAAAATGCCGCCCGAGCGCTTGATGTAATCGACCGGCGGCGCGCCCGGATCGCGCGAGGTGATGGTGACCATCTCGACAGTACCGATGGCGCCGTCGTCGATCGCCTTGCGCACGGCGGCGAAGTGCGGATCGAAGCGGCGGTTGAAGCCGACCATCAGCGTCGCCTTGGCCTTGTCGACCACGGCCAGGCACTTCTCGACGCGCTTGACGTCGAGGTCGATCGGCTTCTCGCAGAAGATCGCCTTGCCGGCCTTGGCGAAACGCTCGATCAGATCGGCATGGGTGTCGGTCGGCGTGCAGATGACCACGGCGTCGATGTCCTTGGCCTTCTCGATCGCGTCGATGGTGCGCACTTCGGCGCCATAGGCGGTTGCCAACTCGGTCGCCGCCTTTTCAAAAGCGTCGGCAACGGCCACCAGTCTGGCCTGCGGGTTGGAGCCGACGGCGCGGGCATGGACCTTGCCGATGCGGCCGGCACCGAGGAGGGCGAAACGAACAGTCATGGGGTATTTCCTCTAGGGGGATGGGTTCGAGAGAGTTGTGTCTCCACCTTCCTTTTGAGAAAGGTGGCAAGATAATTTTTCGAGCACGCCAGAAAACAGGATGACCATCCTGTTCAGGCCGCGAGTTCCGCCTCCCCGGTCTTGGCGCCGGTGATGTAGGAGACGATGTCGTTGCCGTCGGTGTTTTCCTTGCGCAGGTTGGCGACGATGCGGCCGCGCCGGAAGACGACGATGCGGTCGCACAGGTCGAACACCTGGCGCATGTTGTGGCTGATCAGGATCAGCGGCTCGCCATTGTCCTTCAGCGTGCGGATGATGTTCTCGACCTGCGCCGTCTCCTGCACGCCAAGGGCTGCCGTCGGCTCGTCCATGATGATCAGCTTGGAGGCGAAGGTCGCGGTCCGGGCGATCGCAACGCACTGGCGCTGGCCGCCCGACATGTGGCGAATGGTGTTGGACAAATTGGGGATTTTCACTGCCGTGCGGATCAGCGCCGCCTCGGTCGCCTTGCGCATGTATTTGCGGTCGAGGATCGAGAACGGCCCGAGATTGAAAAGCACCTTTTCGCGGCCGAGGAACAGGTTCGACGGCACGTCGAGATCGTCGGCCAGCGCCAGGTTCTGGAACACGGTCTCGATGCCCGCCGTGCGCGCTTCGATCGGCCCGGCAAAATTCACTTCCCTGCCGTCGAACCAGATCTGGCCACTGGTGCGTTGCTCGACGGCGGTGATCTGGCGCACGAAGGTCGATTTGCCGGCGCCATTGTCGCCCATGATGGCGACATGCTCGCCCTTGCGCAGCTCGAAATTCGCGCCTTCCAGCGCGTGCACGCCGCCATAACGCTTGGTCAGGTTTTCGGTCTTCAGGACGATGTCTGTCGTGGAGATATCTGGCATGGTCAAGCCCTCAATGCCCGCATGCGCTGGCGCCATTGGTCGAGAACGACCGCGCCGACGATGATCACGCCCTTGACCATCTCCTGATAGTAGGCGTCGAGGCGCAGGAAGGTGAAGCCGGAAATGATGACGCCGAAGATCAGCGAGCCGATCACGGTGCCGACGATCGAGCCGCGACCGCCCGACAAAGAGACGCCGCCGATGACCGCCATTGCGATGGCGTCTAGCTCGTACATGACGCCCATGCCGGACTGTGCCGTCAGGTTCTTGGAGGAGAGCACGACGGCGGCCAGCGCGGCTAGGATGCCGGCAATGACGTAGACGAGGATCTTGTGGTTGGCGATCTTGATGCCCGACATGCGCGCGGCATCCTCGTTGGAGCCGATGGCATAGCAATGCTTGCCGTAGCGTGTGTAGGTCATGATCAGCTGGAACAGCACCGCCAGCGACAGGAAGATGATGACCGGCATCAGGCCCTTGCCGATACCAGCGAAACTTTCGGTCGGAAACGAGATCGGCTGACCCTTGGACCACCATTTGGCAATGCCGCGCGCGGTCACCATCATGCCGAGCGTGGCAATGAACGGCGGAATGCGCGTGTATGCAATCAAGGAGCCGTTGACGAGACCGGCGAGCAGACCGCAGCCGATGGCGACCAGTACCGGCACGACGACCGGCAGGTCGGTCCAGCCTTGCGCCAGGAACATCGCCTTGGGGTTGGGGTTACCGTTGACCGTCGCCACCTGGGCAAAACTCATGGCGATCATGGCGGTGGCGCCGACGATCGAGCCCGAGGACAAGTCGATGCCGCCGCAAATGATCACCTGCGTGACGCCGATGGCGATGATGCCGACGATCGACACCTGCAGGATGATGATCTGCAGGCGGGCCTCATTGAAGATCCCGGCGACGTTGTCGCGCGTGTTGAACAGGAAGCTGTCGCCAAGAAAGATGCGGCCGATCATTTCGAAGATGACGACCAGAATGACCAGCGCCAGGAAGACGTTGAATTCGGCCGGCCATGTCCGCCTCTTCGCGTCATAGCTGACCCCGCCGACGCCATGAGATGTCTGTGACATGTCTGTCCTCCGTGAGGCGGCATTTGCCCTCCCGCACGTAAGGGCGGTGAGGGAAACGGGAGCGGCGCGATTGATGCGCCGCTCCGTTAGTCGAACGAGTCGCCGGCTCAGTTCTTCTTCAGGAACTTGTCGATGTTGGCTGGCGTCACGAGTTGGAAGGGCACGTAGACCTTGTGCTCGACCTTCTCGCCCTTGGCGAGCTTCAGCGCTGCGTCCAGAGCGCCGGCGCCCTGGCCGGCCGCATCCTGGAACACGGTGGCATCGAGGTCGCCGGCCTGCATGGCGGCAAGCGCGTCCTGCGTGGCGTCGACACCGCCGACGACGACCGTCTTCATGTCGATGTTGGCGGCCTTCATCGCCTGGATGGCGCCGATGGCGCTTTCGTCATTGTTGGCGATGACGCCGTCGAACGGCTTGCCGGTCGACAGCCAGTTGGTCATCAGGTTCTGCGCTTCGTCGCGGTTCCAGTTCGAAGTCTGCTTGTCGATGATCTTGATGAAGCTGCACTCCGGCGTGGCGATCACCTCTTCGATGTCCTTGGTGCGCTGCACGGCGGCCTGGTTGGAAAGCTCGCCCATGATGACATAGACATTGGCCTCCTTCTTGCCGGCCTCGGTGAACAGGCGGCAGACTTCCTTGGTCTCGAGCGTGCCGGAATCGGCCTCGTTCGACGCGACGAAGGCCTGGTTGTCCGGCAGCGTGTCGACATTGACCGGCTGGCGGTTGACATAGACCAACGGGATCTTGGCGGCTGCGGCGGCGTCCGACATCGCCTGCGTGGCCGAGGTATCGACCGGGTTGACGATGATGGCGTCGACGCCCGAGGCGGCGAAGTTCTTGATCTGGTCGAGCTGCTTGGCGACGTCGTTCTGCGCGTCCTCGACCTGCAGTTCCACGCCGCTCATGCCCTTGGCCTGCTCGATCATGCCGTTGCGCAGCACGGTGAGGAAGTTGTCGTCGAACTTGGCCATCGACACGCCGACCTTGGCGGCAAAAGCGGACGAACTCATCAGCGCCGCAAAGGCGACGCCCAAAATCAGTTTCTTCATTGTGTTTCTCCTCCACATTGGTGTCCGGCTGCACCGATCTACCCGGAATCCCCGATAGCCCGAGGAATCGCTCCCTGATGCCTTCCTGTTCCGTATGGCGTTTTGTCCAAGGGATGGAACGCCAGGCTCCCAGTTTGAAACAGATGTTCCGGAACGAAAGAACCAAAATACCAATCTGATGAAATATTTATTCCATTTTTTCGCAAGACGTCAAGAGCGATTCCTAAGTCGGAAAGCGGATTTTCGGTCGCCGCGCCGCAATTTCACGTCGAATCGAGGCCGACAGCGGCCCAGGCCGAGTCTGAAGGCAGAATCTGATAGATTCTATCATCGCCGGAGAGCCCACGCCGAACGGGTCGGCGCGGCAACGCGTTAGATATTTTCCGGCAGATAGATGTCGAAGGGCAGAAAGGTCTGGCCCGGCGCGTTGGCGGCGCCGGCCTCGATGGAATGCGCCATCAGGTCGACAAGCTCGCGGCACAAGGCGGCGAGCGGCGTCGAGATCACCATTGTCAGGATGTTGTCGGCGAGTGCCGCGCGCGATTCGGCGTTGATCTCGTTGCAGACGACCACCGGCATGTTTGCGGGCTTCGCTGCGCGCAGCGCCGAGACCGCGCCTTCCATGCCGCCGCCGGCGACATAGCAGCCGGCAAGATCCGGATACCGCACCAGGAGATCGATCATCGCATCGTGGGTGACCTGGTTGGCTTCCAGATTGACCAGCGTTTCCATCACCGTGAAGTCCGGCGCATGTTCGCGGAAGAAGGAGCGAAATCCGATCTCGCGCAGTTCATGACCGTGGAAGCGATGACTGCCGACGAAAAGGGCGACCTTGCCGGGGTTCTTTGCCGCCCTGGCGATCATCCAGGCCGCGGTGCGACCGACCTTGCGATTGTCGAGGCCGACATATCCCTCACGGATGCCAGCGGCAAAGTCGGACAGCAGCGAGAAGACAGGTTGCCCCCTCGCTTTCAGCGACTCCACGACCGCCGTCAGCGTCGGATGGTCCGGACCGACAACGGCGATTGCTCTGGATTTCGCTGCCAGCTTGCGCATTTGGGCGGCGATCTCGTCGGCGGCTAGCGAGCTGGCGAAATCGATGGTGGCGACGCCGCGGAAGCGCTGCGATTGCGAGACCGCCATTTCTAGCTCCCTCGCGAAATCGCCGTAAAAAACATCATTGCCCCGCAGCAGCAGAAAGCCGAGGCGGTATTCCGGCAATTCCTGGCGCATGCGCCGCTTGATCAGCCCGGCGGCGTGGTAGCCGATGCCGGTCGCCGCCTCATAGACGCGGCGCGCGGTTTCCTCGCGCACCGGCAGCCGGTTGTTCAGCACCCTGTCGACAGTGGCGACGCTAACGCCGGAGATGCGCGCCAGATCGGTGATGGTTGGCCGTTTTGCCATGACTGTCCCGCATGAGTGCCTGCAACTGCTTACATCGTTCTGATGGAAAATGATAGAAACTATCTTTGTGATATTGAGACTATCACCGCATGGCGCTATTTTGCGCTCGGACACAAGCGCCTGTAATGGACATATCCGTCCTGACGGATGCTGTGGCCGACGGAGGCAGCCCCTATGGAAGCGACACTATCCACACCACCGTCCCGGCGCGACTACAGCCTGATGGGCCGCGATTCCAAGCTCGCCGTCGAGACCGGGCTGGCGGCGGCCGAGTGGTATCACACTGATATTCCGCGCAAGCAGATGAAGGAGCTGATGCAGCGCTCCGACGGGCCGGCGATCCGCGACACCGCGATCTGGCTGGCCGCGCTGATCCTGAGTGCCGCCGGCGGCGCCTGGTTCTGGGGCAGCTGGTGGTGCGTGCCGTTCTTCTTCGTCTATGGCGTGCTCTACGGCTCCTCCACCGACTCACGCTGGCACGAATGCGGCCACGGCACCGCCTTCCGCACCCAGTGGATGAACGACGCGGTTTACCAGATCGCCTGCTTCATGATCATGCGCAATCCGGTGACCTGGCGCTGGAGCCACACCCGCCACCACACCGACACCATCATCGTCGGCCGCGACCCGGAAATCTCCGTCATGCGGCCGCCGGATCTGTTCCGGGTCGCGCTTGGCTTTATCGGCGTGCTGGATGCCTGGCATGCGATGTCGGACATGCTGCGCAATGCCGCCGGCAATATCAGCGCGGCGGAAAAGACTTTTATCCCCGAACAGGAGCAGCCTAAGGCCATTCGCATCGCCCGCATCTGGACGGCGATCTATGCCGTGACGATCGCGCTGGCGCTTTATTTCGGTTCATGGCTGCCGCTGATGCTGGTCGGGCTGCCCCGGCTCTACGGCGCCTGGCATCATGTCATGGTCGGCCTGCTGCAGCATGGCGGGCTGGCGGAAAATGTCATCGACCACCGGCTGAACAGCCGCACCGTCTACATGAACCCGGTCAGCCGCTTCATCTACTGGAACATGAACTATCACGTCGAACACCACATGTTCCCGATGGTGCCCTATCATGCGCTGCCTAAACTGCATGCGCTTATCAAGCACGATCTGCCGGCGCCGACGCCGTCGATCCTGGCCGGCTACCGCGAGATGATCCCGGCCTTTTTGCGCCAGCTGCGCAACGAGGACTATTTCCTCAAGCGCGAACTGCCGCCAACGGCGCGGCCCTATCGCGAGGAACTCCACAACGACGCCGTCGCCGCCGCGGCGGAATGATCGCGCGATTAAGCTTTTGTTTTGTCGCAACTCCGAACGGAAAACCGCAACGCACTTTTCCTGGAATTGCTTTTGGGAGGAACACATGAGCGACTGGATCGAGGCCTGCGCCGCCGGCGACATCGACGAAGAAGATGTGATGCGCTTCGACCATGGCGGCCGCACCTTCGCCATCTATCGCAGCCCTGACGACGATTATTTCGCCACCGATGGCCTGTGCACGCACGAAAAGGTGCATCTGGCCGACGGGCTGGTGATGGACGACATCATCGAGTGCCCCAAGCACAATGGCCGCTTCAATTACAAGACGGGGGCGGCACGAGGCGCGCCGGTTTGCGTCAATCTCGCCACCTATCCGGTAAAGGTCGAGGCCGGCAAAGTGCTGATCCAGATCGGATAGGACCATGCAGGCGGGAATGGTCATCATTGGCGCCGGCGAGTGCGGCGGGCGGGCAGCGCTGACACTGCGCGAGCTGGGCTATGACGGGCCGGTGACGCTGGTGGGTGACGAACCCCATCTGCCCTATGAGCGGCCGCCCCTGTCCAAGGACGCAATGACGAGCGACGCGGCCGAGATCAAGACGATCGCCAGCGACGAAATTCTGGCCGAGAAATCGATCCGGCATATCCATTCCGTTCAAGCGGTGGCGATCGACCGCCCGGCGCATATGGTGCGGCTGTCGGACGGTTCGGCCCTGCCCTACGACAAGCTGCTGCTGGCGACCGGCTCGACACCGCGCAAGCTGCCGATGCCGGGATTGGGTCCGCGCTGCGTCTACCTCCGCACCTTTGCCGACGCGCTGGCCATTCGTGCCCACCTCAGCCCGGCAAACCGCATCGCCATCATTGGTGGTGGCTTTATCGGCCTGGAGCTCGCCGCTTCGGCGCGCAAGCTCGGGGCCAGCGTCACGGTCATTGAGGCGCAGCCGCGCATCCTCATGCGCGGGGTGCCGGCGGAGATCGCTGAAATCATCCATCAGGCGCATGAGGCCGAAGGCGTGACCGTGCTCACCGGTCAGGGCATCGCTGATATCGCCGACGACGGCGCTGAGGTGCACATCATGCTCGCCGATGGGCAGGACATCGTCGCCGATCTCGCCGTCATCGGCATCGGCGCCGTGCCGGTGACCGGGCTTGCCGCGGAAGCGGGCCTGACCGTCGATAACGGCATCGCCGTCAATGGCGAACTCCAAACAATCGATCCCGACATCTTCGCCGCCGGCGATTGCTGCTCGTTTCCGCTCGCTGTCTATGCTGGCCGGCGGGTGCGGCTGGAAGCCTGGCGCAATGCGCAGGAACAGGGTGCGCTGGCCGCGAAGAACATGTTGGGCGCCCGCGAAGCGCATGCCGCGGTGCCATGGTTCTGGTCGGATCAGTATGGTTTGTCGCTGCAGATCGCCGGCCTTTCGGACGAGGGCAAAAGCACGGTCCGCCGCGATCTCGGCGACGGTGCTTTTATTCTGTTTCATCTGGCCGAGGATGGCAGGCTGGTGGCGGCGAGCGGCCTCGGTACGGGCAATGCCGTGGCGCGCGACATCAGGCTGGCCGAGATGCTGATCGCCAAGCGGGCTAGGCCGGCGCCGGAGGCGTTGGGGTCGCCGGATGTGAAGCTGAAGTCGTTGCTGGCAGCGTGAAGGACTGACTTACCCTCCCCTTGTGGGGAGGGTCGCTGCGAAGCAGCGGGGTGGGGTGCGGCACCGGCCCCCACCCCGACCTGCGGTCCGACCTCCCCACAAAGGGGGAGGTAGACGGCTGAGCTAAGCCCGCTAAAACAGCGCCTTCAGCTCGTCCAGCTTGTCGTTGACCAGCCAGCCGTAATAATTCTCTTCCGGCAGTTTGACCGTCTCACCCGCCGCGCGGCGCTTGTCGTTCTCTGCTTTCAGCGCATAGGCGCGCTGCTCGGGATTGCCGACATTGTAGAGCGTGGCGGTCAGCCCCGGATTGCCTGAGATGTCGAAGCCGGCAATGTTTTTGTAGGCGTCGATCGACTTCCTGATCGTCGCTGCGACGTAGGGCAATGTCAGATCCGGATCCATGATGGTCTTGTAGACCCCATTGGGATCGCCGACATCGAGTTCGGGCAGCCCCGACACCTTGTGCACCAGATCGCTCATCTGCAGCGCGGTCAGCGGGTTGAGCTGGCCGAGGCCAAAGGTCTGGCCGGCATAATAGGGCTGGAAGAAGGTGGCGCCGAAGCGGTCGTTGGGAAAGCTGGTGCCGTCGACGGTCTTGCCGCGGAAGGAGCGGTTCCACACCTGCTCGCGGCATTCCCACAGGTCGTAGCTGTCCGACATTGTGCACTTCTTGAATTCCGGCCGCTGCACGAAATCGGTGATGTCCTCGCCGTCATAGGCGAAGGACAGCTTGCTGGAGAGGTAGGAGATCGCCTTGACGTAGTAGGTCTGCAGCCGGTCGTAGGCATCGACATTGTAGGTGTGCTCGCCGACGATGGCGCCGACGATGTGCAAGGGGTTGATGCCGTAACCGGCAGCCGCCTTCCTGATCTTGGCGCGCAATTCGGCGTCGTTCTGCAACAGAGCGTAGACCTTGCGGTATTTGGCCTGGAAGGTGGTGTTGGTCGCCTGGGTGCGGCGGCTGGAGGCGCCCGGTATGTCAGGCTGCACGACATTGCGGTTGCCCGCCGGCACCAATGTCGCCGCGTCAGCCGCGAACAGCGTCGCCGCCAGCGTCAAGCCGAGAATGAGCAGGATCAGTTTTTTCATGCGCCGCCGCCTAGAGAATTGCCGCGCAAACTAGGTAAAGCTCCCGGTCGAGTCGAGAGCGCCCTTGCAGCCGGCAAGACGAAAGATGGCCGCATGATACCATCCGGCCACACACGATGATGTTTGCCGGAAACTGTTGCCTAAGCATCGGCCCAAAAATCGAAACCGATTTTTGGAAAGTCCGATGCGTCGATTCAATACTGTTAGAGCGACCTTTGCGCGTCCAAAGGACGCGCGGCGCTCTAATACCGGCGCCGGATGAACCGGCGCCCTCGTTTAAAGGATGAATCGCGACAAATCTGTGTTTCGCGAGAGGTCGCCGACATGCTTTTCCACATAGGCGGCATCGATGGCGACGCTGGTGCCGTTGCGGTCGGGCGCGTCGTAGGAGATCTCGTCCAGCACGCGCTCCATCACCGTCTGCAGGCGTCTCGCTCCGATGTTTTCGACGCTAGCGTTGAGGTCGACAGCGATGCCGGCCAGCGAATCGATGGCATCGTCGGTGAAGGTGAGGTCGACGCCTTCGGTCTTCATCAGCGCGATATACTGCTTGATGAGGCTGGCCTCGGTCTCGGTGAGGATGCGAATGAAATCGTCCTTCTCCAGCGCCCGCAACTCGACACGGATCGGCAGGCGGCCCTGCAATTCCGGCAACAGGTCGGACGGCTTGGAGACATGGAAGGCGCCCGAGGCGATGAACAGTATGTGGTCGGTCTTCAACGGTCCGTATTTGGTCGCCACCGTCGTGCCTTCGATCAGCGGCAGCAGGTCGCGCTGCACGCCTTCGCGCGAGACGCCGGCGCCCATGCCGCCTTCGCGCGAGGCGATCTTGTCGATCTCGTCGAGGAAGACGATGCCGTCATTTTCGGTCGCGTCGAGCGCCCGGCGCACCACCTCGTCTTGGTCGAGCAGCTTGTCGGACTCGTCGTTGACCAACAGCGCGTAGGACTCCTTGACCGTCGTCTTGCGCGCCTTGGTCTTCTTGCCACCCATCGCCTTCGACAGCATGTCGTTGATGTTGAGCACGCCGATATTAGCGCCCGGCATGCCGGGGATCTCGAAGCCGGGCATGCCGCCGGTGCCGGTGTCGGCAACCTCGATCTCGATCTCCTTTTCGTCGAGCTCGCCGTCGCGCAGCTTCTTGCGGAAGGAATCGCGGGTCGCCGGGCTCGCCGTCTTGCCGACCAGGGCTTCCAGCACGCGCTCCTCGGCATTGAGGTGCGCGCGCGCCTTCACGTCCTCGCGCATCTTCTCGCGCACCAGGCCGATGGCGATCTCGACCAGGTCGCGGATGATCTGCTCGACATCGCGGCCGACATAGCCGACTTCGGTGAACTTGGTGGCCTCGACCTTGACGAAGGGCGCACCGGCGAGTCGCGCCAGGCGGCGCGAGATCTCGGTCTTGCCGACGCCGGTCGGGCCGATCATCAGGATGTTCTTCGGCATCACCTCTTCGCGCATCTGGCCTTCCAGCTGCTGGCGGCGCCAGCGGTTGCGCAAGGCAATGGCCACGGCGCGCTTGGCGTCCTTCTGGCCGATGATGAAGCGGTCGAGTTCCGAAACGATTTCACGGGGAGAGAAGGTGGTCATATCACTAGATTCCACTTTGCCACTGCTTGATGGACTCGAACGGATGCAGCAGCATGATCACGTTGAGCGTCAGATTGTCCCGGATGAGGTAGCCGACACCCAGTTCGAAGATGAGGGCGAGGCCGACGATGCTCCATATAGGTAGCTTTCGCGCCATCACAAATCCCAGCACCATGGCCAGCGTGTCGGACACCGAATTGATGATCGAGTCGCCATAGTAATCCAGCGAGATGGTGCCGGCGCGGTAGCGCTCGATGATGAACGGGCTGTTTTCCAGGAGTTCCCAGCCGCCCTCGATGACGACGGCGAATGCCAGGCGCAGACCGATTGGCGAGCGCGGGAACAGGAACCAGGCCAAGGCGTAGAACAGGAAGCCGTGGATGATGTGCGAGAACGTGTACCAGTCGGAAATATGCTGGGAATTCTCCGAACTGTTCACCACACCGTGCCAGAGTTTGACGTAACCGCAGGTGCAGATCGGCGTGCGGCCCATGCCGTAAAGCGCGCCGGCCTGGAAGATGAGCAGAGCGAGCACGAGCAGAAGCCCCATCCGCCAGCTGTCTTCATAGGCCGAGTAATTTTTGGCAGTGCCCGGTGTCGCCATCAACTCATTCCCCTTCTTCCGCGTCGCTCTCTTCGGCATCGACGGCCATCAGCACGACGTCCCCATATCTAGAGTGTCTGCGATCGATAGCCCTGAAGCCCGCCTTTTCATAGGCGCGGATGGCGCGGCCATTGTCGGGATGCGGATCGATGATGACGCGCGGCGCGCCTTCCTCGAACAGTTGCTCGACGAATTGCCTGACGATAGCCGAGCCATGACCTTTGCCAACCAGGTCCGGCACGCCGATCGACAGGTCGATGCCGAGCGTGCCGAACGGCTGGTCGGCATAGGGATGGCCGTCCTCCAGATGCGGATCGTAGCTCTGCAGATAGGCGATCGGCCTGCCCTCGAGCTCGACGATCAGCGGCTCGACCGAAATCGAGTCGATGTTCTCCCTGATACCGGCAATTTCCGTCTCGGGGTCGTCCCACCATTCGGCGACATGCGGCTCGGCCAGCCAGCCGGCGATCATCGGCAGGTCTTTTTCGGTAACCGGTCGAAAATCATAGAGCACCGGCGGGTTAGCCGGCATCGAGCGTTTCGACAACAAAGTTGTTGTTGGTGTAGACGCAAATGTCGGAGGCGATCTGCATCGCCTTGCGGGCGATCTCCTCGGCATCCTTGTCGCTATCCATCAGCGCGCGGGCAGCGGCCAGCGCATAGTTGCCGCCGGAACCGATGGCCATGACGCCGAATTCGGGCTCCAGCACGTCGCCGGTGCCGGTGAGCGCCAGCGAAACCGACTTGTCGGCCACCAGCATCATCGCTTCCAGCCGGCGCAGATAACGGTCGGTGCGCCAGTCCTTGGCGAGCTCGACGCAGGCGCGCGTCAACTGGTCCGGATATTGTTCGAGCTTGGCTTCGAGCCGCTCCAGAAGGGTGAAAGCGTCCGCCGTGGCGCCGGCGAAACCGGCAATGACATTGCCGCCTTTGCCGATGCGGCGCACCTTTTTGGCGTTGCCTTTCATGATGGTCTGGCCAAGGCTGACCTGGCCGTCGCCGGCGATCACCACCTTGTTGCCCTTGCGCACCGTCACAATGGTCGTGGCGTGCATACTCAGTTCATTGGACATCTGCTGCTCCGATTCGCGCGATCCCGATGAGGCGATTGGCGCGGGATTTCGATCGGCCATATGTATGCATGGGGCTAACGATTGCAAACCGCCTCCGCCACGGCCGATAGCGATCCGCATCGCAACTGGCTATCGCCGGATCATGCTGCTAGAAGGCTTTCGTTTTCAAGCAAATGAGCGCCTGGAGGCATTGTCTTTTCGTTTCGCCCCGGTCAGTTGCCAAAAGTGTCGTATGCCCAAAGACAAGGACAAGGTCATGGCGTCCCGTTCCGCCGAAGTCAGCCGCAAGACCAAGGAAACCGAGATCAGCGTCTCGGTCGATGTCGACGGCACCGGAAAATCCGACATGTCGAGCGGCGTCGGCTTCTTCGACCACATGCTGAACCAGCTGTCGCGCCACTCGCTGATCGACATGACGGTAAAGGCCAAGGGCGACCTGCACATTGACGACCACCACACGGTCGAGGACACCGGCATTGCGATCGGCCAGGCGCTGGCCAAGGCGCTGGGCGAGCGGCGCGGCATCATGCGCTATGCCTCTGTCGACCTTGCCATGGACGAGACGCTGACGCGGGCCGCGATCGACGTGTCGGGCCGTCCGTTCCTGGTCTGGAATGTCGCCTTCTCGTCGCCCAAGATCGGCACGTTCGACACCGAACTGGTGCGTGAATTCTTCCAGGCGCTGGCGCAGAATGCCGGTATCACGCTGCATGTCACCAATCATTATGGCGCCAACAATCACCATATTGCCGAGACCTGCTTCAAGGCGGTGGCGCGCGCGCTGCGTTTCGCACTGGAGCGCGACCCGCGCCAGCCGGAAGCGGTTCCCTCCACCAAGGGATCTCTGAAAGGGTAGGCTGATGGCCATCTATGTCGTGATGGAACCGCCAGGCCGCACCGAGGCGGCCGACGCAACGATTTTGGTCCGCGACGGTTTTTCCTGGCTGGCTTTCCTGGTGGCGCCGCTGTGGCTCGCCTGGCACCGGCTTTGGATCGAGGCGGGGCTCGCTTTCGTCGCCATGGGCCTGCTTTCGCTGCTTGGCGAAAGACTGGGGCTGGATTGGGCTGGCTCGGCGCTGTCGCTGCTGGTGTCGCTCTATATCGGGCTGGAAGGCCAAGGGTTGCGGCTCGCAGCGCTGCGCCGCGGCGGCTGGCATGAATGGGGCGTCGTCGAAGCCGACAATCCTGACGATGCCGACATCCGCCAGTCACTGGACGCCGAGGCCCTTGCCGATGAGCCGGCGCCGCTGCCGCGCATCGTGCCGGACGCCAGCCTGGCCCGGCCGGCGCAGACCGGGCTGACGCTGGGCCTGAGCCATACGCCGGGAAAAGCCTGAGATGCGGGTTGCCATCATCGATTACGGGTCGGGCAATCTGCGCTCGGCCACCAAGGCCTTCGAGCGCGCCGCGCATGAAGCCGGCATTGCCGCTGCCATTGAGCTAACCGCCGACGCCGAGCGGGTGCGCAGCGCCGACCGAATCGTTTTGCCCGGCGTCGGCGCCTATGCCGATTGCGCGGCGGGCCTGCGCGGCGTCGCCGGCATGTGGGAAGCGGTGGAAGAGGTAGCGATCGCCAAGGCGCGGCCGTTCCTCGGCATCTGCGTCGGCATGCAGCTGATGTCGCAGCGCGGCCTGGAAAAGACCGTGACCAAGGGCTTCGGCTGGATTGCCGGCGACGTCAAGGAGATCACGCCCGCCGATCCGGCACTGAAGATCCCGCAAATTGGCTGGAACACCATCGATCTGGAGCGCAAGCACCCGCTGTTTTCGGGTATTGCGACCGGGCCTAAGGGTCTGCACGCCTATTTCGTTCATTCCTACCATCTCGACGCGACAAGGCCGGACGAAGTGCTGGCCGTCGCCGATTATGGCGGCCCGGTAACGGCGGCGGTCGCGCGCGGTAACCTTGCCGGCACGCAATTCCATCCGGAAAAGAGCCAGGCGCTCGGCCTGGCACTGATCACCAACTTCCTGCGCTGGAGGCCTTGAGATGAGCAAGAAGGGCTACTGGATGGCGATGGTCGATGTGACCGATCCGGAAAACTATCCGAAATACATCGCCGCCAACAAAGCGGCGTTCGACAAATACGGCGCGAAATTCCTGACGCGAGGCGGTCAGTCGTCAAGCCCGGAAGGGCCATCCGGCAATCGCCATGTGATCGTCGAGTTCGAAAGCTACGAGGTCGCGCTGGCTTGCTTCCATTCCCCCGAATACCAGGCAGCGCTGAAATTCCGGCGCGCTTATTCGACCTCGCATTTCGCCATTGTGGAAGGGGTCTGAACGGTGATCCTGTTTCCGGCCATCGACCTCAAGGACGGCAAGTGCGTGCGGCTGAAGCACGGCGATATGGCGACCGCGACCATCTACAATGACGACCCTGCGGCCCAGGCCAAGGCCTTCGAAGAGCAAGGGTTTGAATGGCTGCATGTCGTCGACCTCAACGGCGCCTTCAAGGGCCAGAGCGTCAACAGCGCGGCGGTCGGCGCCATCCTCAAGGCGACGAAAAACCCGGTGCAGCTCGGCGGCGGCATCCGCACGCTGGCGCAGATCGAGGACTGGCTCGACCGCGGGCTGGCCCGCGTCATCCTCGGCACGGTGGCGGTGCGCGATCCCGACCTGGTCCGGGAAGCCTGCAAGGAATTTCCTGGAAAGATCGCCGTGGGCATCGACGCCAAGGGCGGCAAGGTGGCGGTCGAAGGCTGGGCCGAGGCCTCCAGCCTCGGCGTCATCGAACTGGCGCAGAAATTCGAAGGCGCCGGCGTTGCCGCCATCATCTACACCGATATCGACCGCGACGGCGTTCTGACCGGCATCAACTGGGATGCCACGATCGATCTCGCCGACGCGGTGTCGATCCCGGTCATCGCCTCGGGCGGGCTGGCTTCGATCGCCGACATCGTGCGCATGACCATGCCCGACGCGAAGAAACTGGAAGGCGCCATCTCCGGTCGCGCGCTCTATGACGGGCGCATCGACCCGGCCGAGGCGCTGGCGGTGCTGCAGGGCAAGGCGATGGAGACCCGGCCGTGAAAATCTCCATCATCCTGGCCTCTTATGACAGCGGCCACTATCACGGCGGTATGGGCCGAGGCCCGGATGCACTCATCGCCGGCGGGCTTGTCGACGCGCTGACGCTCTCCGGGCATGACGTCGTCGTCACCGATATCGGCAGGGTTGGCGACGAACAACAGCGCGAGATCGCCACCGGCTTTGCCGTGTGCGGTGCCGTCTCCGGCGAGGTCCGCATCGCCATAGACCGCGGCCGGTTTCCCATCGTGCTGGCCGGCAATTGCCTGACATCGGCCGGTGCGGTTGCCGGCGAGGATGCCGATGCGATCATCTGGGCCGACCAGCATGGCGATCTCAACACCCCGGAGACGTCCATCTTCGGCTTTCTCGACGGCATGGCGCTGGCCACGGTTCTCGGCCTGTGCTGGAAGCCGATGGCCTCGGCCATCCCCGGCTTCAGGCCGATCGATCCGGCGCGCTGCGTGCTGGTCAACGCGCGCGATCTCGATCCGGTCGAAACGGAGCTGTTGAAGACTTTGCCGGTCATCCGCACCGAATGCCCGGACTGGGCCACGGCCTGCGACAGGCTGAAGGCGCCGGACGCGAAGCGGGTGCACCTGCATCTCGATCTCGACGTGCACGACCCCGGGGCGCTGCAGGCCAACCGCTACACCACGCCCGGCGGCCCGGAGCCGAAACAGCTGCGCCAGGCTGTCTGCGGCATGGCCGGCCTGCTGCCGATTTCCGGCATCACCATTTCCGCCTACGATCCGGCGTTCGATGCGCAGGCCGAGGTTCCGCCGCTGGTCGGCGAACTGCTCAGCGAGTTGCTGGCGACGATGGAGAAGGGCTGATGCTGAAGGCCCGAGTCATCCCTTGCCTCGACGTCAAGAACGGCCGCGTCGTCAAGGGGGTCAATTTCGTCGACCTCATCGATGCCGGTGATCCGGTCGAGGCGGCCAAAGCCTATGACGCGGCCGGCGCAGACGAGCTTTGCTTTCTCGATATCACCGCGTCGTCCGACAACCGTGAAACCATCTTCGACGTCGTCGCCCGCACCGCCGAACAATGCTTCATGCCGCTGACCGTCGGCGGCGGCGTGCGCCAGGTGGCCGATATTCGCAAACTGTTGCTGGCCGGCGCCGACAAGGTGTCGATCAACACTGCGGCGGTGAAGAATCCCGATTTCGTCGCAGAAGCCGCCGACAAGTTCGGCAACCAGTGTATTGTCGTCGCCATCGACGCCAAGAAGGTGTCGGCGCCGAAAGAGCCCGGCCGCTGGGAGATCTTCACCCACGGTGGCCGCGAAAAGACCGGCATCGATGCGGTCGAGTTCGCGCGAAAAATGGTCGATCGCGGCGCTGGCGAGATCCTGCTGACCTCAATGGACCGCGACGGCACCAAGGCCGGTTACGACATTGCGCTGACCCACGCGATAGCGGATGCGGTGCGCGCGCCGGTGATCGCGTCGGGCGGCGTCGGCACGCTCGATCATCTGGTCGAGGGCATTCGCGACGGCCATGCCGGTGCCGTGCTCGCGGCCTCGATCTTCCATTTCGGCACTTACACGATTGCGGAAGCCAAGGCGCATATGGCCGAGGCCGGGCTGCCGATGCGGCTGGACTACCCGGTTCAATCCACTCCACAAAGGCTGTAGGCTGCGCCATGGCTGAATTTTCGCTGTCCGATCTGGAAACGATCATTGGCGAACGCGCCCGTTCCGGCGACCCGGACTCGTGGACGGCAAAACTGTTCGCCAAAGGCATCGACAAGGCGGCGCAGAAGCTTGGTGAAGAGGCAGTCGAGACCGTCATTGCCGCCGTCAAGGGCGACGAGAAAGCCCTCGTTTCCGAAAGTGCCGATCTCATATATCATTGGCTCGTCGTGCTTGGCATGGCCGGCGTTTCGCTGGGCGAGGTGCTGAAGGAGCTTGAGGGCCGTACCGGCCGTTCGGGCGTCACTGAAAAGGCATCCCGGCCGAAAGGCTGACCGCGAGAGCCGGATGATTTCGGGCCGAGGCCTTAAATCTGAATCCGTCTCTAAATTGATAGAGGGAGCATGATGTCGCCCGAAAACCGCTTCACACTTTTCGGCCTCATGCTCTAGAGGGCAGGAAACTCGATGGACCAGCTCGCTCCGACCGAGAAATATTCCCCCTATCGTTTCTTCTCGGCCGAGCAATGGTCGAACTTCCGCGCCGACACGCCGATGACGCTGGGCGAAGACGAGATCAACCGTCTGCGCTCACTGAACGATCCGGTCGACCTGGAAGAAGTCAAGCGCATCTATCTGTCGCTCTCGCGGCTGCTTTCGGCGCATGTCGAGGCCAGCCAGTTGCTGTTTCGCCAGCGCCAGGCCTTCTTCAACGCGCTGGATGTGGTCAAGACACCGTTCATCATCGGCATTGCCGGTTCGGTTGCGGTCGGCAAATCGACCACGGCGCGCGTGCTGAAGGAGCTTCTGGCGCGCTGGCCGTCGAGCCCCAAGGTCGATCTCATCACTACCGACGGGTTCCTGCTGCCCAACAAGGTGTTGCGACGCGACAATCTGATGGAGCGCAAGGGCTTTCCCGACAGCTACGATGTCGGTGCGCTGCTGCGTTTCCTGTCGGGCATCAAGTCGGCCCAGCGCAATGTCCGCGCGCCCGTCTATTCGCATTTGACCTATGACGTCATTCCCGGCGAGTTCGTCACCATCGACCGGCCAGACATTCTGATCTTCGAAGGCATCAACGTTCTGCAACCCGGCAAATTGCCGAAGGACGGCAAGATAGTGCCGTTCCTGTCGGATTTCTTCGATTTCGCCATTTATATCGACGCCGACGAAAAGCTGATCCACCAATGGTACATCGCCCGCTTCATGCGCCTGCGCGAGACGGCCTTCCGCAATCCGGACTCCTTCTTCCACCGCTATTCGCAGCTTTCGGAAGACGCCGCGCGTGCCATTGCGGAAGGCTTGTGGGCCAACATCAACCTGAAAAACCTGCGCGAGAACATCGTGCCGACACGAGCGCGGGCCGACCTCATCCTGCGCAAGGGCGCCAATCATCTGGTCGAGGAAGTGGCGCTCAGGAAACTGTGACGACCGCCTCCGGGCGGCTGCCGCCAGCCGCCGATTGCCGGGCCGGGCCTGGCATCAGGATTTCGCCGTCGGGTACCAGCTTGCGGACGGCCGCACATAGGGCGATCGTGAGCGCGACCGCCGCATAACCATCGATCGCATAGTGCCAACCAAGATAGACCGAACTCGCGACTATGAAGGCGACATACAGAAATGCGATGGCGCCCAACCGCTGGTCGTACTCCCAGGTATACACCGCATTCAGGGTGATCAAGGCGACATGAACGCTTGGAAATGCCGATATTCCCGACGCGAGTCCAGTCACACCCTCGGTCTGGAGCGTCCACAGATACTGCTGGTACACGGCGGCGGAACTCGCCGACGGGCTTTGCGCAAGAAACGAAAGCTGTTCACCGAAGCGTGGCACATCGCCGGTGACATAGCCGTAGAACGCCGGTCCGGCCGACATGAACAGCCCGGCCAGGATGTTTCCGACGACTACCCACACCACCATGAAGGACAGCACATAGCGTCTCTTCAGATGCGTGGTGCGTGGTGACGTGACCATGAAAAACAGCATGCTGTAGCAAATGATGAACCACAGCATGTCGTAGTTCCATCCGACGGTTTCCCGTACCCAGTCATGCTTGCCGATAACGTAGAGCCATCGCCACGGATCAGTGCCGAAATGCAGATAGGCATCGATATCCGCCAAGGCGCGATCATAGGGGAAACCTTTCCACAGGACGGACATGCCGTTCTTGACCGAGGTGAAGGTGCTTTGGAAAATCATGATGCCCATCAACAGACATATGCCGGAAAAGAGAACCGCCATCCGCTCGGCTGAGAACATCTTGCCCGCAGCAAATTTCCGCCGACGCTCAAATCGATGCAAAAGCCAGCCGGTTTCCAGGAGAAGCGATACCGCCGGCAGCACGAAACCGAAAACCATAAGCCATATCGGCACGTAGGTCTGGTATGCGGTGCGATGGAGCGCGCCGACCCAAGCCAGAAACCCCAGCCCCGTTGCAGTGTAGATGCCAATGAACAGGTAGAGCGATGCATCCGAGCGGGCGATCGAAACCGTGCGCCATGCGGCATTTCGAATGTAGCGCCAAATCACTTCGGATTCGATTTCGAGCATGGTATCCACACCGGGAATGATGACGTTTTGGCGCAGACTAGCGGCCGAAACCTTAAATTCCGTTAGGGACTTTTCATTCGCAAGGTCAGTGGTTCAGTAAGTGCAAGAATGCACTCTCACCTCTTCAAGGCAAGGTCACCCGCCGCAGCGTGAGATTGATCCTGCCGCCTTTTTTCAGAAGCGCCGAGGTCGACGGATAGATGCGGTCGACGCCGTGGAAGCAGAGCCGGCCTTCGCCGCCGAGCACGACGACGTCGCCGCTTTTCAGGCGGAACGATTTGGTACCGCCGTCGCGTGTGGCCCCCCTGCCCGTCACTTGGCCGACCCGGAACAGGCAATCGTCGCCAAGTGACACCGAGACCACTGGGGCCGAGAAATCGGCTTCGTCGCGATCCTGGTGCAGACCCATTTTGGCGTCCTGCGTATAGAAATTGACCAGGCAGGCCTCCGGCGGATTCGGATAGGCGGCGACCTCCCGCCACAATTGCAGCAGCGCGTCCGGGATCGGCGGCCATGGCTCTCCGGTGAGTGGGTGCGTTGGCTGGTAGCGATAGCCCAGCTCCTTGTCGGTGACCCAGCCGAGCGTGCCGCAATTGGTCATGCGCACGCTCATCTCCTTGCCGGTCCGCGGCATCGCCGGCACGTACAGCGGCGCCCGCTGTACAATTGTCCTCACCTCTTCGACCAGCGCTTCCTGCGCCGCGCGGGACAGATAACCAGGCAAGTGGCGGACGCCTTTGGGCAGAACGAGCATGACTTCGCCTCCGGTTGATACTGAAACCATGCCACCGCCAATCAGAAACGGCGACCCGAAAGCCACCGTTGTCGGCCTCCCTTTCTGTGGCAATGGCGAAACCTTGCGGCTGCGGCAGGGGAGGCCGCTTTATGCGCAGTCGGCGCGGTCCTTAGTCGTTCTCTACCCGGCCGCGCAGCTTTTTGATCGTGCCGCGCCCTGCCTTGCTTTGCAGCCGCCGCTCCACCGAGCCTTTCGACGGCCTGGTCTTCTTGCGCGGCGGCGGCGGCGGTTCCGCGGCCTTGGCGACCAGCGCCGTCAGCCTTGCCCGGGCATCGGCCCGGTTCTGCTCCTGGGTGCGGAAGCGGCCGGCCTCGATGACGATGACGCCGTCCTTGGTGGCGCGCTGGCCGGCGAGCTTGATCGTGCGCGCGCGCACGCGTTCGGACAGGCCAGCTGCATTGGCGGCGTCGAAGCGCAATTGGACGGCGGTCGCCACCTTGTTGACGTTCTGGCCGCCGGGACCCGACGAGCGGATGAAATCCTCGTGCAGGTCGCCCGGATGGATTACGGCTTCGTCTGATATGATGATGTCGTCGATAGGCATGCCGCAGTCATGGCGCGGCGGACCAAAAAAGAAAAGGCCCGATCGAGACCGCGCCTTTCAAGGATGCTTCGGTGAAGATGCCTGGACTATTCCGCAGCTTCCTGCAGGCGGGGTGCTGCGCCGAGCACGACGGCATCGACATGGCTCTCGAATTTCTCGAAGTTGACGGCGAACATGCCGACCAATCGCGCTGCCTGCCGGTCATAGGCTGCCTTGTCGGCCCAGGTCGAACGCGGGTCGAGAATGGCGCTCTCGACGCCAGGCACAGCAACCGGCACCTCGAAGCCGAAATTGGCGTCAGTGCGGAAACCGGACGCCTTCAGCGAACCGTCAAGCGCTGCGGCCAGCAAGGCGCGCGTCGCCTTGATCGGCATGCGCTTGCCGGTGCCGTAGGCGCCGCCGGTCCAGCCGGTGTTGACCAGCCAGCAATCGGCGCCGTGGCGGGCGATCAGCTCGCGCAGCAGATTGCCGTATTCCTTGGGGTGGCGCGGCATGAACGGGGCGCCGAAGCAGGTCGAGAAGGTCGCTTCCGGCTCGGTAACGCCCTTCTCGGTGCCGGCCACCTTGGCGGTGTAGCCGGAGAGGAAGTGATACATCGCCTGCGCCGGGGTCAGCCGTGCGATCGGCGGCATGATGCCGAAGGCATCGGCGGTCAGCATGATGATGTTTTTCGGGTGGCTGGCCCGTCCGCTCTTCGAGGCATTGGGGATGAAATCCAGCGGATAGGCGCAGCGCGTGTTTTCGGTGAGCCGGCCGTCGTTGAAGTCCGGCACGCGGTCGGCGTTGAGCACGACATTTTCCAGCACCGTGCCGAAGCGCTGCGTGGTGGCGAAAATCTCCGGCTCGGCCTCGGCCGACAGCCGGATCGTCTTGGCGTAGCAGCCGCCTTCGAAGTTGAAGATGCCGTGCGGTCCCCAGCCGTGCTCGTCGTCGCCGATGAGCGTACGTGACGGATCGGCCGACAGCGTCGTCTTGCCCGTCCCGGAAAGCCCGAAGAAGATCGCCGCGTCGCCGGCCGGGCCCTCATTGGCCGAGCAGTGCATCGGCATGACGCCCTTTTCCGGCAGCAGATAGTTGAGCATGGTGAACACCGATTTCTTCATCTCGCCGGCATAGGAAGTGCCGCCGATGAGCACGATCTTGCGGGTGAGATCGACCGCAATCACCGTTTCGGTGCGGCTGCCGTGGCGGGCCGGATCGGCGCGGAAGGACGGCAGGTCGATGATCGTCATCTCCGGCACGAAATCCTCAAGCTCGGCGGCCTGCGGGCGGATCAAAAGATTGCGGATGAACAGCGAGTGCCAGGCGAATTCGGTGATGACCCGCGTCGGCAGCTTCAGCTCGGCATCGGCGCCGCCGACGAGGTCCTGCACATAGAGATCGCTATTCGCGGCGTGGACAAGGAAATCGGCGAGCAGCATTTCGAACTGGCCCGCCGAAATCGCCTTGTTGTTGTCCCACCAGACATGGGGCTCGGTGGCGCCATCGCGGACGACAAACTTGTCCTTGGGCGAGCGGCCAGTGTGCTGGCCGGTCTCGGCAAGCAGCGCGCCGCCGGCGGTCAACCGGGCCTCGCCACGACGGATCGCTGCCTCATAAAGGGCGGCCGCACCAAAATTATAATGCACCGTGCCGGTGGTTTTCAGGCCGATACGATCGATCGCGCAAGCAGAATTGCGTTTGCCGACTTCCGACATCAAGGGTCCCTTCTTCTGGATTCGCCGCACTTTGCCGGCGCGTTTCCGGCGAGCCCGCGTTAGGGGCTGAGACGGTGAGAACCAGAAAACTCGAATGATATCAAATCATTAATCGATTTAAAAATTTTGAAAGTTGTTTAAATCGTTTATATGTGCAAAAAATCACGGTGGTTGCCCAAAGGATTGGCACACAGTGTTCGTCCAACCCGTGTAGAGGTTCCGATGGGGCCGCCGGCAAGCCGTCCGCGACAGCGGGTGGAGCCTGTGCCACATTTTGTACCTAATTTGTCCTGCAAAAGCCCCTTCTCTAAGACAGAAGGGACAGCTCATGAGGGAGCCGCTTGAAATGGCAACAATCGCGCTTGTCGATGACGACCGCAACATTCTGACATCGGTGTCGATCGCCCTCGAGTCCGAGGGGTATCGCGTCGAGACCTACACGGATGGTGCGTCGGCGCTGGAAGGCCTGGCGGCGCGGCCGCCGAATCTCGCCATCCTCGACATCAAGATGCCGCGCATGGACGGCATGGAGCTGTTGCGCCGGATGCGGCAGAAGTCCGACCTGCCGGTGATCTTCCTGACCTCGAAGGACGATGAGATCGATGAGCTTTTCGGCCTCAAGATGGGCGCCGACGATTTCATCCGCAAACCGTTCTCGCAGCGCCTGCTGGTCGAGCGGGTGCGCGCCGTGCTGCGCCGCGCCAGCGCCCGCGAAGCTGCGGCAAAGGCGCCCAGCCAGCAGGCCCGTTCGCTGGAACGCGGCCAGCTCGTCATGGACCAGGAACGCCATACCTGCACCTGGAAGGGCGAGCCGGTGACGCTGACGGTCACCGAATTTCTCATCCTGCACTCGTTGGCGCAGCGCCCCGGCGTGGTAAAAAGCCGTGATGCGCTGATGGATTCCGCCTATGATGAGCAGGTCTATGTCGACGACCGCACCATCGATAGCCACATCAAGCGGCTGCGCAAGAAGTTCAAGGCCGTCGATGACGACTTCGAAATGATCGAAACCCTTTACGGAGTCGGATACCGGTTCCGCGAAGCTTGAGTTGATGCATGTCGCCCAAAAGTGGTCGCGGTTTTTGGGACGACGACATGCATAAAACCAAAGACTAGGCGGGAGCTGCTATTCGATGGCAGTGGATGTACAGCGGAGCAGACGAACGAGCGCTGTCAGGCGGTCGCGGATTCTGCCCGCATTCCTGTTGAGGTTGACGGTGCCGATGCGCCGCTTCCTCGGCCACCACATCTTTTCCAGCCTGACCCGGCGCATCCTGTTCCTCAACCTGGCCGGTCTCGCCGTGCTGGTCACCGGCATCCTCTATCTCAACACCTTCCGCGACGGGCTGATCGACGCCCGCGTCGAAAGCCTGATGACGCAGGGCGAGATCATCGCCGGCGCCATTGCCGCGTCGGCGACGGTCGAGACCGATTCGATCAGCATCGATCCAGAAAAACTGCTTGAACTGCAGGCCGGCGAAAGCCTGGGGCCGGGCTCCGACCAGCTCGACAATCTGGATTTCCCGATCAATCCCGAGCGCGTCGCGCCGGTGCTGCGGCGGCTGATTTCGCCGACGCGCACCCGGGCCCGCATCTATGACCGCGACGCCAATCTGCTGCTCGATTCGCGCCATCTCTATTCGCGCGGCCAAATCCTGCGCTACGACCTGCCGCCGGTCGAGGACGAGCAGCCGGATATGCTGGAGCGCGTGCAGAAATTCGTCTTCGACTTCTTCCGCAACAAGGACCTGCCCGTCTACCATGAGCAGCCCGGCGGCAACGGTGCGGCCTTCCCGGAAGTGGTCAAGGCGCTGACCGGCAGTCCATCGACGATCGTGCGGGTGAGCGAACAGGGCGAGCAGATCGTTTCGGTGGCGGTGCCGATCCAGCGCTTCCGTGCCGTCCTCGGCGTGCTGATGCTGTCGACGGAAGGCGGCGACATCGACAAGATCGTCGCCGCCGAACGCAAGGCTATTTTGCGCGTGTTCGGCATCGCCGCCCTGGTCACCGCCATCCTGTCGATGCTGCTCGCATCCACCATCGCCAATCCGCTGCGCCGCCTATCGGCGGCGGCAGTGCGGGTGCGGCGCGGCGTCAAGAGCCGCGAGGAGATCCCCGACTTTTCCGACCGCCAGGACGAGATCGGCAATTTGTCGGTCGCGGTGCGCGACATGACCAATGCGCTCTATGCCCGCATCGAGGCGATCGAAAGCTTCGCCGCCGATGTCTCGCACGAGCTGAAGAACCCGCTGACCTCGCTGCGCAGCGCGGTGGAGACCTTGCCGCTGGCCAAGAACGACAATTCACGCGGCAGGCTGATGGAGATCATCCAGCACGATGTCCGGCGTCTCGACCGGCTGATCACCGACATTTCCGATGCCTCGCGCCTAGACGCCGAACTGGCGCGTGAGGATGCCGCCACGGTCGATTTGAAGAAATTCATCACCGATCTCGTCGCCGTGTCGCGCGAAGCGACGCGCAACAAAAAGGCTGTCGAGATCGAATTCAAGGCCGCCAAGCTGCCGCAAGGCGTCAAAGGCTATTTCGTCACCGGCCATGATCTCAGGATCGGCCAGGTCATCACCAATCTGATCGAGAATGCCCGCTCCTTCGTGCCGGAGGACCACGGTCACATCGCCATTTCCCTGGCACGCTCGGGCAAGGTCAACATCGTCACCGTCGACGACAACGGCCCCGGAATCCGCGCCGACGCCATCGACCGCATCTTCGAGCGCTTCTACACCGACCGCCCGGCCGGCGAGGCGTTCGGCCAGAATTCAGGGCTTGGCCTGTCGATATCCAGGCAGATCGTCGAAGCCCATGGCGGCACGCTGACCGCCGAGAACATCCCCGGCACCAAGCCCGGCGACATCAAGGGCGCGCGCTTCGTCGTTACGCTGCCGGCCGAAGGCTGATCGCGGCTGCGCATGCCCGATCCCACCGCGAAACCCGAGAACATCCATGCCACCGCAATCCTGATTGGCGAGCGGGGCGTCCTGATCACCGGGCCGTCCGGCTCGGGCAAGACAACGCTGGCGCTGGCGCTCATCGACCATTTCAGCCGGCTCGGGCTGTTTGCGCGGCTGATCGGCGACGACCAGCTGTTTGTCGCGGCGCGTTTCGGGCGGCTGGTCTGCCATGCGCCCGCCAGCATCGCCGGCCTCACAGAGGTGCCCGGACTTGGTCCGAAGCCGCTTTTGTTCCAACCTGTTGGGGTCATCGACCTTACGATCCAGCTGGTTGCCGCAAACGCTGTGGAGCGTTTCCAGGAAGAGTCGAGCGCGACCATTGCCGGCTGTGTGGTGCCGCGCATCGACCTCGTTCAGCGCAACGTCACTGCGGCTTTGCCGGCGGTAATGGCGCGGCTGGCGATTGCGCCTTTCGTATGATCCGCCGCCGGTTTTTTGCTGCAATGCGTCAAATTGGCCATGGCCGACGCAATTTTGGGCTTGTCAACGCGCCGCGCGTCGACAAGATAGCGCTCCCGCCGCCTGGGATGGCCGGCGAGCATAAAAAGCGCCTGTGAAGCGGCGATGACGGGAGCCACCATAGAATGATCGGACTCGTGCTTGTAACGCACGGTCAACTGGCCGCCGAGTTCCGCCATGCCGTGGAACATGTCGTGGGGCCACAAGACAATTTCGAAACCGTGGCAATCGGCGCCGATGACGATATGGAGCAGCGTCGGCGCGATATCGTCGACGCCGTCGGCCGCGTCGACACCGGGACCGGCGTCATCGTTCTGACCGATATGTTCGGCGGCACGCCTTCCAACCTCGCCATTTCGGTGATGGAATCCGGTCGCACCGAGGTCATCGCCGGCATGAACCTGCCGATGCTGATCAAGCTGTCGTCGATCCGCAAGGGCGACAACATGGCGACCGCGCTCGACGAGGCGCAGGCCGCGGGGCGCAAATACATCAACGTCGCAAGTCAGCTGCTGAGCAGCAAATGAACGCGCTGTCGCCCGGTGAGATCGTGCGCGAGTTCCCGATCGTCAACCAGCGCGGCCTGCATGCGCGCGCCTCGGCGAAGTTCGTCCAGGTCGCCAGCGGCTTCGACGCCACCGTCCATGTCGAGAAGGATGGTCTCAAGGTCGGCGGCACCTCGATCATGGGGCTGATGATGCTGGCGGCGAGCCCCGGTTATTCGATCCGCGTCACCGCCAGCGGCGCTGAAGCCGCAGCGGCGATGGACGCGCTGGAGCAGCTGGTCGCCTCGCGCTTCGGCGAAGAGTGCTGAAGTTTTTGCTTTGAACGCCGTTGTCCCAAAACCGCGGGATACTTTTGGGCGGCATGCATCCCCGTAAAACACATACGCGCATAAAGATTTCTTTATATCCCATTGTCGTCTTGGCGGCGATCTGCTAGTCAGGCCGGCATTCCGCGCCCTTCGACGCGCCGTGTGGCGCAGGCGCATTCTGAAGACAAATCACACCGGAGCACTGCCATGACAGGTAGCAAGGACTATGTGGTCGCCGACATCTCGCTTGCCGGCTGGGGCCGCAAGGAACTCGATATCGCCGAAACCGAAATGCCGGGCCTGATGGCCTGCCGAGAGGAATTCGGCGACAAGAAGCCGTTGAAAGGTGCGCGCATCACCGGCTCGCTGCACATGACCATCCAGACTGCGGTGCTGATCGAGACGCTGAAGGCGCTTGGCGCCGATATCCGCTGGGCCTCGTGCAACATCTTCTCGACCCAGGACCATGCGGCCGCAGCCATCGCCGAGGCCGGCATCCCGGTGTTCGCCGTCAAGGGCGAGTCGCTCGAGGAGTATTGGGACTACACCGACAGGATCTTCCAGTGGGCCGATGGCGGCCTCTCCAACATGATCCTCGACGATGGCGGCGACGCCACCATGTACATACTGATCGGCGCCCGCGCCGAGGCCGGCGAGGACGTGCTGTCCAACCCGCAGAGCGAGGAAGAGGAATACTTCTACGCCCAGGTCAAGAAGCGCCTGAAGGCCTCACCCGGCTTCTTCACCAAGCAGAAGGAAGCCATTCGCGGCGTCACCGAAGAGACGACGACGGGCGTCAACCGTCTCTACCAGTTGCAGAAGAAGGGCCTGCTGCCCTTCCCGGCGATCAACGTCAACGACTCGGTCACCAAGTCGAAGTTCGACAACAAATATGGCTGCAAGGAATCGCTGGTCGACGGCATCCGCCGCGGCACCGACACCATGATGGCCGGCAAGGTTGCGGTCGTCTGCGGCTATGGCGACGTCGGCAAGGGCTCGTCGGCTTCGCTCAAGGGCGCCGGCGCCCGCGTCAAGGTCACCGAAGTCGATCCGATCTGCGCGCTGCAGGCGGCGATGGACGGCTTTGAAGTCGTCACGCTGGAAGATGCCGCACCAACCGCCGACATCGTCATCACCACCACCGGCAACAAGGATGTCGTCACCCTCGACCACATGCGCTCGATGAAGGACATGGTGATCGTCGGCAATATCGGCCACTTCGACAATGAGATCCAGGTCGCGTCGCTGCGCAACCTGCAATGGACCAACGTCAAGCCGCAGGTCGACATGATAACCTTCCCGGACGGCAAGCGGATGATCCTGCTGTCCGAGGGGCGCCTGCTCAACCTCGGCAACGCGACCGGTCATCCGAGCTTCGTGATGTCGGCTTCGTTCACCAATCAGGTGCTGGCGCAGATCGAGCTCTACACCAAGCCCGGCCAGTACCAGAACCAGGTCTATGTGCTGCCCAAGCACCTCGACGAGAAGGTGGCGCGTCTGCATCTCGACAAGCTTGGAGCCCGCTTGACCGAACTTTCCGGCGAACAGGCCGCCTATATCGGCGTGACCCCGCAGGGTCCGTTCAAGCCGGAACACTACCGCTATTAGCCAAAGCGGCGTTTACCACTAGATATTGAAGCCGGGCGATTGACTTTTCGCCCGGCTTCTTTTTTGCGCGGATGATTCTTCACGCCGATTCCAGCACGCGCTATTGTGCTGATTCGTGGGCCGGGGACGAGGCCGGCGTACGCATCGAGAGCATGATTCGAACCGAAGGACCGCGTCAGCGAAAAGTGGGAAGCGGTTTTCGGAAAAGATCATGCTCTTTAGAAAAGAGTTAGGTCAGAAGGGCGTTTCCATCAAACGTGATCCTGATCTAGGCGGTCTTGCATTCAGGCGGCGAAGAGGACCAAGGCATGCCGGGGGAAAACCCGCCTCGCGCGGGATCGGCCGTTTCCGGCGGCCATGACGATTCCGATAGCAATGGCTCCGTCACGACAGGCGGTGGCCTGAAGAGGCGCGTTGGCGCCCGCACCGCCGGCTTTCTTGCCACCTCAGCTCTTGCCGGCCCGCTCACCTCGTTTGCCGCCCATGCCGAGCCGGCCATTGCGCAGAAGGCCGGACTGTCGGTCAGCGCGGTCGAAGTCATCCAGCTCGCCATGTTCGTCGGCGTCATGGGCGCGGCACTGGTCTCGGCCATCTTCCTGATCCGCGAAAGAGCCCGCACCTCGGCGCAGAATGTCGAACTCAGAGCCCGCATTGCCGACATCAATGCGGCGCTGCAGCGCTCCGAGGCGCTGCTCAATCTGCGTGACCAGCGCGTCATCGTCTGGGCGTCCGAGAACAAGAAGCCGGAGCTGATCGGCACGCTGCCGCTGGAAAGCGGTGCGCCGGACGACCGTGCAGCCTTCCTCGCCTTCGGCCGCTGGCTGATGCCGCGCTCGGCGGCGGCGCTCGAAAATGCCGTCGCTGGTCTGCGCGAGAAAGCGAAACCCTTTGATCTCGTGATCGAATCGCAGGCCGGGGCGCCGCTTGAAGTGCATGGCCGCAAGAGCGCCGCGCATGTGCTGGTGCGCTTCGTCTCGCTGTCGGAGACGCAGCGAAGCCAGGCCAGGCTGAAGATCGAGAACCAGCGGCTGGCCGCCGACTACGAGACCATGATCGGCCTGCTCGACGCCTTGCCGATGCCGGCCTGGCTGCGCGCCACCGACGGGCGGCTGAAATGGGTCAACCGTGCCTATGCCGGAGCGGTCGAGGCACCGAACGCCGAGACCGCGGTGCGCGAAGCCAAGGAATTCCTCGGCGCCCAGGCGCGCGAACAGATCGCCGCGCAGCACAAATCGCGCCCGATCTTCGAACAGACGCTGTCGACGGTGATCGAGGGCGACCGCCGCGTGTTCGCCGTCACCGACTTCGCCGGTGCCGACGGCTCGGCCGGCCTTGCCTGCGACACCAGCGCCACCGAAACCATTCGCGGCGAATATGAGCGCACGGTGCGCAGCCATGCCGACACGCTCGACCAGCTCAACACGGCGGTGGCGATCTTCGATGCCAACGAGAAGTTGCGCTTCTTCAACCAGGCGTTCCAGAAACTGTGGGGGCTGGACCCTGGCTTCCTGCACAGCGCGCCCGACAATGCCCTGCTGCTCGACCGGCTGCGCAGCGAAGGCAAGATCGCCGAGCAGCCGGAATGGCGGCGCTGGAAAGAAGGCCTGCTTGGCGCCTACCGCGCGGTGGAATCGCAAGAGCATTGGTGGCATCTGCCCGACGGCAAGACCATCCGCGTGGTGGCCAACCCGCAGCCGAAGGGCGGCGTGACCTGGGTGTTCGAGAACCTGACCGAGAAGATGGACCTGGAAAGCCGCTACCAGACGGCGGTGCGGGTCCAGGGCGAAACGCTCGACAATCTGGCCGAAGGCGTCGCGGTGTTCGGCCCCGATGGGCGGCTGCGCCTGTCGAACCCGGCCTTTGTCGCGCTGTGGGGACTGAGCCAGGATGTGATCAAGCCCAACGTCCATGTCTCGGCGATCCGCGATCTCAGCGACCAGCGCGCCGTCGACAGCCCGTGGGGCGGGTTCGTCGCCGCCATCACCGGTTTCGACGACGAGCGCCGCGACCGCCATGGCCAGACCGAACTGAAGAACGGCACAGTGCTCAGCTACGCCGTCATCCCGCTGCCCAACGGCCAGGTGATGATGACCTTTGTGGACGTCACCGACAGCGTCAATGTCGAGCGCGCGCTGAAGGACAAGAACGAAGCGCTGCAGAAATCCGACCAGCTGAAGAACGAGTTCGTGCAGCACGTCTCCTACGAGCTGCGCTCGCCGCTGACCAACATCATCGGCTTTACCGAGCTTCTGTCGCTGCCGGCGACCGGGCCGCTCAGCCCAAAGCAGCGCGAATATGTCGAGCATGTCGGCTCGTCATCCTCGGTGCTGCTCACCATCGTCAACGACATACTCGACCTCGCCACCGTCGACGCCGGCATCATGCAGCTCGACATTTCGGAAGTAAGCGTCGAGCGCACCATCGAGGCCGCGGCCGAACTGGTCGCCGACCGGCTGCAAGAGCATTCGATCAAGCTTCGGATCGATGCCGCTGCGGCGCCGAAGAGTTTTCACGGCGACGAGACCCGGGTTCGCCAGATCCTCTACAATCTGCTCAGCAACGCGGCCAATTACGCGCCGGAGGCGAGCACAATCACGCTCGCCTGCCGGCATTTGGAGCAAGGCGTGGAATTCTCCGTCCATGACAACGGCCCCGGCATGCCGCCGGACCTGCTCGATTCGGTGTTCCGCCGCTTCGAGCCGCGCACCAATGGCGGACGCCGGCGCGGCGCGGGCTTAGGCCTGTCGATCGTCAAGAGCTTTGTCGAACTGCATGGCGGCAGCGTGCGCATCGAGACCGGCAAGGACAAGGGCACCACCGTCATCTGCACCTTCCCCGATGCACCGTCGGGCATCCGCGCCGCGGCCGAGTAGCGGGCTCGATGACCGTTGTTATGCTGGAGCGTTTTCTCGCCGACGAGGCTGCGACCGCAAGGTTCGGCGAGGACCTGGCCATGGCGCTGCGGCCGGGCGACGTGCTGGCGCTCAAGGGCGATCTCGGCGCCGGCAAGTCGACGCTGGCGCGGGCCCTGATCAGGGCGCTGGCCGATGATGCCGGCCTCGATGTGCCGAGCCCTACCTTCACCTTGGTGCAAAGCTACGACACGCGCATCCCCGTGCACCATTTCGATCTCTATCGCCTGTCCTCGGCCGGCGAGATGGACGAGCTGGGTTTCGACGAGGCGCTGCTGCAAGGGGCTGCTTTGGTCGAGTGGCCGGAACGAGCGGTGGCCGCTCTTCCGAGGACGTCGATCTGGATCGAACTCATCCATCAGGACGAAGGACGATTGGCGAAACTGTCGGGCCAAGGCGTTGCCTTCGAACGCGTGGCGCGATCGCTGGCAATGCGTGATTTCCTTGAAACCGCCGGCTGGGGCGACGCCGCGCGGCGCTTTTTCGTCGGTGACGCCTCGGCGCGCTCCTATGAGATCGTCTCGCGCGCCGGCCTTGCGCCGCGCGTGCTGATGAATTCGCCGCGGCTGGTGCTGGGGCCGCCGGTGCGCGACGGCAAGCCCTATGCCGTGATCGCCCACACGGCGCAGTCGGTCACCGCCTTCGTCGCCATCGACAAGGCGCTGCTGGCGCAAGGTGTCAGTGTCCCAAAAATCCATGCCGAGGATCTCGAGCAAGGGTTTCTGCTGCTGGAGCATCTGGGCTCGGAAGGTTTTCTCGACGGCAATGGTGAGCCGGTGGCCGAGCGCTACGCGGCAGCAGCCGAATTGCTGGCCATGATGCATGGCAAGACCTGGCTGCAGCGCATGGAAGCCGTCCCAGGCGTCTTCCACGAGGTGCCGCCCTTCGATCGCGACGCCATGCTGATCGAAGCCGATCTCTTGGTCGATTGGTATGTGCCGATGGTGACCGGCAGCCCGGCAAGCGAGGCTTTACGCGCCGGCTATCACAGGGAATGGAACGCGGTTCTCGATCGGCTGGACACACAGGAATACACGCTGATGCTGCGCGACTTCCATTCGCCCAACATCATCTGGCGCGGTGACCGCAAAGGCCACGACCGCCTCGGCATCGTCGACGTCCAGGACGCGCTGATGGGTCCGGCGGCCTATGATGTTGCGTCGCTGGCCATGGATGCCCGCGTCACCGTTTCGCCCGATATCGAGCAGCGGACCGTGGACGCCTATGTCGCTGCGCGCCACGCCGCCGTCGGCTTCGATGAGGACGCCTTCCGCGCGGCCTATGCGATCATCGCGGCGCAGCGCAATTCAAAGATCCTCGGCATTTTCGTGCGGCTCGAAAAGCGCGACGGCAAGCCCTATTATCTCCGACACCTGCCGCGCATCCGCGATTATCTCAGGCGGGCGCTGGCGCACCCGGCGCTGGCTCAGCTGAAGGAGTTTTACATGGCACATGGCCTGCTGGAGGAACGGCTCCCGTGACCTTGACCACAGCGATGGTGCTGGCGGCTGGTCTTGGCAAGCGCATGCGGCCGATCACCGACACCATGCCGAAGCCGCTGGTGCGGATAGCCGGCAGGACCTTGCTCGACTGGGGGCTGGACAGTCTCGAAGCGGCCGGCGTCGAGAAAGCCATCGTCAACGTGCACTATCTGCCGGACCAGATCGTCGCCCATATCGCCCACAGGCGGGCGCCAAAGATCGTCATTTCCGACGAGCGCGACGCACTGCTGAATTCGGCGGGTGGCATCGTCAAGGCATTGCCGCTGCTGGGCAGCGACCCCTTCTACATCATCAACGCCGATACGTTCTGGATCGACAGCGGCCAGCCCAGCCTCGAGCGCCTTGCCCTTGCATGGGACGGCGCGAAAATGGATATTCTGCTGATGCTTACCGATCTCGACTCGGCCACCGGACACGGTGTCGGCACGGATTTCCTGATGGCGCCGGATGGCGGCCTGCGGCGCTCGAAAGGCGATCCGGCCGGGTTGATCTATGCCGGAGCGGCAATCGTCAATCCCGCCATCTTCAGGGATGCGCCGGCCGGGGCGCATTCGCTCAACACCCATTTCGACGAGGCAATCGCCTCTGGCCGTCTGTTCGGCATGCAGATGCGCGGAAGCTGGATCACCGTCGGCACTCCCGACGCCATTCCGCAGGCGGAAGCGGCCGCCGCCGAAGCTCTCGCGAAGGTGGTATGAGCGGCGCGCGCCGCGTTCTTTCGATCCCGCCCGGAGCGCCATTCCTGCCGACTCTGGCCGAGGCCTTGCTGGCCGGACGGCTGGTGCCCGGCTTCCGGTTCGACGGCGATCCGCTGGCGCTGGCTGATGTCACCATCTATGTGCCGACACGGCGCGCGGCCCGTGCGCTGCGCGGCGCTTTTGTCGACGCGCTTTCGGGACCGGGAGGGAGCCGCCGTTCGGCGATCCTGCCGGTCATCCGCCCGCTCGGAGAGTTCGACGAGGACGAAGCCGCCTTCGACCCCGGCACGCCGACCGAGCTTGAAATGGCGCCGCCGATCGCAGCCATCGAACGCCTGCTGCTACTGGCGCCGCTGGTGCGGGCCTGGAAGCGCACCTTGCCGGCGCATGTCCTTGATATGTTCAACGAAGAGATCGTCGTGCCGGCCTCCGCCGCCGATGCGATCTGGCTAGCGCGTGACCTCGCCCGGCTGATGGACGAGATCGAAACCGAAGGCACGGACTGGACCAGGCTTGCCGATCTGGTCACCGGCAATCTTGCCGGATGGTGGCTTGTGACGCTCGATTTCCTCCGTATCGTCACCGAGGCCTGGCCGAAATTGCTGGAGGAGCGCGACCGCTCCAACCCGGCCGCGCACCGCAATGCGCTGATCCGGCGCGAGGCGAAGCGGCTGGAACGCAACCCGCCCAAAGGCCCGGTGATCGCCGCCGGCTCGACGGGCTCTATTCCCGCCACGGCCGAACTGCTTGCCACGGTCGCCAGCCTGCCCAACGGCGCCGTGGTGCTGCCCGGGCTCGATGGGATGCTGGACGAACCGTCTTTTGCCGCGATTGGGGCGCCCGGTGCGCGGCCGGCACTGCTTGGCCACCCGCAATACGGCATGGCCAAGCTGATCGGCAAGATTGGCGTGCTGCGTGGCGATGTCGAGGAAGTGGTCTCCGCCGAGCCCGCACTGGCGCTCCGCGCGGCCCTTGTCGGCGAGGCGCTGCGGCCGGCCGAGACCACGGAATTATGGGCCGAGACCCGCATATGCTTCAACGCCGTAGACATCGCCGAGGCCTTCGCCGACGTGACGCTGGTCGAAGCCGCCAGCGAACGCGACGAGGCGGCGGCGATCGCCATCGCGCTGAAAACCGCCGTGGAACAGCCGGGGCACAGGGCAGCGCTCGTTACCGGCGACCGCGGGCTGGCGCGGCGCGTCTCGGCCGAGCTGTTGCGCTTCGGTGTGATCGCTGACGATTCCGGCGGCACGCCGCTCGCCAACACGCCTGCAGCCAGCCTGCTGCGGCTCACACTTCAAGCGGCATTCCGGCCCGGCGATCCCGTCGGCCTTTTGTCGCTGCTCAAGCATCCGCTGCTCGGGCTCGGACTTGAGCGCACCGGCGTGCGCCGTGCCGCCGAGCTCATCGAACTCGTGGCGCTGCGCGGCGGCACCGGACGCCCCGACATCGCCTCTTTGCCAGCACTGTTCGAGGAGCGTCTCGCCGGGCTGAGCGGGGACAAGCGCCAGCCCTTCTGGTTTTCGCGCCTGAGCGGGCGCGGCATCGACGATGCCCGCGATATGCTGAGCCGGCTTGTGACGGCACTGGCGCCGCTGACCGCCTTTCGCGGTGAAGAGAACGCCGATCTCGTCGCGTTGACCAGAGCGAGCGTCGCCGCGCTGGAAAATCTCGGCCGCACGGCGGAGGGCAGCCTGGCTGAATTTTATGCCGGCGACGCCGGCGAGAAACTCGCCGAGCTGCTGCGCGGTGTGGTCGCCGCGTCTGCATCGTTCGACTTCCCGGCCGACGAATGGCCTGATGTGATGGACGCGCTGGTAGCACCGGAAACGGTCAAGCCGGGGCAAGGCACAGACCGCAACATCGCGATATGGGGCGCGCTGGAGGCGCGGCTGCAGAGCGTCGACACGCTTGTCATTGGCGGGCTGAACGAAGGCGTGTGGCCACGCAAGCCGGAAAGCGATCGCTTCATGTCGCGGTTGATGAAGACCGGCATCGATCTCGAGCCGCCGGAGCGGCGCATCGGCCTTGCCGCCCACGACTTCCAGATGGCGATGGGGGCGAAAAAGGTGGTGCTGACGCGCTCCGCCCGCGCCAGCGACGCACCGGCGGTGCCGTCGCGCTGGTTGCAGCGCATCCTCACCTTCATCGGCAAGGATCCTGCAGCCGCACTGCGCGGACGCGGCGACGAATTGCTTGCCTGGGCGCGCGCGCTCGATGCCGGCGAGCGGCAGCATTTCGCGCCGCGACCGCAGCCGAAACCGCCGCTGAGCATGCGGCCCACCCACTTCTCGGTGACCGAGATCGAGACGCTGCGCCGCGACCCCTATGCGGTCTATGCCAAGCGTATTCTGAGCCTTCTGCCGCTCGAGCCGGTGATCCGCGACCCCGGCGCGGCCGAGCGCGGCACGCTGTTTCATGACATCCTGCATCTGTTCTCGACAGAGGTGGCGGATCCCCGCGCGCCCGAAGCTCTGGAACGCCTCATCGCTGCCGGCCGGACCTGCTTTGCCGAGATCGCCCTGCCCGCCGATGTCGAGGCTGTGTGGTGGCCGCGCTTCGAAAAGCTTGCCGCCAACATCATCGAATGGGAGCGCGGCCGCGCTCCCGCCGTCGCCCGGCGGCATGCCGAGGAGCGTGCCGAAAAGACCGCTGTCGGCCGCACCGGCGTGACGCTGTCCGGCTATGCCGACCGCGTCGACCTTTTGGCCGGTGACATGGCCGACATTCTCGACTACAAGACCGGCTCGTCCCCGTCCAAGGCGCAGGCCCACACGCTGCTGGCGCCACAGCTGGCGCTCGAAGGGGCGCTGCTCCGGCGCGGCGCCTTCAAGGGGCTTGGCGCGCGCGAGCCCTCCCAGCTCGCATTCGTGCGGCTGAAGCCGAATGGCGAAGTGTTCGAGGAATCCATCCTCGACTACAACCGCCAGCCTCGGACCGCCGAAGACCTCGCCGAGGAGGCTTGGGCGCGGTTGGAAAAGCTGCTGGTCCACTATGCCGATCCGACGACCGGCTATCTGTCGCGGGCGCTGCCATTTCGCGAGGGCGAGAGCGATGGCGATTACGACCATCTGGCGCGCGTGCTCGAATGGTCGGCCGGCGGCGACAGCGATGACGAGGCGGGGGAGGCATGAAAAAAGCCTATCCCATCCCCAGCGAAACCGCCTCCAGCCAGGCGCGCGCCTCCGACCCGAAGAACTCGGCCTGGGTGTCCGCCAATGCCGGCTCGGGCAAGACGCATGTGCTGGCCCAGCGCGTCATCCGGCTGCTGCTCAACGGCACCGATCCGTCGAAGATCCTGTGCCTGACCTATACGCGGGCGGCCGCCGCCAACATGTCGAACCGCGTGTTCTCGACCCTGTCGGAATGGACGGCGCTCGGCGATGCCGAGCTTGCCACAAAGATTGAGGCGGTGGACGGCCGCCGACCCGACCGCGACACGATGCGGCGGGCGCGCCGGCTGTTTGCCGAAGCGCTGGAAACGCCGGGCGGGCTGAAGATCCAGACCATCCACGCCTTCTGCGAATCGGTGCTGCACCAGTTTCCGCTGGAGGCCAACATCCCGGCGCATTTCGAAATGCTCGATCCGCAGATGGAGGCCTCGCTGTTTGCTGGCGCCCGCCGCGACATGATTTCGGGCACGTCAGCCGGAGACACCGGACTGGCCGAGGCCTTTGCCACCGTGCTGGAGCGCGGCGGCGAACACGGACTCGATGCGCTGCTCGCCGAAATCGTGCGCAAGCGCGACGGCTTACGCGGCTTCATCGATGCGGTCCGGCGCGACGGCGGCGGCTTTCAGGCCCTGTTCGACGAATTCCATTTTCGCCCCGGGCAGAGCGCCGAAGACATAGCGGCATCGGTATGGCCGCTGCCGGGTTTCCTGCCGGACTTCTTTGCAGTGTTCGCCAGTGCCGCCGAGGCCGCCGACGCCCGCACCGTGCTCAACAATCTCTTGCCCTATGCCCGCTTGGCCTTTGCCGAGACGGACCCGACCCGCCGGCTGCAGATGCTCGGCAAAGCCTTTCTCAAGGCCGATGGCGACCCCTATGATCCCTCAAAGTTGTTCAAGAAGGCGCTGCTCGGCCGGCTGCCCGACCTTCCCGAGCGCTATCTGGCGGCCGTCAAGTCGATAACAGACGTCTCCGACCGGCTGGCGCTGTTCCGGATGCTGGAAGGCACGGTCGCGGCGTTGACCATAGCCGACTGGCTGATCGTGCGGTACGAGCGCCTGAAGCGCAGCCGCGGCTTTCTCGATTTCAACGACCTCATCACCCGCACCGTCAACCTTCTGGCGCGGCCCGATGCCGGCCCTTGGGTGCAGTACAAGCTCGACCAGGGCATCGATCACATCCTGCTCGACGAGGCGCAGGACACCAGCCCCGACCAATGGGAGGTGGTGAAGCGGCTGGCGGAGGAGTTCTTTGCCGGCCACGGCCAGCGCGGCACGACCAATCGCACGGTGTTCGCCGTTGGCGACGAAAAGCAGTCGATCTATTCCTTTCAGGGTGCCGCGCCGGATTCCTTCGCCGACAGCCGGCTCTTGTTTTCCGGACGCGTGAACGCCGCCAATGCTTCGTTTGCCGACCTGAAACTGACCTGGTCGTTCCGGTCGACCGACGACTTGCTTGCCGCCGTCGACCGCGTCTTTGCCGATCCGGGCGTGCGGCGCGGCATCAGCCATGACCCCGATCCGCTCGACCACAAGGCGATCCGCAACGACGCGCCTGGCTATGTCGAGGTCTGGCCGTCGCTCGGCGCTGACGCCGTCGAGGAGCCCGACGACTGGACGCTGCCGGTCAACCATGCCAGCGCGCCGGCTGTGCGGGTGGCCGAGCATGTGGCTGCGACCATCCAGACCTGGCTCAAGGACCGCGAGATCATCGAGGGCAAGGGACGCAGGCTGAGGGCCGGCGACATTCTTGTGCTGGTGCGCAAGCGCGACCGCTTCGTCCATGCGCTGTCGCGCGCGCTGAAGGACCGCGATATTCCCGTCGCCGGCGCCGACCGGCTGAGCCTGCCCGGCCATATCGCGGTCAAGGACCTGATCGCACTCGGCCATTTCCTCATCCAGCCGCAGGATGACCTGTCGCTCGCCGCCGTGCTGCGCAGCCCGGTTTTCGACGTGTCGGAGGAGACGCTTTTTACGCTTGGCGCCGGACGGCCAGCCGGAACATCGCTGATCGCCTCACTACGCCAGCATGCTGGCGACAATACCGCGCTGACCGATGTCGTTGCCCGGCTCGACGGCTGGGCCAACGAGGCGGCGTTCCAGCCGGTGTTCGAATTCTACGCCGGGGTGCTGGCGCGCGACGGCCTGCGCAAGAAGATGATCGCCCGGCTTGGACCGGAAGCCGGCGACATCCTCGACGAATTCCTGAGTTTCTGCCTGGCCGAGGAACGCACCGGACTGCCGGGGCTGGAGGCCTTTCTGGCGACGCTGGAGAACACCGGTCCGGAGATCAAGCGCGAGATGGACCAGTTGCGCGACGAGGTCCGCGTGATGACCGTGCACGCCGCCAAGGGCCTGGAAGCGCCTGTTGTCTTCCTGGTCGATGGCGGGTCGGCGCCGTTCAGCGACCAGCATCTGCCGCGGCTGATGCCGTTCGACGCTTCGAGCCGCAATTTCGACGGCAAGGGCTATCTCTGGCGCTCGGCCGCCGATGTCGCCAACGGCTTCTCCAAGGCGGCCTCGGCCAGGGCGCGGGAGCTTGCCGACGACGAATACCGGCGGCTGCTCTATGTCGGCATGACACGCGCCGAGGACCGGCTGATCGTCTGCGGCTATCACGGCAAGCGTCAGCCCAGCACCGGCACCTGGCATTCGATCGTCAGCCGCGCGCTGACAGGTGCACCCGAAAGCACCGAGCTCCGCCACCCCGCCAGCAGCGAGCCGGTGCACCGCTTCGTCATCACCAAGCTGCCGCCGGTGGCGCTGGCAGCCGCCGACGAGGCGCGGCTGCCGCAACCGCTTCTGCCGTTCTTGCCGGCAAACCTGTTTCGCCCTTTGCCGCCTTATGAAGAACTGCCGCGCCCGCTATCGCCCTCTGGCGCTTCGGCGCTGATCGACGAGGGCAAGGAGGCGGTCGTCGATACGCGTTCGCCGGTGCTGGACAGCGAAGCGGAGCCCGGTTTTGCCGTGATGCGCGGGCTGGCGCTGCACAAGCTGCTGCAGATGCTGCCCGGTTTTGCCGAAGACGAACGGCAAGGCGCGGCGGCGCAGTATCTCATTCGAGCCGGCGCCGACTGGCCCGAGGCCGAGCGTAACAAGGCGCTGGCCTCGGTGATGGCGATCCTCGGAGATTCTCGCTTTGCCGGGCTGTTTTCGCCCTCGTCACGCGCTGAAGTCGCGGTCATGGGCAGCCTCGAAGTCAAAGGCAGACTGCGCTCGATCTCGGGCAAGATCGACCGGCTGGCGGTGACGCCCGAGCGCGTATCGATCGTCGACTACAAGACCAACCGGCCGGCGCCCGCAGGCCTGGCCCAGGTGCCGCCGGCCTATATCCTGCAGCTGGCGCTCTACCGCGCGCTGCTCCAGCCGCTTTACCCCGGCCGCGCGGTGACGGCGGCTCTGCTGTTTACCGAGGCGCCGAGGCTGATCGAACTGCCGGCGCAGGCGATGGATGACGCCCTTGCCCGACTCACGGGAGCGTGACACAAGTTCTGCTTGAAGAAGGGCTGCTCAACCACCACATTTGGTGCGAGATAAATTTCGAAAGGATTTCGCATGGCCACCGTCAAGGTCGACAAGAGCAATTTCCAGGCCGATGTGCTCAACGCCTCGCAGCCCGTCGTCGTGGATTTCTGGGCCGAATGGTGCGGCCCCTGCAAGATGATCGGTCCGTCGTTGGAAGAGATCGCCAATGAGCTCGGCGACAAGATCAAAATCGCCAAGCTGAACATCGACGAGAACCCGGAGCTTGCCGCCCAATTCGGCGTGCGCTCGATCCCGACGCTGATGATCTTCAAGGGCGGCGAAGTCGCCGACATGAAGGTCGGCGCCGCGCCGAAGACCGCGCTGTCGCATTGGATCAATGGCAGCCTCGCCTGATCCTGTAGGAGTTTCTGACGTTAAGCCCGGCCCTCGCGCCGGGCTTTTCTTTGGCGTTATCGCCTGACCTCTCTGGCACTCGCGCCTGGAGGCTCCATGTCTTTTGCTTGAGGCTGGACAGGAGAGACAGAATGACCGGATCCGCCAAGGCCACCGTCTTCATCGACAACGAGCGCGTTATTGTCACCGAGTATCGGTTCCAGCCCGGCGACAACACCGGCTGGCATCGCCACGGCCACGACTATGTCGTGGTACCGCTGATGGACGGCAAGGTGAAGCTGGTGACCAAGGACGGCGAGAGTTTTGCCGAGATGAAGAAGGGTGCGCCCTATTTCCGAAAGGAGGGCGTCGAACACGACGTCATCAGCGCCAATGACGGCGAGTATGCCTTCATCGAGATTGAGCTAAGGTGATGGCTTGCCATCCTCTGCCATCTTGATGGCTCGTCCTAGTTTAAATGGGGGATATATTTTCTCGAAGGTATTTTGAAATGGCCGAACCCCGGCTTTCCGTCCGCAGCGCAAAAGCACGAGATCTTGCGCATCGTCTTGCTCATCGCGAAAACCGCTCGATAGCGGATATCGTCGAACGCGCGCTTGAATCCTATGAGATTCGGGAGGCGGGGCGAGAACCGGCGTCCACCTTCTACTCCCGCCTGACGGCAAGCAGTGGCGCGGATATCGATCTGGAAGAAATCATCCGGAAAAGCCGCAAGGTCCATACAGGGCCGGAGCTTTGATCCTCGTCGACACCAACACAGCTCACCAGTCGGCGATGCGGTCGCCGCCGGCGAATTGCGCGCTTTTTGCGGTGTATTCGAACAGCTCTATCTTCACGCCGTTGGGATCTCGGATCCAGGCCTGAAAGGTGTCGTCGCAGGCGTGCTTCTTGGCGGTAACGTCGATGCTCTTCGATTTGATGTGGGCGATCGCCGCGTCTAGATCTTCGACCTCAAGGCAGAAATGATTGATCTGGTTCTGCTCGCTATATGCAGTGCCGTCCTTCTGGAACACCTCGACATGGCTGCGGCCGCCGCAATTGAGGTAGAAGCCGAAGATCTTGCCGTCGCGCAGGAAATTGAACCGGGTGTCGAGGCCAAGCACGTCGCGGTAGAAGCTTCGCGTCGCTTCGAGGTCGTGCGCAAAGATGCAGACATGGGCGAGCTGCTTGACCTTGATCATGTTCGGCTCCTCGCAGTGAATAGCTTCAGGTCGGCGGCGTGCCGTTCTCGGCCAGCACCGCGCCGGCGAGATATAACGACCCGCCGATCAGGATGCGTGGCGCCGGCCCGTCCCAGGTGTCGCGCAGCAGCATCAGCGCACTTGCGACGGAACTGACCGGTTCGGCCGTGAGGCCGGCTTCGGTCGCCCGCACCGCCAGCTCGTCATTCGGCACGCCGGCATCGCTCATGCTCACCGGCACGGTGTAGACGTGCCGAGCCAGGCCCTTGAAGGCGTGGAAGTAGCCGCTCTGGTCCTTGGTGTTGATCATGCCGGAGATCAGAAACAGCGGCCGCGGGTTCTTTTCCTCCTGCTCGGCCAGCGCCTCGGCAATGACCATGCCGGCGCCCGGATTGTGGCCGCCGTCGAGCCAGATGTCGGCGCCCTTGGGCGCCAGCTCCATCAGCCGGCCCTGTACCAGTTTCTGCATGCGGCCCGGCCATGCGACGCTCGCCATCGCCTTCTCAGTGGCGCGATGACTGATTTCGAAACCGGTGGCCTTGACGGCGGCAATCGCTGCCGCCGCATTGGCGAACTGGTGGCGCCCGGGCAGGCGCGGTGGCGGCAGGTCCATCAGCCCGTCCTCATCCTGATAGACCATGCGGCCGTTTTCCTCGAAGGCGAGAAAATCCTGGCCGTAGACGAAGGTCGGGCAATCCAGCCGCTCGGCGGTTTCGATCAGCACTTGCAGCGCCGTCTCGCTCTCCTGCGCGCCGATGACCACCGGGCAGCCGCGCTTCATGATGCCGGCCTTTTCGGCGGCGATCAGTTCGACCCGGTCGCCGAGATAGGCTTCGTGATCCATCGACACCGGCATGATCACCGACACCGCCGGCCGGGCAACGACATTGGTGGCGTCGAAGCGGCCGCCAAGGCCGACCTCGATGATGGCGGCGGCAGCCGGATGCTCGGAAAACAGGATGAAGGTGACGGCGGTTAGGATTTCGAAGACGGTGATCTTCTGGCCGGCATTGGCCCGGGCGACGCGGGCGATGGCCTCGGCGAAGGTCTCGTCGTCGACCAGCCGGCCGCCGCCCTCGGCCGCCAGCCGGTAGCGCTCGGCCCAGTTCACCAGATGCGGCGAAGTGTGGACATGGACAAGGTGGCCGCCGGCTTCGAGCAGCGCGCGCGAAAAGGCCGCGCACGAGCCCTTACCGTTGGTGCCGGCGATATGGATGACCGGCGGCAGCCGCTCCTGCGGATTGCCGAGGCGTTCGAGCAGCCTTGTGATGCGGTCGAGCGAAAGGTCGAAGCCTTTCGGATGCAGCGCCATCAGGGCTTCGATTTCACGATCTGCGGCAAGCGTTGTCATGAGCGAATCCTACGCATGCGCGCAGGTGCACGCAATCGCGGTTTGCGGCCAGAAATGTCGCGTCAGGCTTGCGGGCGGGCTTCCGTCGGGATGACCGACGGCGGCAGGATTTCCGGCTCCAGCGGCTTTTGCTCCTGCGGCAGTTTGAGCAGGATTTTCAACAGCCGTGAAATCGTCTCGCGCAGTTCCAGCCGCGACACCACCATATCGACCATGCCGTGCTCCATCAGATATTCGGAGCGCTGGAAACCGTCCGGCAGTTTCTCCCGGATGGTCTGCTCGATGACGCGCGGGCCGGCAAAGCCGATCAGCGCGCCGGGCTCGGCAATGTGGACGTCTCCCAGCATGGCGTAGGAGGCGGTAACGCCGCCGGTGGTCGGGTTGGTCAAGACGACGATGTATGGCAGGCCGGCTTCCTTCAGCCGGTCGACGCCGATCGTGGTGCGCGGTAACTGCATCAGGGACAGAATGCCTTCCTGCATGCGCGCGCCACCGGAGGCGGCAAACAGGATCAGCGGCCGCTTGCGCTGCAAGGCGACCTCGAAACCGTGCACAATGGCGTCACCCGCGGCCATGCCGAGCGAGCCGCCCATGAAGGCGAAATCCTGCACCGTCACCACAACCGGCAGGCCTTTGACCGTGCCCAGCGCGTTGATGATGGCGTCTTCCAGGCCGGTCTTGGCCTTGGCGTCCTTCAGCCGGTCCGTGTAGCGCTTCTCGTCGCGGAACTTGAGCGGGTCCTGCATGACCTTGGGGTTCTCAAGCTGCTCGTATTTGCCGTCGTCGAGGAAGAATTTCAGCCGTTCCTTGGCCGAAATCTTCATGTGATGGCCCGATGACGGGATGACGAACTGGTTGGATTCCAGGTCCTTGTGAAACACCATCTCGCCGGTCTCGGGATCCTTGATCCAGAGATTCTCGGGCATGTCGGTGCGCCGACCGAGCATCGAATTGATCCTCGGGCGAACGTAATTGGTGATCCAGTTCATCGCTTCGGCTCCTGTCCTGACGAAGAGTTGGCTCGTGCATGTCGCCCAAAAGTGGGAACCGGTTTTGGGATAACGACTTGCACAAGGCCTAAGTAGGGAAACTATTCGGCAGCAGCAAGGCGGGCCGAACGCACGCCCTGAGACAGTCCGCTGACCAGGGTGGCGACGGCCTCGGCCGGGTCGGCGGTCTTCTCGCCCTTCGGTCCCAACACATTGGCGACCGCGTTGACGATCGCGGTGCCGACGACGACGCCATCGGCATTGGCGCCGATAATGCGCGCCTGCTCGGCGGTCTTGACGCCGAAGCCGACGCAGACCGGCAGATTGGTGTGGCCCTTGATGCGCTTGACCGCGGCGGCAACCTTGCCGGTGTCGGCCAAAGCCGAGCCGGTGATGCCGGTCATCGACACGTAATAGACGAAGCCCGACGTATTCTGCAGCACCTTGGGCAGGCGCTTGTCGTCGGTGGTCGGCGTTGCCAAGCGGATGAAGTTGATGCCGGCCTTCAGCGCCGGAATGCAGAGTTCTTCGTCCATCTCCGGTGGCAGGTCGACGACGATCAGCCCGTCAATGCCGCTGGCGATGGCGTCCTTGAGGAAGCGATCGACACCGTAGATGTAGATCGGGTTGTAGTAGCCCATCAGCACGATCGGCGTTTCATTGTCGGTGGCGCGGAAATCAGCCGCCGTCTTCAGCGTCTTGACCAGGGTCTGGCCACCTTTCAGCGCCCGCAGGCCAGCGGCCTGGATCGCCGGTCCATCGGCCATCGGATCGGAAAACGGCATGCCCATTTCAATGATGTCGGCGCCGGCCTTGGGCAGCGCCTTCATGATCGACAAAGCGGTGTCATAGTCGGGGTCGCCGCTCATGAAATAGGTGACGAGCGCCGGGCGGCCCTCGGCTTTCAGTTTTGCCATGCGGCGGTCGATGCGGGTCACCATGATCAGATCTCCATGCCCAGCATCGAGGCCACTGTGTGCACATCCTTGTCGCCGCGTCCCGACAGGTTGACGATGACGATCTGGTCCTTGTCCATATCAGGCACGATCTTCACCGCATGCGCGATGGCGTGGGCGGATTCCAGCGCCGGGATGATGCCTTCGACGCGCGTCGTCAGCTTGAAGGCTTCCAGCGCCTCGTCGTCGAGGATCGGCACATATTCGACGCGGCCGGAATCGCGCAGCCAGGAATGTTCGGGGCCGACGCCGGGATAGTCGAGGCCGGCTGAGATCGAATGGCCGTCGAGGATCTGGCCGTCGGCGTTCTGCAAGAGATAGGTGCGGTTGCCGTGCAGCACGCCGGGCGCGCCGGCATTCATCGAGGCGCAATGCTCGATGCCGTCAAGGCCGCGGCCGCCGGCTTCGATGCCGATGATGCGGACTTCTTTGTCATCCAGGAACGGATGGAACAGGCCGATGGCGTTCGAGCCGCCGCCGACAGCCGCGATGATGGTGTCGGGTAGCCGGCCTTCCTGTTCGAGGATCTGGGCGCGCGCCTCGATGCCGATCACCGACTGGAAGTCGCGCACCAGCTCCGGATAGGGATGCGGGCCGGCGGCAGTGCCGATCAGGTAATAAGTGTCCTCGACATTGGTGACCCAGTCGCGCAACGCTTCGTTCATGGCGTCCTTCAGCGTGCCGTGACCGGCGGTCACCGGCCGCACTTCGGCGCCGAGCAGCTTCATGCGGAAGACGTTGGGGCTTTGGCGGGCGACATCGGTGGCGCCCATATAAACGACGCAGGGAAAGCCGAAGCGCGCCGCGACCGTGGCCGCGGCAACGCCGTGCTGACCAGCGCCCGTCTCGGCGATGATGCGCTTCTTGCCCATGCGCTTGGCCAGCAGGATCTGGCCGAGGCAGTTGTTGATCTTGTGCGAACCGGTGTGGTTCAAATCCTCGCGCTTGAAGTAGACTTTGGCGCCGCCCCCGAGGCCCTTCGCCGAGGAAACCTCACGAAGGTGTTTTGTGAGCCCTTCGGCGAAATACAGCTTTGATGGCCGACCGGCATAATGGGTCGACAGGTCGGTCAGTTCGGCCTTGAAGTCCGGATCGTTCTTGACCTCGTTCCAGTGCCGTTCGAGGTCGAGGATCAGCGGCATCAGCGTCTCGGCCACGAAGCGGCCCCCGAAGATGCCGAACATGCCCTGTTCGTCGGGTCCCGTGCGGAAGGAATTGGGTGTCGCCGGCTTGTTCATCGCCGATCTCCTGGTCTTGGTTCTGAGCATGTCTTATCGGAAAACCGGTTCCCACTTCTCCGGAACATGCTCGGGTTCGAAAGAAGTGCCTCAGGCAGCGCGGTCGTCGCGCGCGGCCCTGACGGCCCGGAAGAACTGCTCGATCAGCGCCGGATCCTTGACGCCCGGGCCGCTTTCCACCCCCGACGAAATGTCTATCGCGGGCGGATTGGCTGATATCAGGGCGTCGCCGATATTGGCGGCGTTGAGCCCACCGGAAAGCATGTAATCGAGCCCGGCGTCAAGGCCGGCCAGGATGCGCCAGTCAAAGGCGACGCCATTGCCGCCCGGAAGTTGCGAGCCCTTTGGCGGCTTGGCATCGAACATGAAGCGATCGGCAACGCCGATGAACGGCTTTAGCCGCTCGAGATCGGCTACCTCACTGACGGAGAACACCTTCATGACAGGCAGGCCGTAGCGAGCTTTCACCTCGGCCACCCGCTCGGGCGTCTCCGTGCCGTGCAACTGCAGCATGTCGGGGCGCATCTTTGCGACGATCTCATCCAGGAACGCGTCATCGGCATCGACCGTCACGGCGACCGCCCTGGCCTTGCCGATTGCCGCCTGGCGCAGGCGGCCGGCTGCCGCAGGCTCGACATAGCGCGGGCTCCTGGCAAAGAAGATGAAGCCGACATGGCTGGCGCCGCCGGCCAATGCCGCGGCCATTGCATCATCGGTCTTCAATCCGCAGATCTTGATATCGAGCGCCATGGCGCGGGGATTGGCACGAAACCGGCCAAGAGTCGAGAAAAAGCATGCTGTTTGCCGGCAACGCCAAAGGCGCTACCTATTGATGGGAGAAGCAAGGCGGAGCAGACGAATGGCCGACCAGAGCATAGCCGAACTCAGGCAGAAGATCGCGCAAGCGCGCGACGTCATCGCGCATCTGATGCAAAAGGCCGCCTTCGACGGGGCAGAAGCGCACCGGGTCCTGGATTATTTCGGCAGCGATGCGTTCGAGCAGAATTTCCTGCCATGGCCGCGCCATGGCGACGAAGGGCTGCGGCCTGAAGAGCTTAATGCGGCCAATGATGATTGAGCGCGGCGCTGGCGCAGGCTAATCGAACACAATCGCCTGCAATGCCCCACCATTCCGCTTCAGCCAGTCCTTGCAGCGGTCGGTGTCGGGGCAGAGCTGCTCGCACAGTTTCCAGAATTTCGGGCCGTGGTTCATCTCCTTGAGATGCGCCACCTCATGCGCGACCAAGTAGTTTATCACCGGCGTCGGCGCCATCATGATGCGCCATGAGAAGGACAAATTGCCGTCGGAAGTGCAGGAACCCCAGCGGCTCGACGTGTCCTTGAAGCGGATCGCCTTGGCGCGCTTGCCGATGGCCTCGGTATGCTTGACCACCAGCTTCTCGATGTCCTTCTTGGCCTCGCGCTTGAGGAAATCGGCGATGCGGCGCGGCAAATGTATGCGCTCGCCATGGACGATCAGCAGCGGACCGCGCTCGTCGCGCGACACGGTGACGGTGCCGCGTTTCGACGGTTCGTGGACGATGCGATGCGCGACGCCGCGTATCGGGATCTTGATGCCGGGGCGCACCTGAGGCCGGGTCGGGACCTTGGCCAGCCGCTGCTCCAGCCAGTCCTGGTGGCGGTGAAGGAATTTCTCCACCTCGCCGCGGCGCAGGCCCGGCGGCACGGTGATGCGCAGCCCCTGGCCGCCCGAATCAATGCGCAGCGTCAGCCGCCGTGCGCGGGCGCTCTCGACGATCCTGAGCGGCAGTGTGCGGCCGGCAACGACGTGCTCTCGCTCTTCGACAGGCGAGGGTTTTGGTTTGGTCAGGTTGCGGAAAAAGCCGAAGGACATGGCTGAACGATACGCGATTCGAGGAAAACGACCAGAACAAAAAAGAAACGGCGCCGCTCGCGCGACGCCGTCCATCATGCCAAGGCCTGTCTTAGAGCGCCGCGCGTCTCTGACGCGCAAAGGACGCTGTAGCACTCTAATTCGGCGCATGAACCTTTCCGAAAATCGGTTTCGATTTTCGGGGTCATGCGCGCAGCCTCAGTCGTCAAGCAGGTTCGGGCCCTTGCGCTTGGGCGTCGCGGGCTTGGCCGTTTCGGCCGAGCCTGTCTTCGCAGGCGCTGTCGACTTGTTGCGGTTGGCCATGAAGCGGTCGAACTCGTCCTGGTCCTTGGCGCGGCGCAATTCGCGGGCGTACTCATCGAACTCGCTCAGCATCTCATCGAGCTTGCGACGCTCTTCGGCGAGGCGTTCGAGTTCCTTCTCGCGCCAGTCGTCGAAAGCGACATTGCCGGTGCGGGCCGAACCGTGGCCCCAGCGCGCGGCCTTGTCGGAACCGCGACGGCAGCCGGCGAAGATGCCGTCGGTGGCCCGGTTGACGTCGCCCTTGAAGCCGTCAAGCCGGTCGCCCCAGATGATGTAGGCGAGCATGGCGAAGCCAAGCGGCCAGAACACCATGAAGCCGATCACCATCAGCGCGATGGTCGCCGGCGTCCAGGCCGGGCGGATCAATGCGGATGTGTTCATTTTCTCCCATTCCTTCGATTGGAGACAGCCAAGAGCGGCTGCGTGGATTCGAAATGGGATGAGAAAAACGGCGATTCAAGACAACGTCGGCCAAAACCGGACAAGGTCCTGAAATGATTATCGCTTTTTGACCGCTTCGAGGAAAAGCACGACCAGGCCGGCGACCAAGCCCCAGAAGGCGGCGCCAACGCCGAACAAAGTCAGCCCCGACGCGGTGACAACGAAGGTGACAGTAGCCGCCATGCGCTGGTCCTCGTCCTTGAGGGCGATCGACAGCGCGTTGGCGAGCGATCCCATCAGCGCCAAGCCGGCTACCAGAACGATCAGGCTCTGCGGCAGGACGGCGAAGATCGCCACCAGCGAGGCGCCGAAAACCGCGAAGATCAGATAGGCAAGTGCATAGAAGGGTCCGGTCTTCCAGCGCTCGGCCGGGTCGGGATGGACGTCCGGCCCGGTGCAGATCGCCGCAGAGATCGCGGCCAGATTGGTGGTCGAGCCGCCAAACGGCGACGACAGCAGCGAGAACAGGCCGGTGACGCCGATCAGCGGGCCGGGTTCGGGGTGATAGCCGGCGGCGCGCAAGACGGCGAGACCCGACAGGTTCTGCGACGCCATGGTGACGAGGTAGAGCGGCAGCGCCAGGCCGATGACAGCTGCGGCGCTGAAATGCGGGGCAATCAGCGTCAGCGTCGACAGCTCCGGCGCCGGCAGTCCGCCGACGCGGCCTGTCAGAAAGGCGGCGATGCCGCCGCCGATCAGCACCGCCAGCACCGACAGCGCCGGGTTGAACAGGCGAATGACGAAGAAGGCCGCGATCAGCGGCAGGATCAACCAGGGGTCGACCGGAATGGTCTTGACGGCATTGAGCGCGAAGGTGACGACGATGCCGGCCAGCATGCCGGACGCGACCGACGTCGGTATCCTTGATATAAGCTGGGTCAGCGGCTTGAACAGGCCGGTGGCGATCAACATTAGGCCGGTGACGATGAAGGCGCCGACCGCATCGGCCATGGTAAAGCCGCTCGATGCCGCCATCAGCGCCAGGCCTGGTGTCGACCAGGCGGTGATGATGGGCATTTTCGTGCGCCAGGACAGCCACAGGCATTCGATCGCCATCGCCACGCACACTGCCGTCACCCAGCTCGCGGTCTCGGCCTGGGTGGCGCCAACCGCCTTGGCGGCGGCAATGACGACGGCGAGCGTGCCGCCGAAGCCGACGATTGCCGCGACAAAGGCGGATATCGGGATGGAAATGCGCATTCTTGCCTACCCCGCCCGCTGAACCATGTCGCCCACCGCCGTCAGCAGCATGTCGAGATCCTGCGGCCGCGACAGGCGGTGGTCGCCGTCGGGAATGAGCGACAAGGTGACGTCGTCGGCTGGCAGCAGCGAGACCAGCTTCAGCGCATGGCTTGCCGGCACGTCGGCATCGGCCAGGCCCTGCAGGATGTGGACGGGGCAATGGGTATCGATCGGCCCGGCCATGACCCGGTTCGCTCTGCCGTCCTCGATCAGCGCGCTTGTGTAGATGTAAGGCTCGGCGGAATAGTCCGAAGGTTCTTCGAAAAAGCCTTTCTCCCGAAGTTCGCGCCTCTGTGCCTCCGTCAGAGCCGGCTCGACCAGCTCGGCGGTGAAATCCGGCGCCGGCGCGAGCAGCACCAGGCCAACCACATTGCTGTCGCCCGCCTTGCGCAGCTCCTGCACCATGCGCAGCGCGATCCAGGCGCCCATCGACGAGCCGACCAGGATTTGCTTGCCCTTGGTGAAACGCCGGAAGACGGCGAGGCTCTCGCCAAGCCATTTCGAGATAGTACCGTCGGCAAAGGCGCCGCCGGATTCGCCATGGCCGGAATAGTCGTGGCGCAGATATGCGCGGCCTTCCCTGGCCGCCCAATCCGACAGCGTCTGCGCCTTCGTGCCCAGCATGTCGGATTTATAGCCGCCGAGCCAGACGATGCCGGGCGTTGCGCCCGAGGAATGGCGAACCGCGATATCAATGCCGTCGACATCCAGCAGGGTTGGGGTGGTCGCGGTCATGGCTGTGGATCAATCCTGGTTCTGGGGGCCTGATTGCGGGAGCCTGATTTTACTCGCCGGTCTTTTGACACAGGCACAGGCGAGGCGGAAAGTGCTCGCGACATCCTTTGTTTGGTGCAGGCCTGCGATCAGGGTGATTTTCTGTCAGCGCTGTGCTATTGACTCCGCCCGCGCGCTCACCACATTGGCGCGTCCCGAACATTTCTAGATTGAAACCCTGAACGAAACGGCCAAGGAGACCACGACCATTCGCAGACCTTTCAAAGCAGCGGCGCCCACCAAAGATGGCCCGCGCTCCAACCGTGATATCCGGGTTCCCCGGGTCCAGCTGATCGACGCCGATGGCCAGAACCGCGGCGATATTTCCATCAACGACGCATTGCTGCTCGCCGAAGAGGCAGGGCTCGATCTGGTCGAGATCTCGCCCAATGCGGTGCCGCCTGTCGTCAAAATTCTCGATCTCGGCAAATTGAAATACGCCAACCAGAAGAAGGCGGCCGAGGCGCGCAAGAACCAGAAGGTCATCGAGATCAAGGAGATCAAGATGCGCCCGAACATCGACAGCCATGACTACGAAACCAAGATGAAGGCCGTGCGGCGCTTCTTCGAGGAAGGTGACAAGGTCAAGCTGACGCTGCGCTTCCGCGGCCGCGAGATGGCGCATATGGAACTCGGCATGCAGCTCCTGAACAAGGTGCGCGAGGAGACGGCTACCATCGCCAAGGTCGAAGCCGAGCCGAAGCTGGAAGGCCGCCAGATGATGATGGTGCTGGCCCCGCGCTAGATCAGTTCGGGCGTTGCGCTCTAAATCCGCCTGAATCCTGTCTCATGGCGTCCCGGCGATCGGCGGGACGCCGATTCTCCTGTCCAGACGCCGCGATCGCCGGCAAAGCTTCTCGACGATCGGATTCCCGACATGGCCAATGAAATCAACCCTGCGCCCATCAAGGAGCTGGGCGGCTACCAGCACATGCGCCGGATGGTGCTTGCGGTGCTGGTGGTGGTGCTGTTTGCGGCACTGCTGTTCGGCCAGTCGACCTTCCCGCCCGATACCCCGGTGCATGAAACGATCGAGATGGTCGGCGTGCTGCTGATCTTCCTTGGCGTCGTCGGCCGCTTGTGGTCGACACTCTATATCGGGGGGCGCAAATCCTCCGAAGTGGTCACCGGCGGACCCTATTCGATCACCCGCAATCCTCTCTACGTGTTCTCGACCGTTGCCGCCGCCGGCGTCGGGGCGCAGATCGGCTCGTTCTCCGGCATCGTCCTGTTTGCGCTTTTGTGCGCCGGCGCCTTCCACATCGTCATCCTGCGCGAGGAACGGTATCTCAAGGAGGTTCTCGGCGCGCCCTACACAGCCTATCTGGCGCGGGTGCCGCGTTTCTTCCCCAAGCTGTCGCTCTACCAGGAAGGCGACACCGGCAGCTTCAAGCCGCGCCTCTTGCTGACCACCTTGCTCGACGGGCTGGTGTTTCTGGTGGCGTTGCCGGTGTTCGAGACCATCGATGGCGCCCAGCAATCGGGCATTCTGCCGGTGCTGTTCAGGCTGCCCTGATCGCGGACAGAGCGTCGCAGCCGCTCGGGTGTTGCGCGCCAGCCCGCTTTGACGTATAGGACCGCCGTTCCAAGAAAACCGCCCGGCAGGGCATGCCGTGGCGGTTTCATTTGCTTTTCGGGCTTTTGGTCCGCCCGAAGCGAACAAGAAGCGCGATTGTGCGCCACCAATACGGAGTAGCAAATGCCCAAGATGAAGACCAAATCGGCCGCCAAGAAGCGGTTCAAGATCACAGGTACGGGTAAAGTCCTGTCGGCTGCGGCCGGCAAGCGTCACGGCATGATCAAGCGTTCCAACAAGTTCATTCGAAATGCCCGCGGCACGATGGTTCTGGCTGAACCGGATGGCAAGAAGGTCATCAAGAATTTTCTGCCGAACGGCCTCTGAGCATTCGGTTTCAGGAACAGCGTTTAAGGAGATCATGACATGGCACGCGTAAAAAGAGGCGTCACCTCGCACGCCAAGCACAAGAAGGTCCTGAAAGCCGCGAAAGGCTTCTACGGCCGCCGCAAGAACACCATTCGCATCGCCAAGCAGGCGGTCGAAAAGTCGATGCAGTACGCGTATCGCGACCGCAAGAACCGCAAGCGCTCGTTCCGCGCGCTGTGGATCCAGCGCATCAACGCCGCGACGCACGAGCATGGCCTGACCTATGGCCGCTTCATCGACGGCCTCAACAAGTCCGGTATCGAGATCGATCGCAAGATCCTGTCCGACATGGCTGTCCATGAGCCGCAGGCTTTCGCCGCACTCGTGGCCAAGGCCAAGGTCGCACTCGAATATCTGAAGAACACCACCCCGAATGCTTTTGAAAGCGCTGTCGCCTAGAGCATGATGCCAAAAAGTTGCTGACTTTTTGGACAACATCATGCTCAGGGAAATTTAGCGAGGAGTGCGATCTTTCCGAAAAGTCTGCAACTTTTCGGGATCGGGCTCCGAGCCCAGCGCTTCCCAGCATTCGCAATTCTGATTGGGGAACCCGCGCTGGCACGGCTGGCGCGGGTTTTTCTTATGGCTGAACTTTCAACTTGAAAGTGACTTTCACCTCAAAGTTGACTCCCAACACAGCGAGTTTGACCGTGAACGACATAGCTACCGGCTTGGATACTCTCGAAAACTCCCTGATGGCCGACGTCGCGTCGGCCGCCGATGAGGCTGCTATCGAAGCCGTGCGCGTCGCGGCTCTCGGCAAAAAGGGGTCGATCTCGGAATTGCTGAAGACACTGGGCGCGATGAGCGCCGAGGAGCGCCAGGTCAAGGGCCCCGCGATCAACGGCCTGAAGAACCGCGTCACCGAAGCGCTGACGACACGCAAGGCCGAGCTGAAGGATGTGGCGGTCACGGCGCGCCTTGCCGCCGAGACGGTCGACGTGACGCTGCCGGTGCGGCAATCGCCGGCCGAGCGCGGCCGCATCCATCCGATCAGCCAGGTCATCGACGAGATCGCGGCGATCTTCGGCGATCTCGGCTTTGCCATCGCAGAAGGTCCCGATGTCGAGAGCGACTATTACAATTTCACCGCGCTGAATTTCCCCGAAGGGCATCCGGCGCGCGAGATGCACGATACCTTCTTTTTCCAGCCGGACGAAAAGGGCGAGCGCAAGCTGTTGCGCACGCACACCTCGCCGGTACAGATCCGCACCATGGAGAAGCAGAAGCCGCCGATCCGCATCGTCATTCCCGGCAAGACCTACCGGCAGGATTCCGACGCTACCCACTCGCCGATGTTCCATCAGGTCGAGGGGCTGGTGATCGACAAATCGGCCAATGTCGCCAACATGAAATGGGTGCTGGAGGAGTTCTGCAAGGCGTTCTTCGAGGTGCCGCAGGTGAAGATGCGCTTCCGGCCGTCGTTCTTCCCGTTCACCGAGCCGAGCCTCGAGGTCGACATCCAGTGCGACCGCTCGCGGCCCGGCGAAGTGCGATTCGGCGAAGGCTCCGACTGGATGGAGATCCTCGGCTGCGGCATGGTCCACCCCAATGTGCTGCGCGCCGGCGGGCTCGATCCCGACGAATATCAGGGCTTTGCCTGGGGCATGGGCATCGACCGCATCGCCATGCTGAAATACGGCATGCCGGACCTGCGCGCCTTCTTCGACGCCGATGTGCGCTGGCTGTCGCATTACGGTTTCAGGCCGCTCGACATGCCGACGCTGTTCGGAGGTCTTTCCGCATGACGGCGCCGCACACGGGTGGCTGCCGCTGCGGCGCGGTACGGTTCGAGGCATCAGTCGAACCGCACCATATCAGCTATTGCCATTGCGGCGATTGCCGGCGCGCCAGCGGCGCGCCGGTGTCGGCCTTTGTCGGCTTCCTGACCGAGCAGGTGGCTTTCACCGGCAAGGCGCTGAAGATGTGCGAGAACGGGCCGGTGACGCGCTCGTTCTGCGGCATTTGCGGCTCGCCTATCGCCTATGTCGACGAGCGGCTGGAAGACCACATCTATTTCGTGCTGGGCGCCATGGACATGCCGGCCTATTTCCGGCCGACGCACCATGCCTATGTGCGCGAGCAGCTGCCCTTCGTGCATATGCCCGACGACTTGCCGCGCCATTTGAAGACAAGCGTGCCCAGACCCGATGGACAAGGTCCGGGCGGGTACAGACAAAACGGAACACAGTGATGAAACTCACCCTTTCCTGGCTCAAGGATCATCTCGACACCGACGCCACGCTCGACGAGATCGTCGAGAGGCTGACCTCGATCGGCCTCGAAGTCGAGCATGTCGACGACAAGGCCGGCCTGAAGCCGTTCGTCATCGCCAAGGTGCTGACGGCGGTGCAGCATCCCGACGCCGACCGGCTGCGGGTGCTGACCGTCGACACCGGCAATGGCGCAGCCCCTGTCCAGGTGGTGTGCGGTGCGCCGAATGCCCGCGCCGGCCTGATCGGCGCCTTCGCCGCGCCCGGCGCCTATGTGCCCGGCATCGACGTGACGCTGACCGTCGGCAAGATCCGCGGCGTCGAAAGCCATGGCATGATGTGCTCCGAGCGCGAGCTGGAACTGTCGGACGAGCACAACGGCATCATCGACCTGCCGGCCGATGCGCCGGTCGGCACCAGCTTCGCGACCTATGCGCATCTCGACGATCCGGTGATCGAGATCAATCTGACCCCGAACCGGCCGGATGCGACCAGCATTTACGGCGTCGCCCGAGACCTGGCGGCAAGCGGGCTTGGCCGGCTCAAGACCGCGCCAGTCGAAGCGGTCCCTGGCAAAGGTGAAACGCCGGTCAAGGTGACCATCGAGGCGCCGGAGCTCTGCCCCGGCTTCGCGCTGCGCCTGGTGAAAGGCGTGAAGAACGGGCCGTCGCCGAAATGGCTGCAGCAAAGGCTGATCGCCATCGGCTTGCGCCCGATCAGCGCGCTGGTCGACATCACCAACTACGTCACCTTCGACCGTGGCCGGCCGCTGCATGTGTTCGATGCCAAGAAGGTCGCCGGCAATCTCGTCGTGCGCCGCGCACGCGACGGCGAGAAGGTGCTGGCGCTCGACGGGCGCGAATACACGCTGACGCCGCAGATGTGCGTGATCGCCGATGATAATGGCGTCGAATCGATCGCCGGTGTCATGGGCGGCGAGCATTCCGGCTGCGACGAGAGCACCACGGACGTGCTGATCGAATCCGCTCTTTGGGATCCGATCACCACGGCCCGCACCGGCCGCACGCTTGGCATCATCACCGATGCGCGCTACCGTTTCGAGCGTGGCGTCGACCCAGAATTCATGGTGCCCGGCGTCGAGCTGGCGACAAAGCTTGTGCTGGAGTTCTGCGGCGGCGAGCCGACGGAAACCGAGGTCGTTGGCTATGCCGGCTACAAGCCTAAGATCGTTTCCTTCCCGATCTCGGAAGTAAAGCGGCTGACCGGCACCGAAGTGCCGAAGGCGGAAAGCCTCGACATCCTGACCCGCCTCGGCTTCGAGCCGCAGGGCTCGGGCGACGTCGTCGATGTGGCCGTGCCGTCCTGGCGCCCTGATGTCGACGGCAAGGCCGATCTGGTCGAGGAAGTCATGCGCATCCACGGCGTCGACAACATCGCGCCGCAGCCGCTCGGCGCCCATGACGCGGTCAACGCAAAGATCCTGACGACGCTGCAGGTGCGCACCCGCACAGCCAAGCGCTCGCTCGCCGTGCGTGGCATGCTGGAGGCCGTCACCTGGTCGTTCATTCCGGCCAGGCACGCCGAGCTGTTCGGCGGCGGCCAGACGGCGCTGAAGCTCGCCAACCCGATCGCCGCCGACATGTCGGACATGCGTCCCTCGCTGCTGCCCGGGCTGATTTCCGCCGCGCAGCGCAATGCCGACAAGGGCATTAGCGATGTCGCGCTGTTCGAAGTGTCAGGCACCTATGAAGGCGACGGCCCCGACCAGCAGCGGCGCGTTGCCGCTGGCGTGCGCCGTGGCACCGCCAAGCTCGACGGCTCCGGCCGCAGCTGGGCGGGCAATTCCGGGCCGGTCGGCGTGTTCGATGCCAAGGCCGACGCCATTGCCGCGCTGGAAGCCTGCGGCGCGCCGGTCGACCGGCTGCAGATCGAGCCTGGCGGCCCGGCCTGGTATCATCCCGGCCGCTCCGGCACGATCAAGCTCGGCCCGAAGACGGTGCTCGGCACCTTCGGCGAATTCCACCCGAAGACCCTGGAGGGGTTGGACGTTTCCGGACCGATCTGCGGTTTCGAGGTCTATGTCGACGCCGTGCCGGAACCGAAGGCCAAGCCGACGAAAACCAAGCCGAAGCTCGAGCTGTCCGCCTTCCATGCGGTGAAGCGCGACTTTGCTTTCGTCGTCGAAAAGGCGGTCGAGGCCGGTACGCTGGTGCGCGCGGCGCTCGCTGCCGACAAGAAGCTCATCACAGGCGTTTCGGTGTTCGACGTCTTCGAGGGGGCATCTCTCGGGGTCGCCAAGAAGTCGATTGCCATCGAAGTATCTATCCAGCCGGTTGAAAAGACGCTCACCGACGAGGATTTCGAGGCGCTGGCCAAGCGCGTCGTCGACAATGTCGGCAAGCAAACGGGCGGCGTGTTGAGGACGTAGAGCGGCTAACGCCGCCGTACGTATTTCGACTTCACGCAATTCTTAGGGAAAGCGCGTCTTAGGGAAAGCGCGGCGCGCTTTCCTGGGAAAACCGCTACACACTTTTCCTGGAATTGCTTCTGAGGATTGCCGGCAGTTGCGAATCGCTCTCCAAAGGGCGATGGACCATCTGCGCTATTCCGGTCTGCCGTTCGAAGCCCAGCGCGAAGCGTTTCTCGCCATGGTGTTGGCGGATGCGCTCGTCAGCGACGCGCTGGAGCGGGCCCGCACGCTGGCGTTGCCGGACTGGCTGGTGGTGTCCGGCGCGCTCTACAACAGCGTCTGGAACCACCTGACCGGCAAGGCGCCGGGCTACGGCATCAAGGATGTCGATCTCTTCTACTTCGATGACAGCGACCTGTCCTACGAGGCCGAGGACGCGGTCATCCGTCGAGCCGCGCAGCATTTCGAGGGGTTGGCTCTGCCGGCCGAGGTGCGCAACCAGGCACGGGTGCATCTGTGGTATCCGCAGAAATTCGGCCAGCCCTGCCCGCGCTATACGAGTTCCAGCGAGTCGGTGAGCTATTTTGCTTCGAAGACGCATGCGGTCGGGGTGCGATACGATGCCGATGGGCAGCTTGAGGTCGTGGCGCCGTTCGGGCTGGATGACCTCTTCGCGTTTCGCATCACGCCCAACCGGCTGATGGATAACAGGCGCACGCATGAGGCCAAGGGGGCGAGGGCGAAGGCGTGCTGGCCGGAGATTACGGTGGTGCCGTGGTAATACGAAATGGCGGCGCGAGGCACCCCCCTCTGGCCTGCCGGCCATCTCCCCCGCAAGGAGGGAGATTGGCAGCTTCATCGTTGGCGCACTTTCTGCAACGTTGGTGATTGGCGAAAACAGCGACGACAGCCGATCTCCCCCCTTGCGGGGGAGATGTCCGGCAGGACAGAGGGGGGTGCCGCGCGCTGACTTCTCAGGGCGCCAAGCTCCCCCGCTTGTTCACCCATTCACCAGCGCCAACAGCTCCTCCGTATAGCGCTTGCCAACCACCTTGTCCGGCGACAGCGCATCGCCGATCGCCGCGACCTCAGCCGCGCTCAGCTCGATCCCGACCGCCGCCGTGTTCTGCTCGAGATGGCGTATCTTTCTTGCGCCGGGGATCGGCACGATGAAGTCGCCCTGGTGCAGCACCCAGGCCAGCGCCAGCTGCGCCGAGGTGACGCCTTTTTCCACCGCCAGCTTTTCCAGCGTCGCAACGACCTTGGCATTAGCGGCCATGGCGTCGGCCTGGAAACGCGGCAAGGTGCGGCGCCAGTCGTCGTCGCTGAGGGCCTCGGGCTTGGCGATGGTGCCGGTGAGCAGGCCGCGACCGAGCGGGCTGTAGGGGACGAAGCCGATGCCGAGTTCGCGGCAGACATCGAACACTTCGTCTTCAGGGTCGCGGCTCCAGAGCGAATATTCACTCTGCACGGCAGCGATCGGATGCACGGCGTGCGCCCGGCGGATGGTGGCGGCACTGACCTCCGACAGGCCCAGCGACCGCACCTTGCCGTCGCGCACCAGTTCCGCCATGGCGCCGACCGTGTCCTCTATCGGCACGCCGGGATCGACGCGGTGCTGGTAGTAGAGGTCGATGACATCGGTATCGAGCCGTTTCAGCGAGGCTTCCGCCACTGCCTTGACGTGCTCCGGGCGGCTATCGACGCCAACCATGCGTTCGAGGCCTGAGCCTTCCTCGGAAATCTTGAAGCCGAATTTGGTGGCGATCGTCACCCTGTCGCGCACCGGCTTCAACGCCTTGCCGAGAAGGATCTCGTTCTCAAAGGGACCATAGACTTCGGCGGTGTCGAAAAACGTCACGCCGATTTCGACAGCGCGGCGCAGCGTGGCGATTGCGTCCGCCTCGGCCTGACCGCCATAGGCGAAGCTCATGCCCATGCAGCCGAGGCCGACGGGGAAGACTTCGAGTTCAGTACCAAGTTTGCGGGTTTTCATGGCGCGTCTCCTTGTTGCGATGAAAGAGAGATAGCGCTTGGCTTTACGTTCGATAATTGGCTGTCATTCGCACGGGCTGTTCTATAAAATAGAGCAATGAACCGAGCGCATCTTTCTCAACTGGCTGTACTGGCAACAGTCGCCCAATGCGGCAGTTTTCGTGGCGCGGCGCGCGAACTGGCCATCGCGCCCTCGGCAGTGAGCCATGCCGTGTCCAGCCTGGAGGCGCGGCTCGGCGTGCGGCTTTTGGCGCGCAGCACCCGCAGCGTAGCGCCAACAGAAGAGGGCGCGCAGTTGCTCGAACGGCTGCGGCCGGCGCTGTCCGAGATCGATCTGGCGCTGGAAACGGCGATCGAGGCGCGCGACCGGCCGGCCGGCAACCTGCGGCTGACCGTGCCGCGCACCGCGGCCCACCTGGCATTGACGCCCAGGCTCGGCGGCTTTGCCGCGGCCTATCCCGACATCGTGCTGGAAATCGTCATCGAGGATCGCTTCACCGACGTCGTCGAAGGCGGCTTCGATGCCGGCGTGCGGCTCGGTGAGAGCCTGCAGCGCGACATGATCGCGGTGCGCATCGGACCGGACCTTCGCGGCGCCGTGGTCGGCGCGCCATCCTATTTCGCGACCATGCCAAGACCCCGTCATCCGCGCGATCTTGCCGACCACCGCTGCATCCGCTTCCGTTTTTCCAGCGGCATTCTTTACCGCTGGGAATTCGAGAAGGATGGCGAAGAGATCGAGATCGCGGCGCAAGGGCCGCTGATCCTCGACGAAGACCATCTGATCGCCCAGGCGGCGGTCGACGGCGCTGGGCTCGCCTTCGTCTTCGACGATTATGTGCGCGCGCCGCTCGCCGACGGTCGCTTGATCCGCGTGCTGGAAGACTGGTGTCCGCCCTTCGACGGTTTCTTCGTCTACTACCCCAGCCGCCGCCAGATGCGCCCGGCGCTGCGGGCGTTTGTGGATTTCTTCAAGGTCGGTGCTTAGCCACCCTCCTTCTTGTGGGGAGGGTCGGCGCGAAGCGACGGGGGCTGCGCCCTACGAGGACCCCCACCCCGATCCGCTACGCGGATCGACCCTCCCCACAAGGGGGAGGGTAAGGACGCGCCGGAAGAAAGCCCATCCGGCATTCGTTCTTCTCCCATGCAGTCCATCACCAACAACTCAACCCGCTACGGCTGGGCGGCGATCGTCCTCCACTGGCTGATCGGCATCCTGTTCATCGGCCAGTTCATGCTCGGCTTCATCATGGTGCGGTTGACCAGCCAGCGCACCGCCTTCGAGCTGATCCAGCTGCACAAATCCTTCGGCTTCCTGCTGCTCGGCCTCCTCATCCTGCGCATTGCCTGGCGGCTCGGCAATACGGCCCCGGCCTTGCCGGCCTCGGTCGGAGGCCTGGAGCGTCGGACGGCGCCGCTGGCGCATCTGGCGCTTTATGGCTTCCAGCTCGCGGTGCCGCTGTCCGGCTGGGCACTGGTTTCGGTGTCGATGCTGGAGATACCCAGCATGCCGTTCAACCTGTTCGTGATGCCGAACCTGCCGCTCGGCGTGTCCGATGCGGCGGAAAACTTCTGGGCGATAGCACACTGGTATCTCGCCTATGTCGGCATTGCCTTGGTCGCGCTGCATGCGCTGGCGGCGCTGCGGCATCATTTCTGGCTGCGCGACAGCGTGCTCACGCGCATGATCACGCCTTCGTCAGATCAGGACATGGAATAGCGCGCGCCGCGCATTCGTTCATTGGAGTGAGGGCGCAACACTTCGCCTGCCCCAGAAGGACAAAACCCATGTATGCGCGCATCTTCGGATTGGCGGCTGTTGCCGCTTGCCTTGCCATGCCTGTCTCCGCCGCTGTGGACCTCGGCGACGCCGCCGGCAGCTACACGGTCAACCGGGCCAGCTCCAGCATTCGCTTCTCCATCGGCAAGGTCGGTGGCGGCGGCCTCGACGGCGCCTTTGGCCGCTTCAAGGGCTCCATCCGCATCGACAACAGCGATGTCGGCCGTTCCGCGGTCAACTTCACCATCTATCCCGAAAGCGCCGGCACCGGCCAGGGCCGCATCGACGCCTTCCTGCGCTCCGATGCGGTGTTCGACGTCGCCAACAGCCCCGAAATCCAGTTCCGCTCGACCAGCGTAACCCGAACCAGCGACACCACGGCGCTGGTCAGCGGCCGGCTGACGGCGCGCGGCAAGACGTTTGCGGAAAAGTTCACTGCCGAGCTCGGCCGGCTGAAGGGTGGCGTCATTACGTTCCACGTCACCGGCAAGGTGCTGCGCTCCCGCTACGGCATGGATGTCGGCACGCCGATCTATTCGAATATCGTCGATTTCGACATGACGCTGACGGGCAAGCGAGGCTAGCAGGACCAGCGATCCGCATTGGCTTTTCCCGCAATTTCGGGCAAACCTCCTCGCCTGTAAATCGATAGGAGAAGCCTGATGTTCCGATGGGGTGTTTTGTCGACGGCCAAGATCGGCCGCGAGCAATTGTTGCCGGCAATCGTCGAGGCCGAGAATGGCGTTTTGTCCGCGATCGCCAGCCGCGACCTGTCGAAGGCCGAGGCGCTGGGCGAGCGGTTCGGCGCCAGGCATGCCTTTGGTTCGTATGAGGAGCTGCTGGCTTCGAAAGACGTCGACGGCGTCTACATCCCGCTGCCGACATCGCAGCATGTCGAATGGACGGCCAAGGCCATCGAAGCGGGAAAACATGTGCTGGTGGAGAAGCCGCTGGCGCTCGACGCCAAGGACATCGCGCCGCTGATCAAGCTGCGCGACCAGAAGAAGGTGCTGGTCTGCGAGGCCTTCATGGTCATCTACCACCCGCAATGGATCAAGGTGCGCGATCTCATCGCCGATGGCGCCATCGGCCGGCTGCGCCATGTGCAGGGCGCCTTCTCCTATTACAATGTCGATCCCACCAACATGCGCAACCAGCTCGATCTCGGCGGCGGCGCGCTGCCTGATATCGGCGTCTATCCGACGGTGTCGACGCGGTTTTCAACCGGCAAGGAGCCGCTGCGCGTGCAGGCGACGATCGAGCGCGACAAGAAATTCGGCACCGACATCTATTCCTCGATCCGCGCCGATTTCGGCGATTTCGAACTGTCCTTCTATCTGTCGACGCAGATGGCGGCGCGGCAGGTGATGGTGTTCCACGGCGAGAAAGGTTTCATCGAGGTGTTCTCGCCGTTCAATGCCGGGCTCTACGACCATCACCGCATCGAACTGCACAACCAGAACCATACGGAGGCGCAGGTGTTCCGCTTTCCCGGCACCCAGCAATACCGGCGCGAGGTCGAGACGTTTGCCAGGGCGGCACAGGGTGGCAAGGAGCGTGTCTTCACGCTGGAGGAGTCCGTGCTCAACCAGAAGGTCATCGACGCCATCTTCCGCGCCGGCGGCAAGGAAGGCTGGGAGGCCGTCTGATACAGCAATCTTAGCGGGTAATTTCATGGGAGAAGGGCGTCCGCATTGTGCATGCGGACGCTCCTTTCCTATTGAACTGACGATCTCACGCGCCTCTGAGCGTCAGGTGCAAGGTCTCGGCGAAGCGGTCGGGATAGGGCGCAAAGCCCATATGGTCGCCGGGGAAGGCGGCGCGCTTGCTGCCGAGCCTGTCGGCCAGCGCCTTGCCCATGCCGTCGATCGGCTGGCCGATGGACTCTTCGCCTATGCCGACCACGACCGGGCGGCCGCGCAGCGCCTCGATATCGGGAAGATAGAGCGACAGCGGCATGACGCCATGCGCCAGCCAGTATTCGAAATTGCCGCTGACCCTGGCAAAGGTCTCGGCCTCCTCGGGCGACGGTTCGAACGAAGGCGGTCCGTCATGCGGCTCGTGCGGTCCGGCTTCACCCTGGTCCGGCCCTTCCGACAGGCCGTTCTCGCTGAAGAATTTCTGCATCGCCGCCTCGACGCCCTGGCTGCGATAGGTGTCGTGCAGGTCGCGCATGCCGGCCAGTGACGGCGACGGGTCGTCGAGCAGCATCATGCTGGGCGGCTCATGCGCCACCAGCGCACGAACCCGGCCGGGATGGCGGGCGGCGAGGTTGAGCCCGATCTGGGCGCCGCCGCTGGTGCCGAACACATAGGCCGGTCCGGCGCCAAGCGCCTCGATCAATCGCGCGGCATCGTCGCCATGGACATCGAGGTCCTGCTCTTGCGGCTCTCCGTCGAAGGTGCTGCGCGAATTGCCGCGCGGATCATAGGCGACCACCGTGTAGCGGTCGGCGAGGTAGCCCGCGACATCGGCGAAGACGCCGGCATCCTGCGGTCCGCCGGGGATTATCAACAGTACGGGGCCGGAACCGCGCATCTCATAATAGAGGCTGGCGCCCGGTACTTTCAGCGTCGACGTTTGGGGGGTCATGTCCATCTCTCCTGTTGTTCTCATGTCAAAGTTCGGCTTTGCGCCGGGTCCGATCATTTGCCGGCGACAACCATGCGGTTGCCCTCGCTGTCGCGGAATTCGGCGACCGTGCGGCCCGGCTGCCAAGGCGCTTCCTGCGGCTCGGTGATGATTCCGACGCCGCGCGCCTTCAGGCCCGCGACCGTTGCCTCGACATCGCCATCAACGAGCACCAGCACGGGCTCAGTGCCCGGCGTGTCATCGGGGCGTTTGACGAAATGCAAATTGGTGACGGCGCCGGGAAATGTCAGCTCGATCCAGCGCCAGCCGCTGTCGCCCATCAGCTGGTCCGCCGACACCTGGCAAGCAAGATGGCCGGTGTAGAAGGCCTTGGCGCGGTCCTGGTCGAACACCGGCAATTCGGCAAACTGGATGTGCATGATGGGTCTCTCCTGCTCCTCGATGGCTGCCGCGCAGCCGTCCACGGGAAAGACGATCCGGACGATCGAAAAGATTCGCCGGGCGACGAATCTTTCGAGGCCGCGAAACGTCTTCTCCGTGCAGAGTTGAAAAACAGGAGACGACAATGGGCTACAATCTCATCCGCTACGGCGTGAAGGACGAAAGCATCGCCGAGAACCGTATGCTGGTTGCACAGGTGTTCGAGGCACTCGACGACACGAAGCCGCAATCCGTGCGCTACCTCGTCCTGGAACTGGAGAATGGCGAGTTCATCCATCTTGTCAGCCAGGATGGCGACGGCCTGACGGGGCTCGCAGCCTTCAAGGCCTTCAGCGCCGATTATGCCGGGCGCCGCTCGACGCCGCTTGCCAGATCGCCGGCAAAGATCGTCGGCAATTATCGTATGCTGGCCGGCGAGGTCGTGCCGGCTTGAATGCAAAGACCGGCATTTTGGGAACGGACAGGATGAACACAGCAAAACTCGACCGCGTTGCCCTGGAGGCGATGCTCGGCGCCTTGCGACCGAAGCTGCACCGCTACTGCGCCCGCATGGCCGGCTCGGTGATCGATGGCGAGGACATCGTCCAGGAGACACTGATCAAGGCACTGCAGGCCATCGACGGCGACGCCGCCGTCGAGCGTCCGGAGCAATGGCTGTTCCGCATAGCCCACAATGCCGCGCAAGATCATCTGCGCCGGCGCCAGCGGGAGCAGGCGCGCATGAGCGAGACCGACATGACGACGATCGAAGACCCCTCCGCCAGCGCCGATGCGAGACTCGCCACCGCCGCCAGCCTGCGAAGCTTCATGCAGCTGGCAACAGTGCAGCGCAGCGCCGTGATCCTTGTCGACGTGCTTGGCCTCAGCCTGCACGAAACCTGCGAAGTGTCCGGCGCGACCCTGGCTGCGACCAAGGCAGCGCTCCATCGCGGGCGGTCGCAGCTGCGCCTGCTGGCGTCACAGGACGAGCAGGCGCCTGCCCCAAAGCTCGACGCCGACGACGAGCGGCGCCTGCGCCGCTATGTCGACCTGTTCAACGCGCGCGACTTCGACGCCGTGCGCGCGTTGATCGCCGAGGATATCCAGCTTGAAGTCGTCAACCGCACCCGCATGCGCGGCAAGGCGCAGGTTTCCAACTATTTCGGCAATTACGACCGTGTCCAGGACTGGGCGCTGTCGCTCGGCTTCGTCGACGGCAGGCCGGCCATCCTGATCCGCAACCCGCAAACGGGAGATGACGCCGTGCGCGGCTTCATGCTGGTCGACTGGCAGGATGGAAAGGTCAGCCATATCCGCGATTTCCGCTACGCGCCCTATTGCCTTGCCGATGCGGACATCCGCTTCATCGACGAGTAAGCATCGGCCAGAGAGCGCGGGCTTCGCGCCTCAGGCGAAGCTTTGCAAATTGGCGTCCTGCAGCTTGGAGCCGGCGAGCAAGGCCTCGAGCACCTGCTTCTTGAGCGACAGGCACTGCGAGCGGGCAAGCTTTGCGATGGCCGAGACTTCGGCCAGCTCGCAGGCAAGCACCAACTCCTTCTGCTGGCCGATGATCGCTTGCGTGAAGTCGCGCGATTTGAAGCCGAGATGGAGGACACGCTCCGACTGGTCGAGCGTTTGGTCGAGCAGGCGAACCAGCCGCAGATTGCCGGAGAGTTCGGCCAGGGCCAGGCGAAAGGCGCGGTCGGCCGCCAGAAAGGCGACATGGCTGCGCAGCGTCTCCGGCTTCAGCACCTTCTGCGCCGCCAGCCTGATGTCGTCGAGCCCGCGTTCGGTGAGGTTTGCCGCGGCCACCCGGAACACTTCCGGTTCGATCAGGCTGCGGACGTCGAAGATCTCGTTGACGTCGCGCAGGCTAAGCGGTGCGATGACATAGCCGCGGCGCGGCTCGCTCTTGATCAGCCCTTCCTGCGTCAGGCGGGCCAAAGCCGAGCGGATCGTCGCCTTTCTGATCTGGTAGCGGTCGCCGATCTGCTTTTCGGTCAGGCTTTCGCCGGGTTGCAGGACGCAGGCGACGATGTCGCTCTTCAGCTGCTCATAAGCTTCCTCGCTGCGCAATATGTCGGCGGTCGACGGCGCCTTGACGGCGGACGGTGACACTGATTTCGGAAGAGCCATATCTGCCTGCCCGTGTGGTCTGCCCGCGTGGTCTGCCCGCGTAGTCTGCTTGCCCGTTTCGACCATCCGGTTGACGGATCTGCCGGCATTCGCTAGCCTGATCATCTCAGTTGTATTGGTTGAGCTTCCCAATGGAGATGACGACAAATGTCTCTTGCCGCCAACTCGCCTCTCTACGCCGTAACCGCCGATATCGTCAACGCAGCCAAAGGTGCTCATGCCTTCGAACGGGTCAAGGCGGTGCTGCGCGAACACACCGATCGCTTTCATGCATCAGGCGTGCTCGCGCATGAGGAAGACGACGATGAGGTGCTGCTGCATGCCAGCCCCGACTTGACCATCTACCACATCACGCTGTCGCCCGGCCTGCAGTACCCGCCGCACAACCATCTGATGGATGCGCTGATCGGCATCTACAAGGGTAGCGAGACCAACTTCAACTATCCCGTTGACGGCAGCGAGATCGATGCGCCGGAACGCCACGACATCGCGGCGCCCGCCGTGGTGCACATGACCCCTGATACTGTGCACGCGGTCGCCAACACCGGCAGCGCCCGCTCAGGCGCACTGCATGTCTATCTCGGCAATCTTACCGAGACCCACCGCCACATGTGGAGCCCGGACAGCACCCACGCCGAGCCGTTCGACAATGAGCGGTATCTGGCTGGGGCGAGGCCGATTGGGCCCTGATCCGGGAAAGCGGAATAACGGTCGCCGCATACCGGCCCATTTCAAGAACACCGCAGCGCGTTGACTAGCGCAGTTAGTGCGGCAGGCTGATGCTGGTGACTGGGGTAATACATGAAGAAGCCTGGAATAAGCGGCGTCCAGTTCTCCAGCACTCGAATGAGGCGGTGCTCGGCAACGTGTTCCGCGACCTGCTCTTCATATGCGAGCCCAAGACCGGCTAGCGGATCGCAGGAAATCACAGTTTCGGCGGAAATGGCGCGCCCGAAGAGATTCGAACTCCTGACCCCCAGATTCGTAGTCTGGTGCTCTATCCAGCTGAGCTACGGGCGCGCAACAGGCCATGCTTTACATAGCCCCGCTAACCGATCCTGACGACCGGCCGCGACAAGACGTGTTCCCTAGCGACTGAATTTCCGAAAAGCAAGCCAATCCGGCAAAAGTTTTGTCGCAGCTGCTTTCGACGGTGCCGATCAAGGTGTGCTGAGATTCAGCTAAGTCCGACTTCGGCTGAATATCAAATACAGCTCAGGCCGGGCGGCGCAGGCCGCTGCGGGCCTGGTCGAGGCGGACCGGCTGGTCGGGGATGGTGACGGCGAAGGTGGTGCGTCCGCCGATCGATTCGACCAGCTCCACCGTGCCGCCATGGGCGCGGATCAGTTCATGCGCGATGGCCAGGCCAAGGCCGGTGCCGCCGCTGCGGGCCGAGCCGCGAAACGCCGCGAACAGGTTTTCTCGCGCCTTCGCCGGCAGGCCGGGACCGGTGTCGGTGACAATGATGCGGCTTACGCTGCCTATGCGCTCGGCCGATACGGCGAGCCGGCGCACCAGCGCGCTCTCGGCGTCGGCCGCCATCGCCTGGACCGCGTTGCGACAGAGATTGGTGAGCACGCGAAACAGCTGGTCGGAATCGGCATCGACCTCGAAGGCGAGCTCGACGGCATTGACGAATTCGATGCCGTCCTCGATGTCGAGCAGGCCGTGGACGTCGTCGACCAGCTGGCGCAGCCGCAAGCGGCGGCGTGAGGGCGCCGGCTCCTGCGTGCGGCCATAGTGGAGCACGCCTTCGGAATAGGAGACGGCGCGGTCGAGCGCGCGCAACAGCTTTGGCGCGAAGGCCTGCACCGTCGGGTCCTTGACCAGGCGCAGGCGGTCCGACATCAGTTGCGCCGAGGCCAGGATGTTGCGCATGTCATGGTTGATCTTGGAGACGGCGAGGCCAAGATCGGCAAGATGCTTCTGCTCCGACAGCATCTTTTGCAGCCGTTCCTGCATCTGCGACAGTTCGCGCTCGGCAACGCCGATCTCGTCGGCACGGGCGGCCGGGTGGATGATGCGCCCTGGATCGTCGGGCGCCTCGGAAAAGGACAGCATCGAGCGCGTCATGGTGCGGATCGGGCCGATCATGATCAGGTCGATCGCGGCATAGACCAGCATTGCGGTGAACAGCGAGATCAGCAGCGAGACGAAGGCGACGTTGCGCGAATAGCGCAGCATGGCGTTGCGCAGGGAATAGTCGGGCATGATCAGCTCGAATTCCTTGTCGCTGTCGCCGACCGGGCCGAACACCCGCAGCATGCGCTTGCCGCCGAAGAACAGCGTATCCAGCGCCCCGGTCATGCCCTTGATCATGCCGACATTGGCGATGTCGATATGCTCGTCGACCTGCGGCGGCATCTCGGCCACCACCAGCAGGCGCGATACGCCGCCGTCGCGCACCGCGATCGCCTTGGCGCCGATTGCCATCAGCACGTCGTTCTGGGCGGCGCGGGAGAGCGAATTGGGCTCGCCCTGCACCAGCACGATCGACACCGCGGCAGCGGTGCTTAGCCGCTCCTTCAGCCAGGCCAGGCGGTAGCTGGCGATCCAGGGCAGGAAAATGAGGACTTCGGCCAGGAGCACGAAGACAATGGTGAGCAAGAGCAGCTTGGTCGACAGGCCGCGCGCCAAGGGCACTGAACGATTGGGCACCGAACGGCTCGCAACCGGGCGAACGGTCGCCGGGCTGGCATCGGCTGTCGCCGGGCCGCTCCCTTCATCCGCTGATGCAACTTCGCTCATTAAGGCCTGTCTTCACAAACGCTTGATCGGTTGAGATTAGGCGATTGCGGCTTTTTTGCCAATTTCATCCTTCGTTGGACGATGGTACCAGCAATAAAAATAGCCTCGAACGGGGTGTCGCGTCGTGACGAACTGGCAGTTCGCACTGCGACGAACTGGTATTCGCGCCGCGACGAACTGGTATTCGCGCCGCGACGAACTGACGTTCGCGCCGGATTGACTCCCAAAACCCTTCTTTCTATAAGCCGCTCACGCTCGGGCCATTCGTCCCGGCGCGGTTTCGATCGCGCCAATGCCGGCCCGGCAAAGCTCCTGTTACACAGTGACAGAATCAAGAAGGGCCGCACCCCGCGGTATTAAAACAAATGAAGCGTACCTACCAACCGTCCAAACTCGTCCGCAAACGCCGGCACGGTTTCCGTGCTCGCATGGCCACCAAGGGTGGTCGCGGCGTCGTCGCAGCTCGCCGCAACCGCGGCCGCAAGCGGCTCAGCGCCTGAACGGAAGACGAGATCGTTGCCCGCAACCGGCAAGCCAGTGGGACCAAACCCCAAGCGGCTTCTGAAACGTGCGGAATTCCTGGCCGTCCGCCGCGGTGAAAAGCGGCGCGGGCGGCTTTTTCTCGTCGAAGTTCTCGACCGCAATGACGGCCTGCCGCCGCGCGTCGGCTTCACCGTCACCAAGAAGGTCGGCAATGCGGTTGTCCGCAACCGCGTCAGGCGGCGGCTGAAAGAAGCCGTGCGCACCCATGCCGCAAGTGACATGGCGCCCGGCAATGACTATGTCATCGTCGGGCGTGAAGACGTGCTCACCATTCCGTTCGGCCAGTTGAAGGCCGAACTCTCCCGCCGTCTCAGCGGAACACGATAGGCCAAGGGCTTTCGATGGAAAACAACCGGAACTTCTACATCACCATCGTCTTGTCGGTGCTGATCCTCGGGCTGTGGCAATATTTCTATGTGCTGCCGCGCAGCGAACAGCAGCGCGAGGCGGCCCGCATCGAAGAGCAGCGGGCGGCGGAGCAGAAGAAGGCGGCCGAGGCCGCCAACCCCGGCGGCACGCCGGCGCCCGCAGCGCCCGGCGCCATTCCAAACGCGCCCGGCACCTATGTCACGACGCCGGAAGGCCGCGCGCAGGAAGTGGCCAAGACGGCCCGCGTCAACATCGACACGCCGAGCCTGTCGGGCTCGATCAACCTGGCCGGCGCGCGTCTCGACGACCTAAAGCTCAAGCACTATACCGAGACGGTCGACAAGACATCGCCGCAGATCCAGCTGCTCAATCCGCAGGCGCTGCCCACCGGCTATTATGCCGAGATCGGCTTTGTCGGCAGCGACACGACCGGCACGGTGCCGGGCCCGGAAACGGTCTGGAGCGTCGACGGCAATGCGACTCTGACGCCGGCGACGCCAGTGACGCTGACCTTCACCAACGACAAGGGCCTGACCTTCAAGCGCACGATCTCCGTCGACGGCGACTACATGTTCACCGTTTCCGATGCGGTGCAGAATTCAGGCTCGGCCCCGGTCACGCTGTCCAATTACGGCCGCGTCATCCGTTTCGACAAGCCAGCCATTGCCAGCTCCTATGTGCTGCATGAAGGCCTGATCGGCGTCACCGGCACGGAAGGCCTGCAGGAGCACAAATACGCCGACATCGAGAAGAACAAGCTGTATACGCCGAGCAAATCGACCGATGGCTGGCTTGGCATCACCGACAAATACTGGGCGGTCACCCTGGTGCCGACCGAGAAGCAGCCCTTCCAGCCGCACTATGCCTATTACGACAATGGCCGCCCGCGCTACCAGTCGGACTTCCTCACCGACCCGATCACCATTGCCGCCGGCCAGTCGGCGACGGTGGAGACCGAGATCTTCGCCGGCGCCAAGGAAGTCAACAAGATCAACGCCTACGCCCAGGACCGGCAGATCAGGCTGTTCGACCGGCTGATCGATTGGGGGTGGTTCATCTGGATCACCAAGCCGATGTTCTACCTGATCGACACGCTGTACAAATTCTTCGGCAATTTCGGCCTGGCCATCCTTGCCACCACGGTCGTCGTCAAAACCCTCTTCTTCCCGCTCGCCAACAAATCCTATGCGTCGATGGCGAACATGAAGAAGGTGCAGCCCAAGATGCTCGAGATCCGCGAGAAATACGCGGACGACAAGATGAAGCAGCAACAGGCGATGATGGAGCTGTACAAGACCGAGAAGATCAATCCGCTCGCCGGCTGCTGGCCGGTGGCGCTGCAGATCCCGGTGTTCTTCTCGCTCTACAAGGTGCTCTACATCACCATCGAGATGCGGCACGCGCCGTTCTTCGGCTGGATCCAGGATTTGGCCGCGCCCGATCCGACCTCGGTCTTCAACCTGTTCGGCCTGCTGCCCTTCGCGCCACCGGCATTCCTGCCGCATATGGGCGCCTGGGCGGTGGTCATGGGCATCACCATGTTCCTGCAGATGCGCATGAACCCGACGCCGCCGGATCCGACGCAGGCGCAGATCTTCACCTGGATGCCGGTGATCTTCACCTTCATGATGGGCAGCTTCCCGGCCGGCCTCGTCATCTACTGGGCCTGGAACAACACGCTGTCGATCTTGCAGCAGGGCGTGATCATGAAGCGCCAGGGCGCCAAGATCGAATTGTGGGACAATCTGACGGCATTGTTCCGAAAGAAACCCTCGCCGGCTGAATAGAAGGCGCTATTCCGGCAATCAAAGCCCCGGCTCGTCCGGGGTTTTTGTGGACGAGGCGCGCATCACGTTCCCGTGAGGCGCGAAACTTGCGGCGTGCAACCGGCGTGGCTGCTGCTTGTACCGCCAAGGCCGATCAACACCGATCAGCTCTAATCCGAAGACCGCTGTTTTTGATCCGTGACCCCGTCATGTCCATCGCGGGGATGCGGCGCGTGGAATGGGCATTCGCCTTTAAGTATTTGTTATCATTATCATTTTTTACTCTGCACCGAAACTTTCCCGCAATCGCCGCGTAACTCTTCCCGACAATCGAATCAACAATTGTCGCACCAGAAGGGTTCTCCAATGGCAAAGTCCATCCTCAAGGCATTCTGCTTTTCCGCCGGCCTGGCTCTATCGGGCCTCGCAGCTACGACGGCCTATACGCTCGCCAATCCCGCCGTTGGCGGCGCTGCGATGCTGACCTCGAAGAACATCGTCGAGAACGCCCTCAACTCGCCGATCCACAAGACGCTGGTTGCCGCCGTCAAGGCCGCCGGCCTGGTCGACACGCTGGAAAGCGCGGGACCCTTCACGGTGTTTGCGCCGACCGATTCCGCCTTCAAGAAACTGCCGGCCGGCACCGTCGCCACGCTGGTGAAGCCCGAAAATAAGGACAAGCTGACCAAGATCCTGACCGCCCATGTCGTGGCCGGCAAGATCTCGGCCAAGGATATGATGACCAAGGCCAAGGCGATGGGCGGCAAGTATGAGATGAAGACCGTTAGCGGCGACACGCTGATCGCCGAGGTCAAGGGCGGCTCGCTCTACATCGTCGACGAGTCCGGCGGCGCCGCCAAGGTGACGGTCGCCGACGTCAACCAGTCGAACGGCGTCATCCACGTCGTCAACAAGGTGCTGTTGCCGAAGCAACGGTTTTAGGGAACGGCGGATGACGGCGGGCTGCGACTGGCTTTCTCGGTCTGCCTTCCCCACCTCACGGCGAGGTGCCATTCTTTTGAAGCCGTCTTCGACACCACCGGGGTCCTGCTTGTCCTTCGCAGGGCCCCGTTTTTTTGGGTTTCAGGGCGCCTTAGCCGACGGCGGCGGTCGACCTGATCGTGATCTGCCGCGGCACGAACTGAACATCGAAGCCCAGCAGGGCTCGCTCATCGGGCGATTGGTGCTATAGGGCGGATCACGCCATCTAGAATGGCGGCTTTAATTTGCGCCACTCTCGACGGATCTCGCCATGGACGGACCCAACCCAGACATCAAACACCCCATCCCGATGCACACCCGCGTCGGCTTCCTCAAGCCCCTGGTCACCGCGCCGAATATCGAGATCGGCGAGTTCACCTACTATGACGATCCTGACGGACCGGACAAATTCGCCGAGCGATGCGTGCTGCATCATTATCCCTTCATCGGCGACAAGCTGATCATCGGCAAGTTCTGCGCCATCGCGGAGGGCGCGCGCTTCATCATGAACGGCGCCAACCATGCCATGTCCGGCTTTTCCACCTATCCGTTCAACATTTTCGGCCATGGCTGGGAGCAAGGCTTCGACCCGAAGACGTGGTCGCAGGAAGTGCGCGGCGACACGGTGGTCGGCAATGATGTATGGATCGGCATGGATGCGGTGATCATGCCCGGCGTGTCGGTCGGCAACGGCGCCATCGTGGCGGCGAAATCGGTGGTGACGCATGACGTGCCGGACTATGCGATCGTCGCCGGCAATGCGGCAAAGGTGGTGAAGATGCGTTTCGACGACAGGACGGTGCGGCGGTTGCTGGCTGTGGCGTGGTGGAATTGGCCGGTGGACAAGATCGGCCGCAACCTCAACGCCATCCGGGGCGCCGATATTTCGAGGCTGGAGGCAGCAATTTGAACGCGCTGGGCAACACCGTCATCGGCACCGACCTGTTCACCAAGGGGTGGATCTTCATCCGCGGCGTGCCGGCGATGAAGTTCCTGCCGCCGGAGGGGCCGCCTGAGATCGCCTTTGCCGGCCGCTCCAATGTCGGCAAGTCGTCGCTGATCAATGCGCTCGTCGGCCATAACGGGCTGGCGCGCACCTCCAACACGCCGGGGCGCACGCAGGAGCTCAACTATTTCGTGCCGGGCGGGTTTTCCGGCGAAGGCACCGACTTGCCGCCAATGGCGCTGGTCGACATGCCGGGCTACGGCTATGCCAGCGCGCCGAAGGAAAAGGTGGACGACTGGACCAAGCTGGTCTTCGATTATCTCAAGGGCCGCGTGACTCTGAAGCGGGTCTATGTGCTGATCGATTCCCGCCATGGCATCAAAGCCAAGGACGACGAAGTGCTGTCGCTACTCGACAAGGCGGCGGTGTCCTACCAGATCGTGCTGACCAAGACCGACAAGATCAAGGCCGCCGGCGTGCCGCGCCTCATCGAAGAGACGCTCGCCAAGATCAAGAAGCGGCCGGCGGCGTTTCCGTTCGTGCTCGCCACGTCGTCGGAAAAGGGCGAGGGTCTGGACGAACTGCGCGCGGCGATCGTGCTGGCGGCCAATGGCGGTTAAAAGCAACTCCAGGAAAAGTGTGAAGCGGTTTTCCGTCCGAAGTTGCGAAAAAAGACCTTTGGCTAACTAGGCCTTTGCCTTTGGCTTCGCCTCCACGGCGATCATCTGGTGGCTTTCTTCCTCGGCAAGCTTTTCGGTGCCGTAGGACTTCAGGAACAGGCTGACGCCCGACCGCACGATGTGGTCGATTTCATCCTGGCTCGGCGCCTTGGTGCGGTAGGCGAAGATGCACTGGCGAAACAGGCCGGCGAGGCACAGTTCGGTGAATTGATAGGCGGCAAGATCGACATCATCGATCTTGAGCAGGCCGCGTTCGATGGCTGCATCGAGGAACTTGACCACCTTGTCGTGGCCGCGTTTGGGGCCACGTTCGTAAAACCGCGCGCCCATGTCCGGTATCCTGTCGGAGGCGCCGATCACGGTGCGTTGCGCCTGGATGACCTTGGCCGAGGTGATCTTCATCGACAGCACCTTGCCGAACTTCACCAGCGTCTGGCGCAGATCGTCGGCGCGGTCGAGCATGTCGTACATGTTCTTGAAGATGGTGCCGCGCTCTTCCTCGATCAGCGCCTCGAACAGCTCTTCCTTGTTGGCGAAGTAGACATAGATCGTGCCCTTGGAGACGCCGGCCTCGCGGGTAATGTCGTTCATCGACGCCGCTTCGAAGCCCTTGTCGATGAACACGCGCCGCGCGCCCTCGATAATCTGGCTGCGCTTGACCGGATCCTGGCCCGCCGCCGGGCGGCCGCGACGCGCACTATCCAGCACATCGCACGGATCATTTTCGACGTCGGGTAACGTGTCGGCCATTAAAGTCACACCTCGCGAAATAATTCGAACCGAGCGGTTCGATTGCTCTTGATATGGGCCTGCTTTAGCGCTATGTCAACGTTCGCATCGAACCGAACGGTTCAGTATAACACATTTTCCTTATGTAGCTACGGTAGCGAGATATCATGTCCTCGAACACGCCAACCACCGCCGAAGTCCGCCCCTTTCCCAACGCCAAGGTCTCGCCGGTTATCGAAGCGCCGGAAGCGCCCATCAAGCCTGCCGCCGAAGTTTTGGCCGAGGTGCCGGCCAAGAAGAAGCGGTCGGCTCGCTCGTTCATGCTGCCGATCATCGGCCTCGCTCTGCTCAGCGCCGGCGCCTGGTATGGCTATGATTACTGGACCGACGGCCGGTTCCTGATCTCGACCGACGATGCCTATGTCCAGGCCGACATGTCGTTCGTCTCGCCGAAGATTTCCGGCTATGTCGATCAAGTCAAGGTCTCGGAGAACCAGCAGGTCAAGGCCGGCGATCCGCTGCTGACGATCGACGACGGCGACTACAGAATAGCCGTTGCCCAGGCGGAGGCGCAGATCGCCACGCTGGCCAAGACGCTCGACCGTATCGACGCGCAGACCAAGGCGGCGCAAGCTTCGCTGCAACAGGCGCAGGCGCACAAGGTCGCCGACCAGGCGGCAGCCGACAACGCCGCTCGCGCCCAGCAGCGCGCCGCGCAACTGGTCAAGACGCATGTCGGCACGCAGGCGCAACTGGACGATGCCCAGACCGCTCTCGACCAGGCCAATGCGGCCCTTGTCGGCGCCGACGCGCAGATTGCAGCCGCACAGGCCAATATCGGCGTGTTCGAAGCGCAGCGCGCCGAATCGGCCAGCACGCTGGCTTCGCTGCGGCTGAACCGCGACAAGGCCGCGCGCGATCTGTCCTTCACCGTGCTCAAGGCGCCTTATGACGGCGTCGTCGGCAACCGCTCGGTCGAGCAGGGCGACCTCGTCAGCCCCGGCCAGAAGCTCGCCGTCGTGGTGCCGCTGGACAAGCTCTACATCGTTGCCAACTTCAAGGAGACGCAGCTGGCCAAGCTGGTGCCCGGCGAGAAGGTTCGGGTCTCGGTCGACGCCACGGACGGCCATGATTTCGAAGGCACGGTGTCGTCGCTGGCGCCGGCTTCGGGTGCCGTGTTCTCGCTCCTGCCGCCGGAAAATGCCACCGGCAACTTCACCAAGGTGGTGCAGCGCATCCCGGTTCGCATCGACGTCCCGGCCGATGTGCTGAAGGCAGGCAGGCTGCGCGCCGGCCTGAGCGTCGTTGTCGCCGTCGACAGCCGCACGGCTCCGGCCGCGGCGAACTGAGCGAAAGCCGGGAGCAACGCCATGGCAACCGCAACCATAACAGCAGGAGCGGCGCCGGCCATGCCAGCGGTGCCGACGACCATCTCGACGCGCCGCCTCATCGCCTTCCTGGCGATGGTGTTCGGCATGTTCATGGCGATCCTCGACATCCAGATCGTCTCAGCCTCGCTGGCCGAGATCCAGGCCGGCCTCAGCGCCAGTTCCGACGAAATCCCATGGGTGCAGACCGCCTATCTGATCGCCGAAGTGGTGATGATCCCGCTGTCGGGCTTCCTCAGCCGGATGCTGTCGACGCGCGTGCTGTTTGCAGGCGCCGCGGCCGGCTTCACGGCGGCCAGCGCGCTGGCCGCGACCGCCACCAACATCGACCAGATGATCGTCTACCGAGCCATCCAGGGCTTTATCGGCGGCGGCATGATCCCGAGCGTTTTCGCCGCCGCCTTCACCATCTTCCCGCCGTCGCGCCGCGCCATGGTGTCGCCGATGATCGGCCTGGTGGCGACGCTGGCGCCGACCATCGGCCCGACCGTCGGCGGCTATATCAGCCATGCCATGTCGTGGCACTGGCTGTTCCTCATCAATGTCATTCCAGGCATTCTGGTGACGGTCACGACCTGGACCCTGATCGATTTCGACAAGCCCAATCTCGGCCTGTTCAGCAAGTTCGACTGGTGGGGCCTTGCCGGCATGGCGGCGTTTCTCGGCTGCATGGAATATGTGCTCGAGGAAGGTCCGAACCATGACTGGCTGCAGGAACAGGCCGTGTTCATCTGCGCCATCATCATGGTTGTCGGTGCGGCGCTGTTCTTCTGGCGTGCCTTCACCGCCGAGGAGCCGATCGTCGATCTCAGGGCCTTCACCAACGTCAATTTCGCCTTCGGTTCGCTGTTCTCCTTCGTCATCGGCATCGGCCTGTACGGTCTGACCTATCTCTACCCGGTGTTCCTCGGGCGCATCCGCGGCTACGATTCCATGATGATCGGCGAAGCCTTGTTCGTCAGCGGCCTGGCGATGTTCGTCACTGCGCCGATTTCCGGCATCCTGTCGAGCAAGATGGATTTGCGCATCATGATGATGATCGGGCTGTTCGGCTTCGCTGCCGGCACATGGTGGATGACGCATCTGACCGCCGACTGGGATTTCTGGGAATTGCTGATCCCGCAGATCCTGCGCGGCAGCTCGATGATGCTGTGCATGGTGCCGATCAACAACATTGCGCTCGGCACCTTGCCGCCGGACCGGCTGAAGAACGCGTCGGGCCTGTTCAACCTGACCCGCAACCTCGGCGGTGCGGTCGGCCTTGCCGTCATCAACACCGTGCTGATCGATCGCAGCGCCTTCCACTACGCCAGGCTGGCCGAGCATGTGGAATGGGGCAGTGCGGCGGCGCAGACCAAGCTGCAGAACATGACGCTCGACTTCCAGCAGACTCCCGGCCTCGACGCCACCAAGGCGGCGATCTCCAAACTGTCGGGCATGGTCCAGCAGCAGGCGTCGCTGCTGTCGTTCATGGATGTGTTCACCATGCTGACCGTGCTGTTCGCGACCATGGCGGTCTTCACCCTGGTCATCGCCAAGCCGGCGCCGCCCGCGGGCAGCGGCGGCGGAGGCCATTGAGCGCGCCGGACCCCCCGCCTGGCGCGCTCATGTGTGACCCCGGAAAGCACCCCCGATTTCCGGGGTCACGCTTAAGCATCGATCGTTGTCAAGCTCCTTGGTCGAACACCCGGCGCGCTATGCTGCGGCAGGCGGCCCAAACCATTTGGTCAGCGAGTCGGTTAGCCCGGCTGCTTCAGGGCCGCCGACCCAGGCCACATAACCGTCAGGCCGGACCAGCACTGCGCGTGGGGCTTCGACTGCCCCCAGCACCGGAAGCTCCCATGCGCCATCGTAGCTGGCGTCGACCAGCTGAATCCGCTCCACCCACTGGCCGATACCAAAAGCGCCGGGCTCACCAAGATTAAGCAGCAGCGGCCGAGCGTCATGCAGCAGGGCGAAAACCGGCAGCGGACCGGCAGCGGTGACGAGGTCGAGATCCGGCATGCGACGCCCCAGCAGCGGATGCCCCTCGCCAAGATCGTAGTGGATGTCCAGGCCGGACAACATGCCGGCAAAACGCTTGCGCGGCTCTTCCATGCCGAGAAGTTCCGACACTGTATCGCGCAGCGCCTTGGTGCGCTCGTCTTCGCGACGGAGCACGACCGACGCCATGGTGTTTTTCATCACACGCGCGGCAATCGGGTGGCGCTCTGCCTGGTAGCTGTCGAGCAGGCTTTCGGGCGCAGTTTTCCTGACCACCTGGGCGAGCTTCCAGCCCAGATTGACCGCGTCCTGCACGCCGGTCTGCAGCCCCTGTCCACCGTCCGGTGGATGCACGTGCGCGGCGTCGCCTGCCAGCAGCACCCGCCCCTTGCGGTATGAGGCTGCCTGCCGGGTCATGTCGGTGAAGCGGGCCAGCGATGTTGGATTGTGGACGCCGTAATCGGTGCCGTAGACGGCAATGAGCGCCTCGCTGAGCTCATGCAATGTGGGCACGCCGCCGGCCCCGACCTCGCGTTCGGTCACCAGCACCCGCACCGTACCGTCTTCCAGTCTGCTGAGGCCGTGAATTCCGATGGCATCGCGGTGGATACCCCATTGCGGCTCTTCTGTTACCTCGATCTCGGCGATCAAATTGCTGGTTGTCGGCTCGGAACCGGGGAACTCTATGCCCCCCGCCTTGCGCACGAGACTTCTGCCGCCGTCGCAGCCGACAAGATAATCGGCACGAAGCGACCTGCCATCGCTCAGCGCGACATCGACGCCGCCGCCATCCTGCACTAAGCCAGTCACCTCGCGGCCACGGTAGACCGTGACGCCAAGCTCCTCGGCCCAGTCAGCAAGGATGCGCTCTATGTGCTTTTGCCACAGCGCCAGCCCGTAATTGTGGCGGGTGGGAAAGTCGCTGATGTCAAGCGAAACGCCGGCGAAACCCGCGACCTGGGCGGTCTGGCCTTGCGACAGGAACCGATCGACAATGCCGCGCTGGTCGAAAATCTCGATGGTGCGCGAATGCAGGCCGCCCGAGCGCGCGCCCGCGAGATCCTGGTTCTCGCGCCGCTCGACGATGGCGACATCGATGCCGGCCAGGGAAAGCTCGCCGGCCAGCATCAACCCGGTCGGGCCGCCGCCGGCGATCACCACGGAATGGGATATTCGCGGCCGGTCCGCATCAACACCGTCGGTCGATTTGGCGGTCGATTTGGGCTCGCCGTCGCGAGCCCGTGCTTCAGTTCGTTGCATAGGTTCTGGCCCTCTCGTTAAGGGCTGCGGAATCTACGCATAAAAAGCCGTCTGCCAATTCTTGAAGTTGACTGTTTTCGCCCCATTTCAAGAGATAAGAGGCGGTCGTCACGCCGGCTCCAAATCCCCACCCCGCTAAAGACGCCGAACGGTCAGGCAGTGGCCGGCTTGAAGCTGAGCGCAACGCCGTTGATGCAGTGGCGCAGGCCGGTCGGCGCCGGGCCATCGTCGAAGACATGGCCGAGATGGCCGCCACAGCGGCGGCAGTGGACCTCTGTACGGGTCATGCCGAGCGAACGGTCCTCGGTCTTGCCGACGGCGTTGGCGATCTCCTGCCAGAAGCTCGGCCATCCGGTGCCGGAATCGAACTTGGTCTCTGAGGAATAGACCGGCAGGTCGCAGCCGGCGCAGGCGAAAATGCCCTTGCGGTGCTCGTTGAGCAGCGGGCTGGTGCCGGGATATTCGGTGCCTTCCTTGCGCAGCACGTTGAAGGCTTCGTCGGACAGGATGGCGTGCCACTCGGCGTCGGTCTTGGTGACCTCGAAGGTTTCGGCAGCCTTAGCGGGCCCGCCCATGCGCAACGTTGCCGCCGCGCCGGCCACGGCAGCGATGGCGGCGCCGCTCAAAAGCAAATCTCGACGGTTCATGACAGAAATCCTCCTGCGGGTTGTTTTTGCCAGATCTGGCCGCCACTGGAAAATCAAAAGCCGGTGACGGTTGTCCTGCAAACGAACGCTCCACACCGGCTCCGCGCTTGTTGCGGACGGGATGGAGCGCTCGGTCGTTTGCTCGGCCCACGGGGGCGGGGCCGCGCAATCTGCAGGAGCTTACCGCCTGTTCGTCGGCGGCAGGGGCTTTGTTACATCTTCGGCAGCAGGACCTTGTCGATGACGTGGATGACGCCGTTCGACTGCTCGACATCGGCGATCGTGACATTGGCGACATTGCCGTTCTCGTCGGTTACGGTGACCTTGCCGCCGTCAGCCTTGAGCGACAGCTCGCAGCCGCCAACCGTCTTGACCTTATGGGTGCCGCCATCGGCCTTGGCCATCGAGGCGACATCGGCGCCCATCGCCTTGGCGCCGATGACATGGCAGGTCAGGATCTTGGTGAGCTTGTCCTTGTTCTCGGGCTTGAGCAGCGACTCGACCGTGCCAGCCGGAAGCGCGGCGAAGGCCTCATTGGTCGGTGCGAAGACGGTGAAGGGGCCAGCGCCCTGCAGCGTCTCGACCAGGCCGGCAGCCTTGACGGCGGCGACCAGTGTCGTGTGATCCTTCGAATTGACGGCGTTCTCAACGATGTTCTTGTTGGCGTACATGGCGGCGCCGCCAACCATCGGATTCTCGGCATAGGCGATTGTGGCGAGGGCGGAGACGGCAATGGTACCGGCGAGCAAAAGGGTGGCGATTCTACGCATAGTGTTCGAACTCCTCGGGGTTATTGTTTCCTCTTTCGGGAACATGAGGAGATACGGAATAGAACTGCCTGAGTTTCCGCGCGCCGGGAAAAATTTATCCTTATCTTGTCGGCGAACTATCTCCGGAGATCGAATCTCTAATCTCCAGCAGCGTATCCAAAACGAAAACAGCGGAAGATGTACTTCCGCTGCCTTCATTATCACGTCATGGTTTTACGATCTATCAGATGCCCTTCAGGTCGCCCGCGGCAACGACCGGTCCGGTCGGCTGTCCGGTCGGCGAACCGCCCGTCGGCTCGACGCTGACGGCGAGCACGGCGCCTTGCGCCAGCTTCTGCTGCACTGCCGGGGTAACCGGAATGTGCGTGACCTGGCCGGCGGGAATGACGCCCATCGAGACCGGCGCATTCTTGCCTTCGATCATCCACAGTTCGAAGTCCTTGCCGGCGGCGCGTTCGCCCGAAACCAGTGACAGGCCGACATCGCGGCGGGAAGCGTCGTAGACGACAAGGTATTTGACATCGCTGCCTTCGGCAGCCAGCGAGGCGACGAGGCGCTCCTGCGGCACGACGACCGGCGACCTGACGTAAGGCACGGCGACATAGAGCACCAGGGCCGCGAGAGCCGCTGCGGTGAGGCCGCGCCAGAAGCTAAGGCTGGACCACAGGCTGCCGCTCGGGGCCGTCGTCGACGCCGCGGTGGAGGAGAACAGCCGGCGATCGATAGCCGGCTTGATGGTGGCCGGCGGCTCTACCTCAGCATAAGCGGCAGCCATCGGCGAGAGGTTCACTTCCCAGGAATCGACGAGACTGGCAAAGCCGGTCTCCGCGTCGATGCGTCCGGAGGCTATCTGGCGCTCATCCGCCGGCAGCACGCCGAGAACGTATTCGGCTGCGAGCAGGTCGTCGCCTCCACGTTCCGGTCCATTTTCTTCTGCCAGGGTCATCTTTCCAGACATTCTCTAAGTTTCAACAGGCTGCGGCGCAGCCATGTCCGCATCGTGTTGAGCGGAACCTTGTGACGTACCGCGAGCTCGGCGTAACTTTCGCCGTTCAAATAAGCACCCCGAACGGCTTGCGCCCGGTCTTGTTCCAACTCTTCAAGGCACTGATAGATGCGCTCGGATTCACCACCCGCAACAACCATAGCCTCTGGCCCCGGACCGGGGTCAGCCACGTCGAGCGCGGCATCGATATCGGCAGCGGGCTTGCGTCGCGACCGGATGCGATCAATCGCATGATTGCGTGCTATGGCCACCAGCCAGGAGATTGGGCTTAGATCGGAAACAGCGAAACGGTCCGCCTTCGTCCATACTTTGACGAAGACCTCTTGCAGCGCTTCTTCCGCATCTCCGCGATCCTTCAATACACGAAGGCACACGCCGAAAAGTTTCGCACTGGTTTGCCGGTAAAGCAGATCGAACGCAGTCCGATCCTTCATCGAGGTCCGGACAATCAGGGTGGAGATATCCTGCGGCGTCATACGGACAAGCTAAGCGATCACGATTTATTTGCAAAGGCAGAAATCTTGTTGTCCACGCAAACGATGTCCGCGCCCGATCGCCAGTAATCGCCGGTCGGTGCCAAGGAAATCGGCTGTCGTTAGCCTCCCGCAGAAAGGGGAACAGCAATGTCGGCCGAACAGATGCTGTGGGAGAACGATGCAACCGGCTTGGCGGAGCTGGTGCATAGAGGCGAGATCTCGCCGCCGGACCTTGTCGATGCTGCGATCGCGCGCGCCGAGGCAACCCGATCATTGCGCATCCGCCGCTTGCCTGAGGCGCCATGGACCCGAAGGGGGCCGACGAGCTCATCGAAAACCTGCTCGACAAATTGCATTTGACCCGTCTCTTGGAGATCAGATCCCTGTTTGGGCAATTGATGGACAAGAGCCTGTGGTTCACCCACCGGCCGGCGATCCAGAATGTCAGCGGCCAGCCGTCGATCGCGCTGCCGGTCCATGTCACCGATGCCGGCCTGCCGCTCGGCATCCAGGCCGTCGGCCGCCCCGGCGACGAGCAGGACGCTTTTGTCGCTCGCCGCGCAGACGGAGAAGATTTCCGGGTGACTGACGCGGCGGGCGCCGCTCAAGGTGCCGGCCTGATCCGGCAGATTTCATCATCGTGATAGCAAAGCTGTTTGCGGCCTGCGCCAATTCCCGCTAAGACGCCGCCGTCCTTACCCACATCCAGGGAACCATGCCGATGACGGAGATCACCGCCACCGCCGAAATGCAGGCCGCCCTGCTCTCGCGGGCCCTGCCCTATATGCAGCGCTACGAGCACAAGACGGTGGTGGTAAAATATGGCGGTCATGCCATGGGCGATATCGAGCTCGGCAAGGCTTTCGCCCGTGACATCGCGCTGCTGAAGCAGTCCGGCGTCAACCCGATCGTCGTCCATGGCGGCGGGCCGCAGATCGGCGCCATGCTGGCCAAGATGGGAATCGAATCCAAGTTCGAAGGCGGGCTGCGCGTCACGGACCAGAAGACGGTCGAGATCGTCGAGATGGTGCTGGCCGGTTCGATCAACAAGGAGATCGTCGCGCTGATCAACGCCGAGGGCGAATGGGCGATCGGCCTGTGCGGCAAGGACGGCAACATGGTGTTCGCCGAAAAGGCGCGCAGGACCATGATCGACCCGGACTCCAACATCGAGCGTGTGCTCGATCTCGGTTTCGTCGGCGAGCCGGTCGAGGTCGACCGCACCCTGCTCGACCTGCTGGCACGCTCGGAAATGATCCCGGTGCTGGCGCCGGTGGCGCCGGGCCGCGACGGCCACACGTACAACATCAATGCCGACACCTTTGCCGGCGCCATCGCCGGCGCCTGCCAGGCGACGCGCCTTTTGTTCCTGACCGACGTGCCCGGCGTGCTCGACAAGAACAAGAAGCTGATCGACGAACTGACAGTGGCCGAAGCCAGGGCGCTGATCAAGGACGGCACGGTGTCGGGCGGCATGATCCCCAAGGTCGAGACCTGCATCGAGGCGATCGAGCGCGGCGTCGAAGGCGTCGTCATCCTCAACGGCAAGACGCCGCATGCGGTGCTTTTGGAACTGTTCACCGAACACGGCGCCGGCACGCTGATCGTGCCCTGAGGTGCAACTGGCTTGGCGGCCAGTCGATCGGCTGGCCAGCCGTTAGGCCGGCTGGGGCAGGCGCGCGATGACCTTTATCTCGAAGTCGAAGCCGGCTAACCAGTTGACGCCGACCGCCGTCCAATTGGTGTAGGGCGGTTCACCGAACACCTTCAGCCGAACGGCATCGATCACGGGCCATTGCGCTGCCGGATCCGTGTGGAAGGTGGTCACGTCGACTATATCGTCGAACGTGGCGCCCGCTGCTTTCAGCACTGCCGCGAGATTGTCGAAGGCAAGCTGGACCTGCTTTTCGAAGACAGGTTCGGGCGACCCGTCCTCGCGGCTGCCGACCTGGCCCGAGACGAACAAAAGGTCGCCCGATCGTATTGCAGCAGAATAGCGATTGATCTCATAGAGAGCCTGCCGGCCGGCAGGAAAGATCGCGTCACGTTTGGTCATTTTCACTCCATTGTCCGGGTCACTCCCCTACGCCCCGTATGCTTGAAGTGGGTACATACGCTGCGTATGTCAACACGCATACGGTACGTATCTATAAATGGCAGCGAGCCTGTCAGGGGCCGGCCGAGATCGCGACAGTCGCTTCGGCCGGCTTGCGCGACGGGCGCATGACGACCATGGATTCCTCATCGGCATCCTGCGGAGCGCCCCAGAACTCAGCCAGCGTCGGACCATCCTTGAGGCGGCGGTCGCGGGCCAGAAAACCCCAGACCTCGCGGAACCAGACGCGGCGGCCCATTTGCGTGTACCAGCGCATCGAATGGCGCTGTTCGGGATCGGGGTGGAAGAGAATGCGCGTCAGCGCCTTCGGCCGCGACTGCACCGCGACCTCGATCAGCTTGATCGAGAAGAACAGCATCCACGGTTTCAGCCGGGTCATCTGCAGCACCTGGTGCTTGTAGTCCCACAGCCGGGCATCCGTCTGAATCACCTTGCGGTCCTTGGCGATGCGGAAGAACGGCGTCCAGCGGTGCGGCGTGACATAGAGCGCCTGGATCTGGTCGGGGTCATAGGCAAGCAGCTGGCGAAAGCCGCGCCACAGATCGCGAAAGGTCTCATCCTCGAACCCGGCCACCCAGGTCGCCATGGACAGTATGCCATGCTGGCGGAGCAGCCGGATTGCCTCGCGGTCGGATGAGGTGCTGCCGCCCTTGCGGATCAATTGAAGCGTCTGTTCGTCGGTGTTTTCCATGCCGAGCAGCCAGCGGATGACGCCGGCCTTGCGATAGAGGTGCAGGATGTCGGCATCGCGCACGATGTCGTCGGCCCGGGTCGAGCCGACGATCAGCACCGGCACGTTCTCGGCGATCAGCGCATCGAGAAAGGCGCGCCAAACCTTCTTCGACACGGTCGGGTTTTCGTCGGCGAGGTTGATCAGTTCGACGCCGTGCTGGCGGTGCAGCCAGGCAATCTCCTGCGCAAATTTCTTGGGGTCGCGATGCCGCCAGCGGGTCCAGAAACCGCGTTGGCCACAATAGTTGCACAGATGCGGGCAGCCCCGCGATAACTGCATGACCACGGCGCGCTTGCCGCCCCAATAGCTGTAGCGGCGGTGATCGATCAGCTCCCAGCCGACGCGGTACTCGTCCAGATCGGCAATGGTCCCGGCCGGCCGCGTCGCGAAGGGGCGGCCGAGATCGTCGCGATAGGCGATGCCCGCGACATCGGCCAGTGGCCGGCGATTGTCCAGTGCCACGACCAGGGCAAGGATGGTTGCCTCGCCCTCGCCGCGCACGATGAAGTCGAAGACATCGCTCGCCGCCAATATGTCGCGCCAGTGATAGGTCGGGAACACGCCGCCATAGATCACCAGCGTCGCCGGCTCGAGCGCCTTGACCATGCGGGCGATCGCGAGCGCGGTGGGATGCGCCGAGGTCGAGCCGGAGTGGCCGATCAGGATGCAATCGGGCTGGCCGCTGAGCGCATCGCGCACCAGCGTTTCCAACGGCATCGGCCCGAATTCGGCATCGACCAGCCGGACTTTATGGCCGGCGTCGATAAGCGGGCCGCCCAGTGCCAGCAGGCCGAGCGGTGGCAGATGGTCATCGGGCACGCGGCTGCCGATGGCGGTGTGCGGCGGATTGATCAGCACGATGTTCATGACGGACCTTTGAGCGACGGTCCGCATGGCGTAGCCGGCGTTTCAGTTTCGCATTTGGGCTCCGTTCAGCAGTTTGCGTGCAGCTTTTCCGCAGAAATGGCGGTGCGTGTCCTACCGCCTGAGGTGGGCGAGCGGCACGTGGCCCGGGCCCTTGATGTTCTGCAGCACCAGCTGGGTGTGAACGTCGCGCACGCCGGCAAGGCGCATCAGGCGGTGCATGACGAAGGCGTTGAGTTCGTCGACCGAGGGCACCATCACATGCAGCAGGAAATCGTGGTCGCCGGTCATCGTCCAGCACGACGAGACTTCGTCCATGTGCTGCACGGCTGCGATGAAGGTTTCGGGCGAACCGTCGCTGTGGCTGGTGAGCCGCACCTGGATGAACACCTCGACCATCAGGCCGACGCCGCGGCGGTTGAGCACGGCGGCAAAGCCCTTGATGATGCCGGCCTCCTGCAGCGCCTCGAAGCGGCGGGCGCAAGGCGTCGTCGACAGGCCGATCTCCTGCGCCAGTTCGGACACGGGCTTGCGTCCATCGCGCTGAAGAACATCCAGCATCTTGATCTCGAAATCGTCGAACTGAGGCATTTTCACTCTCTTTCAGCTTCTGCTTGGTGATTTTTACCTCAAATCATGGACCCAAGCCATCATCAAAGCTGAATTGCCTCGCCGGCCGCCGCTAGACTCTGCGGACAGATTCAAGTGTCACGATCAGGGGAGAAGAACCATGACGACGATGAGCGTTGCCGAATATGCCCGTGATTGCGCGGCGCAAGGCCTGCGTGGCGACTATTCAGTGTGCCGTTCCGACTTCACCGTGGCGCAGGGCTACAACTACAGCGCCGACGAACAGGCGGTGTGGCGCACGTTGTGCGACCGGCAGACCAAGCTGACGCAGAAGCTGGCGCACCATTCCTATCTCGATGGCGTCGCCGCACTCGGCCTGCTCGACAAGATCCCGGATTTCGGCGCGGTCTCAGACAAGCTGCGCAAGCTGACCGGCTGGGAAATCGTCGCCGTGCCTGGCCTCATCCCGGCCGCGCCCTTCTTCGACCATCTCGCCAACCGGCGCTTTCCGGTGACCAACTGGCTGCGCACCAAGGACGAGCTCGACTACATCGTCGAACCCGACATGTTCCACGACTTCTTCGGCCATGTGCCCATCCTGACGCAGCCGGTGTTTGCCGACTTCATGCAGATGTATGGCGAGAAGGCCGAGAGCGTGATTGCGCTGGGCGGTGACGAGATGATCACCCGGCTCTACTGGTACACCGCCGAATACGGGCTGATACAGGAGGAGGGCCAGAAGCTGAAAGCTTTCGGCGCCGGGCTGATGTCGTCGTTCACCGAATTGCAGTTCGCCGTCGCGAGCCCGGACGCGCACCACGTGCCCTTCGACCTCGAAACGGTGATGCGCACCTGCTACGAGATCGACAAGTTCCAGCGCGCCTATTTCGTGCTGCCGTCTTTCGACGTGTTGCGCGATGCGTTCCGGACCGCCGATTTCAAGGCGATCGTCGCCCGCCGCAAGGGGCAGCCGGCACTGGATCCAGCGACGGTTTAGCAAATCCTGAAGGGTTTGCGCGGCACCTACCCCCACCTTTAATCCCTCCCCACAAGGGGAGGGAGATCTCGTTGGCGCTGATTTCCGAGGGTTTCGACACCAAGGCATGGGTAGCGCCGGTAGCAATCCTGTCGCGCCGTTCGCTTTTTTGACAATCAGACGGTGATGACTTCGTCACACCGGGGGGATGACTTCGTCACACCGTGATTACTTTGGTCAGATGGTCGCCTAGCCGGCAGGCAAGTGCGGTGATCGTCGTCGTCGGGTTGCATTCGCCCGAGGTGCAGAATACCGAGGAACCGCCGACATAGAGATTGTCCATGCCGTGCACCTTGCAGTTGGCGTCGACCACGCTCTTGGTGACATCGGTTCCCATGCGCGTGCCGCCCATATGATGGTGGCCGGCCAGTTCCTCATCCGTCGGGTAGTCCTCGCCATTGGTCAGCCAGTCCATGATGCGGACGCGGCCGAGGTCCTTCTCGATCAGCGTCGTTCCGAACAGCTTGAGCCCCTCGAGGATGGTGCGGCGCTCCAACGGCGACTTCGTCCAGTGCAGCTCGATGCGCGGCACGCCGGCACGGTCGACATCGGTCTTCGACAATTCGATATGGTTCGAGGCCAGCGGCGCCTGTTCCCAGGCGACGTAGAGCTGGGCCGCACAGCGCAGGTTCTGGCTGAGCTGGTAGGCGACCCATTCGGCGGCCTCGGGCGCGGTGCAGGCGAGGTCGGCAATCAGGCTCTTGACGCCGGCATAGGGCGTCTCGATCAGGCGTATGCCGAAGTTCATGATCTGCAGCCGCTCCATGGCGGCGAGCGTCGGCGAGAAGAACGCCTCGTTGACGGCATCGACCTCGAACTCGCTGTAATCGGCCAGGATGGCATTGCCGCCCTCGAAGGTCGGGTGCTCCATCCAGTAGCGGCCAAGTGCCATGGCGTTCGGCACCACGCCGCTATTCGAGCGCTGGTTCGACCATAGAAGCAGCCGCGAATTCTCCAGCCCGCCGGTGCAGACGATGAAATAATCGGCGCTGAAGGCGCCGGCATCCTTGCCGTTCGACCACAGCCTGGTGCCGGTCACTCGTTTGCCGTCCCCGGCAAGTTCGGTGGCATAGGTGTTGAGCACGAGCGCTATGTTCTTGCTCTTGTCGAGCTCGTCGGAGAATTTCTCGCCAAAGCGCACGGCCGGGCTCTTGATCAGCTGCACCCAGCGTATGTCGTCTGAAATCGGCACATCGGGCTTGAAGTCGGGAAGCTCGAGTATGTCGTGCACCTCGGACAGATAGGGCTCGATGTCGGTCCGGGCGATTGGCCAGCCGGTGTCCGGCGCCCATGCCTTGGGCTCAAAGTCTTGCTTGTCGAGCACGCGGCACCAGCCGGCCCAGTGGTTCGACGACCCGCCCATGAAGCGCAGCCGGGTGATGTCGAGATCGAAATATTGATCGCCGACCGTGGAGCCGCGGTAGAAATCCTGCGACTCGTCGCTGAATTCGCGTGCGCCGGCCTCCAGCACCACGACCGGAATGCCGGCGGCGCCGAGCTTTCTGGCAATGGTGGTGCCGGCCGGCCCGGAGCCGAGAATGCAGACCTTGGGCTTGAAATCCGAGGCTCGAAACGCCTCATAGCTGTCGAAGATCATGCCAGGTCGCTCCGCTTCAGGATCCAGCCATTGACCACGACGATCTCGTCGGGATCGGCCGGGGGGCGGTCGCTGTCAGGCAGCTTGCGAAAAAGCTGTAGCGCCGGCATCGCAATCAGCGCCTGCACGATGGTGCGGCGCGACATTTTCCTGATGAAGAAACTCATGACACGTCTCTGGATGGGGGCTTCGATCCACGCATGGCGTTCCCTGAACGGCACAGGTACCGGCCAGACATGCCATTCCCGTGCCAAGCCTTGCCTGTAAACGAGTTACAACCCGGTAAACGGCGCAGTTGCGTGGAAACAATGTTGGCGAACCGTTAACAGCCCCACCACCAACACCTAGGCAGCTTCGGAAATGTCCCGGTCGAGGATCGACAAATTGCGGCCGCGGTGCTTGGCCTCGTAGAGCCGGCGGTCGGCGGCGCGCATCAGGTCCGAGACATCGGCATCTTGCGCACAGGTGATGCCGCCGATCGAGACGGTCAGCGGCACCGTGCGCTCGTCGACCGGACGAAAGCGGACCAGCTCGACTTCACGGCGGATGCGCTCGGCCACGCGCCGGGCTTCGGCTTCCGTAGCGCCGACCAGGAAGGCGCCGAACTCCTCACCGCCAATGCGGCCGAGCACGTCGCCGCTGCGGACGCCGCGCTCGATGGCGCTGGCGATCAACACCAGTGCGTCATCGCCGGTCAGATGGCCGAAACTGTCGTTGATCGCCTTGAAATGGTCGGCGTCGATGATCAGCAGCGCGCCGCGATCGGATTTGCGCCGCGAGCCGTCCAACGCGGCAAAGAAGCTCTCGCGGTTGAGCATGCCGGTCATGTCGTCGCGGCTCGCCTTCGCCGACAGGCGCCGATGCGCGGCGGCGAGCTGGGCATGCGCGCGGGCGAGATCGCGATGCGCGTTTTTCAGTCGGTCGCTCTGCCAGAAGGTGCTGGCGCAGGCGATCCAGGCGAGCGCCAGCGGGCACACCGTCGATGTCAGCCAGACGGTGCGGTCGACCGGAAAACCCATGGCCGGAACGATGATCAGCGTCAGCAAAAGCGAGATGGCTACCGAGCCGAATGCGACGGCGGCGGACTTTAAGACTATGCGACTCATCGCTGGCTCCCACTGAACCGTCTCTGTGCCAGCAAGCCCTGAAGGCCACCTTTCCGTGATGCCTAAAATTTGAATGGTGAGCCCATTTTTACAACTCTAGATGCACATAGGTTGTGGATAAGCTCTACATCAGAAAGGGGTTCGAACGGCAGATATTTCATGCCATAAGGACGCCATGACCACGCTGCCCGATCCCGCCCGCTTCGCCCATGTCACCGACTGGGTGTTCGACCTCGACAACACGCTTTATCCGCACCATTCGAATCTGTTTTCGCAGATCGACGTCAAGATGACGGCCTATGTCGGAGAACTGCTCACGCTGCCGCGCGAGGAAGCGCGCAAGCTGCAGAAGGAACTCTATCTCGAATATGGCACGACGCTGAACGGGCTGATGACGCGCCACGGCATCGACCCCGACGATTTTCTCGAAAAGGTGCACGACATCGACTATTCGTGGCTGGTGCCGGATCCGGTGCTGGGCACCGCCATCCGCCAGCTGCCCGGCCGCAAGTTCATCTTCACCAATGGCGACCGCAGGCACGCCGAGCGCACCGCGCGCCAGCTCGGCATACTCGACCATTTCGACGACATTTTCGATATCGTCGCCGCCGGGCTGACGCCGAAGCCGTCGCGGCAGACCTATGAGAAGTTTGCCGAACTGCACGCCGTCACCGGACACAATGCGGTGATGTTCGAGGATCTCGCCCGCAACCTCGAGGTGCCGAAATCACTGGGCATGACCACGGTGCTGGTGGTGCCGCGCAATTTCGAGCCGACCTTTGCCGAGATCTGGGAACGCGATCCGGCCAATGAGGACGACGTCGATTTCGTCACCGACGATCTCGCGACGTTTCTGACGGGGATAGTGGAGGGGGTAGAGGAATTGAGGAGCTGAAGAATTGAAGAACTGGTGAAAGGAGACCGATCCGGACCTCCTTTTCCTCAATTCTTCAGTTCTTCAATTCCCGGTTCCCCTACTCCCCCAACTTGTAGAAGCGGCTGATGATCCCCCAGGCCTCGTCGGCGGTGTCGACAAAGTCGATGATATCCTGGTCGCCGGGCGTGATGGTGCCTTGTTCGGCCAGGAAATCGAGGTCGATCGCGCGCTGCCAGAACGCCTTGCCGAACAGGATCACCGGCACGCGCTCCATGCGGCCGGTCTGGATCAGCGTCAGCGTCTCGAAGAATTCGTCCATGGTACCGAAGCCGCCCGGAAACACCGCGACGGCCTTGGCGCGCATGACGAAATGCATCTTGCGGATGGCGAAATAGTGGAAGTTGAAGCACAGCTCCGGGGTCACATAGGCGTTCGGCGCCTGCTCGTGTGGCAGGACGATGTTGAGGCCGATCGACGGCGCGCCGACATCGTCGGCGCCGCGATTTCCCGCCTCCATCACGCCTGGGCCGCCACCGGTGACGACGACGAATTCGCGGTAGTAGGACGTGGCCGATTGCTGTGAGCAGAGGCGGGCGAATTTGCGCGCCTCCTCGTAGTATTTGCTGTTTTCCTCGAGGTTTTTCTTCTGCGTCTCGTTCTTGGCGGCCCAGGCCTCGCCGCCGGGCTCGGGAATACGCGCGCCGCCGAACAGGATGACCGTCGAGCGGATGCCGCGCTCGGCGAGGATCATTTCGGGCTTCAAGAGCTCAAGCTGCAAGCGCACAGCGCGCAATTCCCGGCGCGTCATGAAGTCGGGATCGTTCCAGGCCAGCCGGTAGGTTTCGGCGCGCGTCTGCGGCGTGTCGGGAACGCTTTTCGAGCGCTCCAGATCCTCGTCCGAATGCGGCAGCGGCGTCCATCCCGCCTTTTCCATAGGAGTCATATGCTTTCTACCCGTCCCAACAGTTCACTTGCGCCGTCCCATGGCGCACGCGCGATTGACCCCCAATACGCCTTAACATAGGGTCCGCGCGACTTTCAAAACAAGGTTAAGGCCGACGGCCTTAACAGCGTGGTAACGGAGCGAATTCATGTCGAAGCCTGATCTGGCCAGCCTCGAAAAGACGATCGAGAAGGCCTTCGAGGAGCGCGACACGATTTCGACCGCGACCCGGGGCGAAACGCGCGACGCCATCCAGTCCTCACTCGACCTGCTCGACCGTGGCACCGTGCGCGTTGCCGAGCGCCAGCCCGATGGCAAATGGCATGTCAACCAATGGCTGAAGAAGGCGGTGCTGCTCTCGTTCCGGCTCTATCCGATGGAGATCATCAAGGGCGGCCCCGGCCAGGCGGTCTGGTGGGACAAGGTGGCGTCGAAGTTCGACGGCTGGAGCGCGGTCGATTTCGAGAAGGCAGGCTTCCGCGCCGTGCCGTCTTCGATCGTGCGCCGCTCGGCTTATGTCGCGCCGGGCGCGGTGCTGATGCCGTCCTTCGTCAATGTCGGCGCCTATGTCGATAGCGGCACCATGGTCGACACCTGGGCCTCGGTCGGCTCCTGCGCCCAGATCGGCAAGAATGTGCACCTCTCGGGCGGCGTAGGCATCGGCGGGGTGCTGGAGCCGATGCAGGCCGGCCCGACCATCATCGAGGACAATTGCTTCATCGGCGCGCGCTCCGAAGTGGTCGAGGGCTGCATCGTGCGCGAAGGCTCGGTGCTCGGAATGGGTGTGTTCATCGGCCAGTCGACCAAGATCGTCGACCGCGCCACCGGCGAAGTGTTTTATGGCGAGGTGCCGCCGAATTCGGTCGTCGTCGCCGGCTCGATGCCGGGCAAGGCCTTTCCGAACAACGAGCCGGGCCCTGGCCTCTACTGCGCCGTCATCGTCAAGCGCGTCGATGCCAAGACCCGGTCGAAAACCTCGATCAACGAACTGCTGCGTGATTGATCCTGTCCGAGCAACCAGAGCGCTCCAGATTGCCCAACACACCACCACTTCCCTGGCTCTTCTTCAGCCTCTCAGGGCGCGTCAGCCCAAGTGCCTACGTGCTCGCCGGGCTGCTGCTGGTGCTTGCACAGTTTTTCCCGCTCTACCAGTTGTCGAGACTGGAACCCGGCACCGCAACCAGCCAGAACTGGGCACTTGTGTTCTGGGTCGTTTTGCTGATCTCGACATGGTCGAGCTTTGCGGTAACCGCAAAGCGGTTTCATGATTTCGGCAAGCCGACTTATTACGCGTTGATCTCTCTTATCATCGGCCCCATTCTTCTCCTCGTTCTAGCGTGTTTCCGCGGTGACCCCGGTCCGAACCGCTACGGCAAACGCAGCAACGCGCCGGCTGAACCATGAGCGCCGACCGGATATCTCGCCATGCGCTACCGCACGCTTGATCCGAAACTGATCATCGACACCGCCGAGCGGCTGGAAGAGCGCGTCGCCGAGCGTTTTCCCGATGCCGGCCTGCGCGGCGTCGCCGCCGAACTGGTGTCGCTGTCGCGCGACCTGGCCAGGGCGGCGCAGGCGCTCGAAGCGCCGATCTGGTGGCTCCGCGGCGCCATCGTCGCCGCTGTTGCCGCCGGCGCGCTGATCTTCCTGTTCGTCGGCACCATCCTGCCGCTCATCCATATCTCGCAGGCCGACGATGCGGTGCAGTCGGTGCAAGGCATCGAAGCCACGATCAACATGATGATCCTTGCCGTGCTTGGCCTGCTGGCGCTAATCCGCACCGAGGAGCGCATCAAGCGCAAGCGGGTGTTTCGCCAGCTGCATGGGTTGAGATCGCTGATCCATGTCATCGACATGCACCAGCTGACCAAGGATCCGGCAGCATTGTCCGCCAATTTCAGGCCGACCGCGCATTCGCCGGCGCGCATCACCAATGCCGCCGACCTGGCGCGCTACCTCGACTATTGCTCGGAGATGCTGTCGATCACCGGCAAGATCGCGGCGCTGTTTGCGCAGTCGGTCAATGACGATGTGGTCATCGACGGCGTCAACGACGTCGAGAACCTGGCGTCCAACCTGTCGCGCAAGATCTGGCAGAAGATCACGCTGATCGAGAACCACCCGGCGGCGCAGCCCCTGCCGGCGCCAGGCCCGGCGAGCAAAGCGCCGGCTCCGAGGCGCGCACCAAAGCTGTGACGCGGCGGGCCCACGCGCCTGTTTTCGGGCTATGCGGGCCAAGGCCCGAGGCTCGCGGCAAGTAGACTATCCAGTGACGGCTTCCGGCGTCAGCCCGGGTGAGCCGCGCTTTTCCCGCTCGGCCTGCCGCACCAGCGCGGTGACCCGCTTCAGCAGAGGCGCCGGCGTGCCGGCCTTTTCGGCGAGGCTCAGGACGGCCCCCTGCAGGTCACCGATCTCGGTCGGCCGACCACGCTGGAGGTCGTCCCACATCGACGAGCGCGCCTGCGGGTCGATGGGCGAGCATGCGGCGGGCGACCAGCCGGAACAGCCAGTCCGGCAGCCGGAGCAGTTTCGGCAGCAGGACGGGATGCAAGCCGCCGATCCGCGCCGGCGCGATATGTAACGCCTTCATCGCCGCCAGGGCCTCGTCAATCTGACCGGCCAGGATTCGCCGCCAGCGGCGGTCGGCAAGTTCGCTCGCCAGCGGCAGGCCGGACAATGCGACAAGCGCGTTGTTAAGGTTGATCAGCAGCTTGCCCCACTGCACGGCCTTCATATCGGCATGCGTTTCCACACCAAGCCCTTCGACATCGAGAAGGCCGGCAAGCCCGGCCATACCGTCTTCGATCCTCACCTTGCCGTCGCTGGCGCGATGCAGGTGAAGCGGCAAATTGCCTATGGCCGACTGGACGACATTGAACGGCACCATGCCGGCGAGCACAGTCCGGCCACCGAGCCCGGCGCGTAACCGGTCGGCATTGCCGACGCCGTTCTGGAGGCTGACCACCACGACTTCGCCGCGCGCATGTCCGGCAACAAGCGACGCCATCTCCTCGGTAGCGCCGTTCTTGACCGTCACCAGCACCACGTCGGCACTGGCCAGGGCAGCGGCGGGATCGGTGGTGACGGACTCCGGCCGGATGGATCGGTCGCGATTATCGAGATCGGTGATGCGCAGGCCGCCGTCCAGCAAGACCGTCGCGATGCTTGGCCGCGCCAAAAACACCACCTTGCGTCCGGCCAGCGCCAGGCAGCCGCCGACATAGCAGCCTATGCTGCCGGCGCCGGCAATGACGATGGTCTTTTCGGCGTTGGCCATGCGATTATCTCGTGTTGGCCTGCACTATACGACAGGAAAACCATAATGTCGGCGGCAGGACCGGTCATCATCTCTGGCCGTGACAGGCCTTTCGCTTTCGACTATCGCTTTGCCCATGAAACTGCCGACCGATCCCGCCGCCAACCTCGCGACCCTCATACGCTGCGCCTCCGTAACGCCCGCCGAGGGCGGCGCGCTGGCTGCCCTGGAAGGCATGCTGAAGCCGCTCGGCTTTTCCGTCGAACGCCCGGTGTTTTCCGAAGACGGCACCCCCGACATCGAGAACCTCTACGCGCGTCGCTCCGGCAATGGGCCGCATCTGATGTTTGCCGGCCATACCGACGTGGTGCCGGCGGGCGACGAGGCGTCGTGGACGCATCCGCCCTTCGCCGCCGAGATCGCCAAGGGCGAGATGTATGGCCGCGGCGCCGTCGACATGAAGGGCGGCATCGCCTGTTTCATCGCCGCCGTGGCGCGCCATGTCGAGAAAAAGGGTGGTCCGAAAGGCTCGGTCTCGCTGCTGATTACCGGCGACGAGGAGGGGCCGGCGATCAACGGGACGACAAAACTGCTCGACTGGGCGGCGGCCAGGGGCGAGAGATGGGACGCCGCGATCGTTGGCGAGCCGACCAATCCGGACACGCTCGGCGACATGATCAAGATCGGCCGGCGTGGCTCGATGTCGGGCAGTGTCACGGTCAACGGCCGCCAGGGCCATGTCGCCTATCCATTGCTCGCCGACAATCCGGTGCGCGGCCTGATCAGCCTGGTCGACGCCTTGCTGTCGCCCGTCTTCGACAAGGGCACGAAGGATTTTCAGCCGACCAATCTGGAAGTGACCTCGATCGATGTCGGCAACCCGGCGACCAATGTTATTCCGGCCAAGGCGACAGCCACCTTCAACATCCGCTTCAACGACACATGGACTGCCGAGACGGTGCAGGCCGAGATCCATAACCGCCTCGACCAGGCGGCGAAGCGCAAGAAATACCGGACCGGCAAGACGCCGGTCGACTACGAGCTGATCTGGCGCGACCGGCCGAGCCATGTCTTCCTGACGCGCGACGACAAGCTGATCGAGACGCTGCGCGGGTCGATCAAGGCGACAGTCGGCAAGGAGCCGGCGCTGTCCACCTCGGGCGGAACCTCGGATGCGCGTTTCATCAAGGACTATTGCCCGGTGGTCGAGTTCGGCCTCGTCGGCAAGACCATGCACATGGTCGACGAGCGCGTCGCACTGGCCGACCTCGAGACGCTGACCCAAATCTACCAGCGCTTCATCGATGACTGGTTCGAGCAGGGCTGATCATGCTTTCGGTTGACGAGACCTCTTCATCGCTTAACGGCGCCTGGCGGCTGATGCTCGGAAAGGCCGACGGCTTGCGGCTGCTCGACCTTTCGGCGGACGGCTTCTGGAATTCCTTCTTCGCCATCGTCGTCGCCGCGCCGGCGATGATCGTCGGCTGGGTCGGCACGGCCAACGAGATCGGCGATCCCAATGCGTTCGCCGGCCGGCTGGGCATGTTGATTCGCCTGGCGACCGTCGACCTCGGCTCGTGGCTGCTGCCCCTGGTTGTGCTTGCCCTGGTCGCATCGCGCGCCGGCATCGGCGACCGCTTCGTCCACTATGTCGTCGCCAGCAACTGGGCGTCGGCGATCACTGCCTGGATGCTGCTGCCTTCAGCGCTGATCAGGCTTTTCCTGCCGTCTGGCAACCCGGTTGCCGAATTGGTGTGGCTGGTTCTGGTGGTGCTTTCGCTGGTACTCTCCTGGCGGATGACCAACGCCGCGATCGGCAAGGGCGCGGCTGTCGGCAGCGCCGTGTTCGCAGGCATGTTGGTGGTGTCTCTGGCCGTGTTGTTCGGCCTGGTGGCGCTGCTCGGCATCACTGTGCCGACCGCCGCTCCGGCCTAGAACTTTTCCGGATAGTCTACACCGACGAGAAAAAGCCCGTCGGGCGGCGCCACCTGGCCGCAGGCGGCGCGGTCTTGTGCAGCGAGCGCGGCCTTGAGGTCGGCGGCGGTCCAGCCGCCGTCGCCGACGCGTTTCAGCGAACCGACCATGGAGCGCACCTGGTTGTGCAGGAAAGAGCGCGCCGAGGCCCTGACTTCGATCAGGTCGCCCTGGCGGCTTACATCGAGCCGCTCCAGCGTCCGCACCGGACTATTGGCCTGGCATTGCGTCGAGCGGAAGGTGGTAAAGTCATGTCGGCCGAGCAGGACTTTCGCCGCTTCGTGCATGGCGTCCGCATCGAGCCGCTTCGGCACCCACCAGACCTTGCCCTTTTCCATCGCTGCAGGCGCGCGCCGGTTGAGGATGCGGTAGAGATAGTGCCGTCCGGTGGCCGAGAAACGGGCGTCGAACTCATTGGGGACAACCGTGGCCTGCAGGATGGCGATGCGCGCGCCTGCCGCCTGCAGGTGCGCGTTGACGGCGTCGCGCACCTTGTCGTTTGGCCATGCCTTGGCGAGGTCGACATGCGCCACCTGGGCGGTCGCATGCACGCCGGCGTCGGTGCGGCCGGCGGCGCGTATCCGCACCGCCTCACCGCAAAATTTCTCGATCGCCTGCTCTATCGCCTGCTGCACCGAAGGCTGATCCGCCTGGTGTTGCCAGCCGGCGAAGAGGCTGCCGTCATATTCGATATCGAGACGAAAACGCGGCATACACCCTTCGTTCAGGCGGCGAGTGCGGTAAAGGCCTGGGCGTAGACCAGTTTGCCTTTTTCGGGTGCGTCACCCCAGGCCAGCGCCTGCAGCGCTTCGCCCTGATATTCGCTCTCAAACTTTTCGGCCCGCGCATGATTGTAGCCGAAGCGGCCGTAATAGGCCGGATCGCCCAACACAACGGCGAGCGTCTCGCCGGCATCCCTGAGGCGGATATGCGCCTCGCGGATCAGCGCACCGCCAATGCCCGAGCCGTGGAACGAAGGTTCCACCGCCAACGGCGCCAGCGCCACGGCTGCGAACTGCTTGCCGCCGTTCTGGACGAACAGCCTGGAAAACAGGATGTGGCCGACCACCTGGCCGTCTTCTTCCGCCACCAGTTCGACAACGGCGTCGCCGCCGGTGACCAGAGCGTCGACCAGCCCGGCCTCCGCCTGCTGGCCGAATGCGTGTTCCTCGACCAGGCGTATGGCCTCGCGGTCCCGCGGCGTCGCGCCGCGTATCGACATCATGCTCATGAGAACTTCATTCCTTTTTCGATCTTGGCCCCGCGCAGAAACTCCTGCGCGGCAGCAGGCTTTCCGCCCGCCCGTTGAACTTCGACCAGCCTGACCGCGCCCGACCCGCAGGCGACCGTCAGCCGGTCATCGAGAATTCCTCCCGACTCGCCCATGCTTTCAGAAAGCGTACCTTCAGAAAGCGTCGAGCGAAGCAGTTTCAGCCGTTCCGTGCGGCCGCCGATGTCGGCCTCGCACCAGGCGCCGGGGAATGGCGACAGCCCGCGAATGTGATTGTGGACCTCCGCAGCCGGGCGCGTCCAGTCCACACGTGTCTCCGACTTATCGATTTTCCTGGCGTAGGTCACCCCGTCAGCCGCCTGCAAAGTCGATGCCAGGGTATTTGTCTCCAATCGGGACAGCGCTTCCACCATCAGCGTGGCAGCAATATTCATCAAGCGGTCGTGCAGATCGCCGGCCGTCATATCGGGCTCTATGGCGCATTTTTCAACCAGTGCCACCGGACCGGTGTCCAGGCCCTCTTCCATGCGCATCACCATCATGCCGGTCTCGACGTCGCCGGCCATAATGGCGCGCCGGATGGGAGCTGCACCACGCCAACGCGGCAAAAGCGAGGCGTGGCCGTTGAGGCAGCCGAGGCGCGGAGCCTCCAGAATAGCCTTCGGCAACAGCAAACCATACGCGACGACGACCGCGACATCGGCACGCAACGCCTGGAAAGCAGCTTGCTCGGCCTCGCCCTTCAGCGACAGCGGCGTGCGCACTTCGATGCCCAGCCGCTCAGCCTCGCGCTGCACCGGCGACGGTGTCAGCTCCAGCCCGCGGCGGCCCGCGGCGCGCGGCGGCTGGGTGTAGACGGCTGCTATCTCGTGCCCGGCCTCGGCAATCGCGCGCAGCACCGGCACCGAAAACTCCGGCGTGCCCATGAAGATGACGCGAAGCGGCATCTTCCCTATCCCACCAGCTTGCCCGGCGCCTTGTCCTTGGCGAGCTTCTTGAACTTCTTGACCACCATGTCGCGCTTCAGCTTCGAGATGTGGTCGATGAACAGCACACCGTTGAGATGGTCGATCTCGTGCTGCAGGCAGGTCGCCATCAGGCCTTCGGCCTCGATCTCCTGCAGCTTGCCGTCGCGGTCGAGATATTTCACGCGCACCGAGGCGGGACGCTCGACCTCGGCGTAATAGTCCGGGATCGACAGGCAGCCTTCCTCGTAGACCGAGCGAGCGTCGGCGCTTTCGAGGATTTCGGGATTGATGAAGACATGCGGCGCCGGCGGCTCGTCTTCCTTGGCGAGGTCGATGACCAGCATGCGCAGCGGCTCGCCGATCTGGATTGCGGCCAAGCCGATACCCGGCGCATCATACATCGTCGCCAGCATGTCGTCGGCCAGTTTGCGCAAAGGCGCGTCGACCCGTTCGACCGGTTTGGAAACCTGGCGCAGGATAGGATCGGGAAGGATGATGAGCGGCTTGATCGACATGGCGCCTCACCTAAAACGTCGCAGGAGAAGCGTCAACCGGTGCGAATCGGTCTCGTTCACGTTTTGATCTGTGCCAGGTCTGCGAATCGGCTATGCTGGCGGGATGAACGACCTGAGCACCATCCTTTCCGAACCCGTTGCCCGGCTTGGCGCCACGACGATCACGCTCGGCCATGCACTGGCCCTCGGCGCGCTGGTGTTTCTCGGCCTGTTCCTGGCGCTTGTCGTGGCGCTGTGGCGATCGGCCAAGGCGCGCACCATCGCCGCGGCGGAAGCCGCCGACCACGCCCGCGACGCCGAGGCGCGGATGGCCGGCATTTTGCAAAGCCAGGCCGAGATGCAGGGCCGCATGGGCGCCATCGCCGACGTGTTCGGCGCAAGGCAGGCCGAACTCAACCAGTCGATCGGCCAGCGCCTCGACGCCATGACCGGCAGGCTCGGTCAAACCATGACCGAACAGACCAAATCGACGCATGAGAGCCTCGCCAAACTGCAGGAACGGCTGGCGGTCATCGACACCGCGCAAGGCAACATCCAGTCGCTGGCCGGCCAGGTCGTGCAATTGCAGGCGATCCTGTCCAACAAGCAGACGCGCGGCGCCTTCGGCCAGTCGCGCATGGAGGCGATCGTCGCCGACGGCCTTCCGATGGGCGCCTACGAGTTCCAGGCAACGCTGTCAAACGGCAGCCGTCCCGACTGCCTGGTCAGGATGCCGAACGGTGCGCCGCAGCTTGCCATCGACGCCAAGTTTCCGCTGGAAGCCTGGAACGCCATCCGCGCCGCCGATGGCGCCGAACAACAGAAGATCGCGGCCCAGGCTTTCCGCCGCGACATCGAAATTCACGTCCGCGATATCTCGGAAAAATACCTGATCCAGGGCGAGACGCAGGACACCGCCTTCATGTTCGTGCCGTCGGAATCGGTGTTCGCCGAAATCCACGAGAATTTCGACGCCGTGGTCCAGAAGGCGCACCGGGCGCGTGTCATCATCGTCTCACCGTCGCTTTTGATGCTGTCGATCCAGGTCATCCAGGCCATCCTCAAGGACGCCCGCATGCGCGAACAGGCGCATCTGATCCAGGGCGAGGTGATCCGGCTGATGGAAGACGTCGCGCGCGTCGACGAACGCGTGCGCCGGTTGCAGACGCATTTTGGCCAGTCGGCCAAGGATATCGACGAGATACTGGTGTCGACGTCGAAGGTGACCAAGCGCGGCCAAAAGATCGAAGCGCTGGAGTTTGGCGAAAGCGAAGCCGAAGTGCGCGGTGGCGGACCCGCCAAGGCCGAAGCCGGGGTGCGGGTGGCGGATTCCAAGACGGGGCAGCTCAGGCTACGTGTCGTCGAAGGCGACGATTAAAGCGCGTCGCGCTGAACGGATTCATACGACGCGCTTTAAAAGTCTTTGTTTTGATGCATGTCGTTGTCCCAGAACCGCGGCACACTTCTGGGCGCCATGCATTAGACCATAGCCACGATCATGTGCGCCTGGATCTTGGCCGCAACCTCGCCGCTGCCGTGTCTGGCTGCAATCACGGACGCGGCGTGATCGGTTGCGGCTTCCAGTTTTCCTCTGGCCTCGATTTCGTTGCGAAGCGGAGTTCCCTGGCAATAGGCAACCGCCGGAAGGCGCGGCGAGGAGGCACGGCTTTGTTCGGCCCTCGTGTCGATCACCACACGGGAGAAACCTGCGGCTTCCAACTCGCCGCGGATCAATGCAATGTCATTGTAGCCGTGCGGCGTGCGGGCGAGAAAGCGGGGCGGATCGTTCGGAAAAATCTCCGCAAGAGCATTCGTCACATCATTGGCGAATACATTGTCTTCGATGCGATCCCACACGTTGAACAGGAAATGGCCGCCGGTCTTCAGGACCCGCTTTGCTTCGCGATAGCCGGCGGCTCGGTCGGGAAAGAACATCGCGCCGAACTGACAGCAAACGAGATCGAAAGCCGCATCTTCGAACGGCAGCGCCAGAGCATCCGCCTGACGCCATTGTATGCGACTGTCGGGAGCTTGTCGCGAGGCCGCGTAGTCGAGCATAGGCTGGTTGAGGTCGGTCACGACATAGCTTGCGCCAGGGGACAGTTTCGGCGCCAATGCGCGGGTGACAACGCCGGTGCCGGCGGCGACTTCCAGGACGGCGCCGGGCGACAAGGACGCTGCCCGTCGTGCCAAATCCGCGGCGAACGGCTCGAAGATCAACGGCACCATGTAGCGGTCGTAGTTTTCCGGAATCGAGCCGGCAAACACTTTGTCCGTTTCCGACATTGCTATCCCCCGCCATCCGTTTGATAGCGAGCCTAGCACATAATTGGCTGGTTTGGGCCGCGTTTAACCGGGAGGCAGGTGCTACTGCGCCTCTACGATGCTTACGCCCTCGAATTCCGGAAGCCAGTGCAGGGCCGATCGGTGCCATTTCTGTTGGGTCGGAACGAGATCCTCGCGTTGCCGCGCGGTCCCCGCCCTGATCCCATAGACCTTCGGCCCGTCGCCAACCGACGTTGCGTAAAGATGCGAACCGCAGTCGCCGCAGAACGCCTGGGCACGCTTGGCGCCGCTCGATCCCGTCTTGATATAGACCTTCGGTGTGCCCTTGGTGATCCTGTAATGATCCTCAGGCGCGGGAACGGTGACACGAAAGGCGGTGCCGGTCAGTTGCTGGCAGTCGGTGCAATGACAGATAGAGGTCTTTTCCGGGTCGACGTCTGCTTCATAAGTTATGGCGCCGCAATGGCACCCACCATCGATTTTCATGGTTGATTCTCCGAAATCCGTCGAGTGATCTTAGCGGGACCAGGCGATGGGGCCAACGGTGGACTGCTGGTCCAAGAACTAGTCCGACGCCGCCTCGACCTGCTTGCGCCGGTGCTCCCAGGTTCCGGTCGTCTGCGGCTTGACGAACAGTCTGGTGATCTCCGGCATTTCTTTTTTCAAGAGCGCCTCGATGCGCTCGACACAGGCTTCGATCTCAGGCGCCGTCAGATGGTCCTCGAATTCGATGCTCAGCCCAGCGACGATCTGTTGCGGGCCGAGATGGACGGTGAGAACGCCGTTGGCCCGCTGCACCGCCGGATCCTGCTGGGCGATGGCCAGCACCTTGGCCTGCACTTCCGCCGAGGCCGGCTCACCGATGAGCAATCCCTTGCTTTCGCGCGCCAGAAAGATGGCGGTGGCGCCGAGGATCATCGCGATGCCGATCGAGGCGACGCCGTCGAGTTCGGGCATGTCGAGGAGTTCGGCCGCCAATATGCCGGCGAAGGCGACGAAGAGACCGAGCAGGGCGGCGCTGTCCTCGAACAGGATCGTGTAGACGCTCGGATCCTTGCTCGATTGCACGGCCTGCAGCCAGCCTTGCTTGCCCTTCTGCTGGCGGAACTCCTTCAGCGCCACGTACCAGGAGCTGCCCTCGAACAGCATCGAGAGGCCAAGCACGATGTAGTTGATTTTGGGATTGGCGACCGGCTCAGGCGCCATGATGTGGACGACGCCTTCATAGAAGGACACGCCGGCGCCGAGCGCAAAGACGAGCAGGGCGACAATGAAGCTCCAGAAATAGAGCTCGCGGCCATGGCCGAGCGGATGGGTGCGGTCCGGCGGACGGGCGGCGCGGTGCATGCCGTAAAGCAGCAGCCCGCCATTGCCGGTATCCACCAGCGAGTGCACGCCTTCCGACAGCATCGCCGAGCTGCCGGTGAAGAAGGCGGCGACGAATTTGGTCACAGCAATAGCGAGATTACCGGCGAGCGCCGCGTAGATGACCGTCTTCGACCCGCCATGTGCTGCCATGCTGTCCCTCCAAGGAACCTGATGTAACGCCCCTGAGCTCCACAGGCATCACAACGCACGAATCGCCCGGTCGTTCAGGGTCTTGTAGGCCAGCTTGCGGAAAGACGCCCCTATTCGATGATCTCGTCCGTCCACACCTTGAAACCAGCCAGCGTGCCCGGTCCGAAGATGTGGGTCAGCGGCACGTCGGCGGCGTCGCGACCCGACGCGATCAGGATGCGGCCGATGCGTGGCGAATTGTTCCGCGGATCGAAGACATGCCAGCGGCCACCGAGATAGACCTCCATCCAGGCTGCGAAATCCATGCTCGCCCAAGGTTTGGGCAGGCCGATGTCGCTGATGTAGCCGGTGCAGTAGCGGGTCGGGATGTTTAGCGCACGGCAGAAGGTGACGGCGAGGTGGGCAAAGTCACGGCAGACGCCGCTTTGCTCGCGATAGGCTTCCGCCGCGGTGCGGGTCGGCCGCGCATTGCCGTAGCTGAAGACGATGTGGTTGTGGACGAAGTCGCAGACCGCCTGGACGCGCGCAATGCCAAGCGGCGTATGCCCGAACAGCCGCCAGGCTTCGCTGGCCAGCAGATCGCTCTCGCAAAAGCGGCTCGGCAACAGGAAGAGCAATGTGTCCGACGGCAGATCGCGCACCTCGTGCTGCCAGGCCATCAGGTCGCCCATCTCGAACGTGCCGGGGTCGCGGATTACCGAATCGGTGCCGAAGGTGAAGCGACCGGGCGGGGCGACGAAACGGTTGCACCAATTGCCGAAACTGTCGCGGTAGCTCTGGATCGGCACCGGCGGGTTGGAGGTCAGGAAATCCGGGCGCTCGAGATCGGAGGCCCTGGAGTAGTGGACGTTGAGCATCGCGATCAGCGGCGTTTCCTGCGGAAAATCGAAACTCATCTCGCTGCCGATGCGGATTCGCATTGTCGTCCTGACCGCACTTCCTGATCATCGCCGGGCGAAGGCATGGCCGATGCTGCAGTGCGAAGGCAACCATGGCACGGACCGGAATGGTTTACGAGCAAATTAGAAACCGGTTGAAAGCGGCCCGCCGGCGCCGGCGACGGACGCCCGCCCCCTTGCAGTCCGGCGTTTCTCTTGTTTCACTTGGCCTCCCAGCAACTGGAGGAACGAATCATGGCTAAAGGTGCGATGAAGGCGGGCAAGGAAGCTCGCAAGCCGAAAAAAGACGCCAAGAAGCCCGCCGCGGCTCCGGCGCTGAAGGCGCCGCCCGTGAAGGCGATGAGGCTCAAGGAAAAGTAAGCCCGCCTTAGGTCGTCAATATCTTGGGACGGCTGAGATCCGGGCAAACCGTTTCGGCGCAGATTTTGACACCGGCGGCATGAACGATGCTGCCGGTGTTTTGTTGATCGGACCGGCGCAGCCGCTTATACCGAAGCGGCGAGGACGACCTCGCGCCTTTCTCAAAAATCCGGCCGGGACGGCCCGCCATGCTCATGGAATGGAGTGCATCCCGATGTCGTGGATTTTTCTGTTTTTCGCTGGTCTGTTCGAAATCGGCTGGGCGATCGGCCTCAAATACACCGACGGCTTCTCGAAGCCGTTGCCGACGGTGCTAACCGTCGCCTCGATGATCATCAGCCTGGGCCTGCTTGGCCTGGCGCTGAAGACGCTGCCCGTCGGCACGGCCTATGCGGTGTGGACCGGCATCGGCACGGTCGGCACGGCGCTGCTTGGCATCTGGCTGCTGGGCGAGCCTGCGACGGCCATCCGGCTCGCCTGCATTGCGCTCATCGTCTGCGGCATTATGGGGCTGAAGCTCGCCGCCTGAGCTCCGAGGCATCAAACCCTTAAATTAGGCAAACGCCCTCAGGGCCGCTGCAAGGCGACCCTGATGTCCGATCGTTTCGATCGAAGCGTTAGCGGGCGGAGAAGCCCGGAGGCGTCCTGCCGGTACGCTGCTTGCGCGCCGCATAGCGTGCGTCGCGCTTGGCCTTGCGTTCGGCTTCGTCGGCCAGCAAACGGGCAATGCGCTCGTTTTCTTCGGCTTCCTTGATCTTCGCTTCAGCCTGCGCTGCCTCTTCGGCCGCAATACGCGCCGCTTCGGCTGCTGCCTCGCGCTCGGCCTTCTCGACCGCCTCGCGTGCCAGCTTTTCCTGCTTCAGCCTGGCCTTTTCGGCCTCGCGTATTTCGCGAGCCTCAAGAATCGCCTTGCGTTCGGCCTGTTTGGCCAGAACCGCAGGATCATCAGCCGCCGGCTTTGACTTGAAGCGCTCCAGAAGCGCCTTCTTTGCCTCGTTCGCGGCATTGCGCCGCTCGAAAATGTCTTTTTCCCTGTAGATAGCCAAGTCCACTTCCCTGAAGTCAATTCGCGACGCTTACATACGCGCGAAAACCGAGAGTTCAAGCGCCAAAACGGTATGCCAGCCATGAAAGTTTATGCTGTTGCAGCCGGGAGACGCGTTTTCCCTGAAACAAAGCCGGCCGAAACCGACATGCACTGTTCACTATCCGCCCCTCTGGCGGCCGGGGCGGCTCGCCGCTACCTCTAGCGGCAAATCAGAACATTTGGATGACATGCCATGGAACTCGGTCTCTACACTTTCGCCGACGTCAGCCCGGAGCCCGGCCCCGGCGCGATCGGCCCGCATCAGCGGCTGCGCAATCTGATCGAGGAGGTCGAGCTGGCCGACCAGGTCGGCCTCGACGTCTTTGGTCTGGGCGAACATCACCGACCCGACTATGCCGCGTCCGCGCCGGTGGTGGCGCTGGCCGCTGCCGCCGAACGCACCAAGCGCATCAAGCTGACCAGCGCGGTCACCGTGCTGTCCTCCGACGATCCGGTGCGTGTCTTCCAGCAGTTCGCAACGCTCGACCTTTTGTCGGGCGGCCGGGCCGAGATCATGGCCGGGCGCGGCTCATTCATCGAATCCTTCCCGCTGTTCGGCTACAATCTCGAGGACTATGACGAGCTGTTCGCCGAAAAGCTCGATTTGCTGCTGGCCATCCGCGATAATGTGAAAGTCACCTGGTCCGGCAATCTGCGCGCGCCCATCAACGACCGCGGCATCTATCCGCGGCCGCTGCAGGACAAATTGCCGATCTGGATCGCAATAGGTGGAACGCCGCAGTCTGCTGCCCGCGCGGGGGTGCTCGGCCTGCCGCTGGCGCTGGCCATCATCGGCGGCGAGCCGGCGCGGTTTGCACCGCTGTTCGACATTTATCGCGATGCCGCCAGGCGGGCCGGTACCGATCCCTCGGGCCTTGCCACCAGCATCAATGTGCACGGCTTCATCGCCGGCACCACTGAACAGGCGGCCGACGATTTCTACGGCCCACAGGCCGAAGTGATGAACCGCATCGGCCGCGAGCGCGGCTGGGGCCCGACCTCGCGGGCGCATTTCGATCAGTCGCGTGGTCCGAACGGCGCGCTGTTTGTCGGTAATCCGGAGCAGGTGGCGGAAAAGATCGTCGCCCAGCACAAGATCTTCAACAATGACCGCTTTCTGCTGCAGATGGCGATCGGCGCCATGCCGCACGCCAAGATCATGAAGGCGATCGAACTCTACGGCACCAAGGTGGCGCCGATCGTACGCAAGGAGACCGCCAAGCCCGGCGTCGCCGTCGCAGCGCCAGCCGCCTGAGCGACGGGCGGCCCGGATTGAGGGCCTTGCCGGCTAACGGAACCTTGGGCTTGCAGAGGCGTTTCCGTCAGGGGAAAGCACCAATTGCGGTGCGCCGCTGAGGGAAAATCATGAAAGCCGAACCCGCCGCTTTGGGTGCTGGCCTTGCCGAGACCGAAGAGGCGAGAGTTGTGGCGCGTGCCGACACGCATCTGATGCGTTCGCTGCTCATCGGGATCTTCCTGTTCATGGCCATCTACGCGCTGTATTTCGCGCGTGCTTTCTTCATGCCGGTCATCCTCGCCTTCCTGCTGACGCTGACGCTGACACCAATCGTCCGCTTCCTGCGCAAGCGCGGCATTCCGGAAGTGGTTTCGGCGACAATGTTGGTCGTGCTGTCGATCTGCGTCTTCGGCGTTGCCGGCTATCTGCTCAGCGGCCCGGTCATCGACCTTCTCAACAACACCTCGTCGATCGGCCAACAACTTACCGAACGGCTGGCGCAATTACGGCGTCCGCTCGAGAGGATCATGCAGATCTCGCATCAGATCGAACAGATGACGGAGACCTCGCAGGAGCCGGGCATCCAGAAGGTGGCGATGGCGCAGTCCGGCGTCCTGTCGGCCGCCGCCAGCAACGTCCTGTCGGCGGGGACAAGCCTGACCATCATCTTCGTGCTGTCGCTGTTCCTGCTGGCGTCAGGCACGATGTTCTATGAGAAGATCATCCAGTCCTTCGCCAGCCTCAGTGAGAAGAAGCGGGCCTTGCGCGTCGTCTATGACGTCGAGCGCGAAATCTCGCATTATCTGCTCACCGTCACCGTCATCAATGCCGGTCTCGGCGCGGTTATCGGCCTTGGCCTGTGGGCGCTCGGCATGCCCAACCCGCTCGTCTGGGGAACGATGGCGGCGCTGCTCAACTTCCTGCCCTATGTCGGCGCGCTGATCACCATCGTGCTGGTCAGCGTCATTGCGATGATCAGCTTCGACTCGATCACCTACGCGCTTTTGGCGCCGGGCTTCGTGCTTTTGTGCGACATCGTCGAAGGCCAGTTCGTTACGCCGATGGTTGTCGGCCGACGCCTCGAGATCAACGCCGTGGCGATCTTCATCGCCATCGCCTTCTGGTCCTGGCTTTGGGGCTTTGTCGGCGCGCTGATGGCGGTGCCGCTGCTGGTCGTCGTCAAAGTGTTCTGCGATCATTTCGATGGCCTCAGCCATGTCGGCAATTTTCTCGCCGCACAGCAGACGGCCGTGGTGGAGGAGGAAGCGGCCGAAGAGAACGGCAAGGCCGCGGCATAAGCTTGCCGCGCCCGTCCATCATCTCGCATTTGTTGTCTTCAGGCGGAGTGCCTATATCGAGCCGGTCAAGCCGGACCCTGCGATGAACGATGCCTCCTTCGACCTCGATTCCTATTTCGACCGCATTGGCTATCGCGGTCCGATCGATGCGTCGCTCGACACGCTGAGCGCGCTGCATCGCCAGCATCCGCAGGCGATCCCGTTCGAGAATCTGGACCCGTTGCTTGGCGCCAGCTCGACATCGTCATTCCCGACCGCGCCTTCGAAACCAGGGTCAGGCAGTTGAACATCGTAAAGGCTTGAGGCCCATGACCGCACTTTCCGTTCTCGACCTGTCGCCGATCGTCGAAGGCAGCGACGCCTCGCAATCGCTGGCAAATTCGCTCGACCTGGCCCGCCATGCCGAGCGGCTCGGCTACAAGCGCTACTGGCTGGCCGAGCACCACAACATGCCGGGCATCGCCAGCGCGGCGACCGCCGTCGTCATCGCCCATGTCGCCGACGGCACCAAGACCATCCGCGTCGGCGCCGGCGGCATCATGCTGCCCAACCATGCGCCGCTGGTGATTGCCGAGCAGTTCGGCACGCTGGCGGCACTGCACCCCGGCCGCATCGACCTCGGCCTCGGCCGGGCGCCCGGCACCGACATGGGAACGGCGCGTGCGCTGCGCCGCAATCTCGATGCGTCAGACAATTTCCCCCAGGATGTCGTCGAGCTGATGGGCTATTTCCAGCCGGCCGCGGAAGGCCAGCGTATCCACGCCGTGCCCGGCGAAGGCCAGAAGGTGCCGGTCTGGATCCTCGGTTCCAGCCTCTATGGCGCGCAGCTCGCCGCCATGCTCGGCCTGCCCTATGCATTCGCCTCGCATTTCGCGCCGGCCGAACTGGACCATGCGCTGGAGATCTACCGTTCGCGCTTCCAGCCTTCGGAACAGCTGGACAAGCCCTATGTCATGCTCGGCCTCAATGTTTTCGCCGCACCAACCGACTCTGAGGCCAAACTGCTGTTCACCTCGCTGCAGCAGGCCTTCGTCAATCTGCGCACCGGGCGGGCCGGCCGCCTGCCGCCGCCGGTCGAGGGCTATGACCAGACGCTCGAGCCGATGGCAAAAACCATGATTTCGCAGGCGCTGTCCTGCGCCGTCGTCGGCTCTCCCGAAACCGTCCGGCAAGGCATAGACGCGTTCGTGCGTCGCACCGGCGCAGACGAGCTGATGGTGACCGCGCAGATCTTCGACCATGCGGCACGCGTGCGCTCGTTCGAAATCCTGGCCGAGGCGCATAAATCGCTGTCGCATGCCGCGTGACGCTTTTGCCTGTGTCTGCTGTGGGCAGGCGCCTTCCTCAGCCAGGAGCCGCCTCTCTCACGCATAGGTGACGTTTTCTTGTGGTTTCGAAGCCCTGACTGGGCGCTTCGCCGGGGGATCGCGCAGATCCTGGGGTTTTGAGCGCGGTTTGAGCACATCCGGGCCGCCGGGCGGCTGTTCAAAGGCGCCAAGCGCGGCGCGGTGGATGCCATGCGCAGAATGCTTGCGCCCGATGCCGCCTGTTCTTATATACGCGCCAAGCCGCCCAGTGCCGGAATGCCGGTTGCCGGAGCGGAATTTCTTGTGAACAGGGGCTTTCGTCGGAACGCCTTACGGGTCCTGAGAGCCTGCTTAGCGGAGAGACTAGAAAAATGGCAAAAGTAATCGGTATCGATCTCGGCACCACCAACTCCTGCATCGCCATCATGGATGGCAAGGAGCCCAAGGTCATTGAAAATGCGGAAGGCGCGCGCACGACGCCTTCCATCGTCGCCATCTCGGGCGACGGCGAACGTCTCGTCGGCCAGCCGGCCAAGCGCCAGGCGGTCACCAATCCTGAAAACACCATCTTCGCGGTCAAGCGCCTGATCGGCCGCCGCTATGACGACCCGGTGACGGAGAAGGACAAGAAGCTTGTCCCCTACAAGATCGTCAAGGGCGACAATGGCGATGCCTGGGTCGAGGCCGGCGGCAAGAAGCAGTCGCCCAGCCAGATCTCGGCCATGATCCTGCAGAAGATGAAGGAAACGGCGGAGGCCTATCTCGGCGAGAAGGTCGAGAAGGCGGTCATCACCGTTCCGGCCTATTTCAATGACGCCCAGCGCCAGGCCACCAAGGACGCCGGCAAGATCGCCGGCCTTGAGGTGCTGCGCATCATCAACGAGCCGACGGCTGCAGCACTTGCCTACGGCCTCGACAAGAAGGATGGCAAGACCATTGCCGTCTATGACCTTGGCGGCGGCACGTTCGACATTTCGGTGCTCGAAATCGGCGACGGCGTGTTCGAAGTGAAGTCGACCAATGGCGACACCTTCCTCGGCGGCGAGGATTTCGACATGCGTCTCGTCGAATACCTGGCGGCCGAGTTCAAGAAGGAACAGGGCATCGACCTGAAGAACGACAAGCTTGCGCTGCAGCGCCTCAAGGAGGCGGCTGAAAAGGCCAAAATCGAGCTGTCGTCGACGACGCAGACCGAAATCAACCTGCCCTTCATCACCGCCGACGCGACCGGCCCCAAGCACCTGACACTGAAGCTGACCCGTGCCAAGTTCGAGCAGCTGGTCGACGATCTCGTCCAGCGCACCATCGAGCCCTGCAAGGCAGCGCTCAAGGATGCCGGGCTGAAGGCTGGCGAGATCGACGAAGTGGTCCTGGTCGGCGGCATGACCCGCATGCCCAAGATCCAGGAGATCGTGAAGCAGTTCTTCGGCAAGGAGCCGCACAAGGGCGTCAACCCGGATGAGGTCGTCGCACTCGGCGCCGCAATCCAGGCCGGCGTGCTGCAGGGCGACGTGAAGGACGTGCTGCTGCTCGACGTGACGCCGCTGTCGCTCGGCATCGAGACGCTGGGTGGCGTGTTTACCCGCCTGATCGAACGCAACACGACCATCCCGACCAAGAAGAGCCAGGTGTTCTCGACCGCTGAAGACAGTCAGTCGGCCGTGACCATCCGCGTCTTCCAGGGCGAGCGTGAAATGGCTGCCGACAACAAGGCGCTCGGCCAGTTCGACCTGGTCGGCATTCCGCCGGCGCCGCGCGGCGTGCCGCAGATCGAGGTCACTTTCGATATCGACGCCAACGGCATCGTCAACGTTTCGGCCAAGGACAAGGGCACCGGCAAGGAGCACCAGATCCGCATCCAGGCCTCTGGTGGCCTTTCGGACGCCGACATCGAGAAGATGGTCAAGGACGCCGAAGCCAATGCCGAGACCGACAAGCAGCGGCGTGCTTTGGTCGAGGCCCGCAACCAGGCCGAGGCGCTGGTGCACTCCTCCGAGAAGTCGCTGAAGGAATATGGCGACAAGGTTTCGGAAACCGAGCGCACGGCGATATCGGAGGCTATCACGGCGCTGAAGGCTGCTGCCGAAGGCGACGATGCCGCCGACATCGAGGCCAAGTCGCAGACGCTTGCCGAAGCATCCATGAAGCTCGGCCAGGCCATGTACGAAGCTTCGCAGAAGGAAGCGGCGGAAGCCGACGCCAAGGCGGACGCGGCCAAGGATAGCGACGTGGTCGACGCCGATTTCGAGGAAATCGACGAAAACGACGAGAAGAAGAAGTCGGCCTGACCGGTTGACGGCAAATAAAGCGGAAAGCCCGGCGCAAAGCCGGGCTTTTTTGCAACCCTCGCTGAAAAAGTGCGGGCCTTGCCGAAAAAGTCACTGAAAAACACAGGCACAAGCGCGCCGGCCCTAGCATCCGGGCAGCACCGCTCCTAAATCGAGACAACGTGCCGGCAAACGACGCAACATGCATCAAGACGTTGAGCATCCGGACTGCGGGAAAAGATGAAAGCTGATTTCTACGAGACGCTGGGCGTGCAGAAGGGCGCCGACGAGAAGGAGCTCAAGAGCGCTTTCCGCAAGCTGGCCATGCAGTTCCATCCCGACCGCAATCCCGGCGATCACTCATGCGAGCATAAGTTCAAGGAAATCAACGAAGCCTACGAAACGCTGAAGGACCCGCAGAAGCGCGCGGCCTATGACCGTTTCGGTCACGCCGCCTTCGAGCAGGGCGGCATGAATGGCGGCGCGCAAGGTTTTGGCGCCGGCGGCTTCGCCGACATTTTCGAAGATATTTTCGGCGACATGATGGGCGGGCGCCAGCGCCGCTCGTCGGGCGGCCGCGAACGCGGCGCCGATTTGCGCTACAATATGGAAATCACGCTGGAAGAAGCGTTTGCCGGCAAGACCGCGCAAATCCGCGTGCCGGCCTCGATCTCATGCACGGAATGCTCCGGGACCGGCGCCAAGCCCGGCACCCAGCCGGTGACCTGCTCGATGTGCCATGGCCACGGCAAGGTACGGGCGACGCAAGGCTTCTTCTCGATCGAGCGTACCTGCCCGCAATGCCAAGGCCGCGGCCAGACGATCAAGGACCCGTGCCCGAAATGCGCCGGCCAGGGCCGCGTCACCGAGGAACGCTCGCTGTCGGTCAATATCCCGGCCGGCATCGAGGACGGCACCCGCATCCGGCTTGCCAATGAGGGCGAGGCGGGCCTGCGCAGCGGCCCATCGGGCGACCTCTATATTTTCCTGGCGGTGAAGCCGCATGAATTCTTCCAGCGCGACGGCGCCGATCTCTACTGCAAGGTGCCGATATCGATGACGACGGCCGCCCTTGGCGGCTCGTTCGAGGTGACGACGCTGGACGGCAGTCAGACCAAGGTGAAAGTGACCGAAGGCACGCAGAACGGCCGCCAGTTCCGCCTCAAGGGCAAGGGCATGCCGGTGCTGCGCCAGCCCAATGTCGGGGACCTCTATATCCAGACCGCGGTCGAAACGCCGCAAAATCTGTCGCGCCGCCAGCGCGAGTTGCTGGAAGAGTTCGAGCAGCTGTCGTCGAAGGATAATTCGCCCCAGTCGAGCGGCTTTTTCGCCCGCATGAAGGACTTTTTCGAATCCTTCGGCGAGCACTGAACCCAAACTAAGGCCGCCACGCTTCCCGAACGTCATCAACATCTTATGCCAGATCGCGCCTTGCCTTGGACCTGTTAGCTGCTAAGTAGCGTTCGGGGAGTGTTGAGGAGAACTTGCATGGCACGTGGTCCGGGATTGCGGAAGGCGCTGGCGGAAAAGTTCGACGACGAACTCAAATTCTTCAAAGGCTGGATCGACAAGCCGAAGTCGGTCGGTTCGATCGTGCCGACAAGCTCCGTCACCGCCCGCAAGATGGCTTCCATCGTCAATCCGAAGTCCGGCCTGCCGGTGCTTGAAGTCGGCCCCGGCACAGGCGTCATCACGCGTGCAATCCTCGCCCAGGGCGTTAAGCCCGAAAACCTCTACGCGGTCGAATATTCCACCGATTTCGTGCGCCATCTGCGCCATCTCTATCCCGGCGTCAACGTCATCGAGGGCGATGCCTTCAATCTCAACGCCACGCTTGGCGAGAAGAGCGGGATGGTTTTCGATTCCGTCGTCTCCGGCGTGCCGCTGCTCAATTTTCCGGTCGCACAGCGGATCGCCTATATTGAAAGCCTGCTAGACCGCATCCCGGTTGGACGGCCGATCGTGCAGCTGACCTATGGGCCGTTGTCGCCGATCCCGCCCGGCCGCGGCAATTACACGGTCAAGCATTTCGACTTCATCTTCCGCAACATCCCGCCGACGCAGCTGTGGATCTACCGGCGGGAAGCGCATTAGCTTGGTATCGAGGGCGGGAGAAGTCTCTGGCGCCTTGTAGAGGATCGACGTTTCCCGAAGGAAGCTCGATTGAAGGGTCGATCCACATCCTTGACTGTTATCCGCCTCGCAAACTCGTGGCGACCTCTCTGATCGCCGCGCACATGGCCCGCACGGCCGTTGCTTCGGCGCTGCTGGAGAGCAGAAGCAGCAGAGGCCGACGCGCACGCGGCTCAAGAGGACGCCTCGCGACGGTTCGCTGCCAATCGGCCGGAAACGCAAGGCCTGGCGCAATCGACAAACCGCGCCCGGCCCCAACCAGAGCAAGCAGCGCCGCCATATCGCTCGCCGACAGGATGACAACTGGCGCAACGCCAAAATCCTGGAACAATTCGGCAAGCATTGGTCCGCAGCCGCCGCTCGACATGATGAATGGCTGGCCGTCGAGAGCGCGGATCGGAAATGACCCGCCTTGGACTGAGTTCTTTTGCGATGACGCCACAAAGAGTTCGTCGTCGACAAGTTCCTCGGCTTGGCAATTGCCGGCGATGTAGGACAGTCCAATATCGGCGGCACCGCGATCGACCCACTCCGCCACCTCGGTATCCGTGCCCAAGAGCAGTTCGACAGCAAGCTCCGGGTGCCGGACGGAAGTAATGTTCAACGCATATGGAGCAATCTTTACCGAGGCGCTGCTGACCAGCGCGAGCCGTACTCTGCCTTTGATGGAGTGTTCCCGTAGGCCGACAAGACGGCCTAAAGCATGCAAAGCGGCGCGCGCCGCGTCCAAAGCCGCCTCGCCGGTTGCGGTGAAAGCGACACCGCGCCGATCACGTATGACGAGGGGCGCGCCAACGATCTCCTCCAGCGCCTTCATTGCATGGCTTATGGCCGATTGAGAAAGACAGAGCCGCTCGGCGGTTTTGGTGAAGCTGCGCGTCTCGCTGAGCGATGTCAGGACGCGCACCATCGTGATGTTGATATTAGCTTTGTTCATGGCTGCCGAAATATCTTTCATTTCGCTCATATTAAAGAGCGCTGTAGGTTTTGTGAAGGTGAGGGAAACGACCCTCGAAATCGGCGAGCGGCTTTCCTGGCCTCTCCGGCATGCAGGCGTGCGGTACGACGAGACTGAAACTGGAGTATCGCATGAGCTACCTTCCGCAATTCCTGACCCTTGCTTCGGTCTTCCTGCTCGGCGCCATGAGCCCAGGACCCGATTTTGTAGCCGTGACTTCCCATGCGCTGATCAGCCGTCGCGCGGGGTTCCATGTGGCGCTTGGCATTGCCGCAGCGATCATGGTGTGGGCGGCTCTCGCGATGTGTGGCCTGGGCCTCGTACTGACGCAGATTGCATGGGCTCACCTTGCCGTCCGGATCGCCGGTGCCGTGTATCTCGGTTACCTGGGCAGCAAGATCCTTTTGTCGGCTTGGCAGGCGCGGCCACCGCTGGCCGTCAGTGGCGCAGAGACTACGGCTCCTTGGCGAAGCGGATTCGTTGTCGGAATTACAAATCCGAAGACGGCCGCGTTCTTCGCGAGCCTGTTCATATCGGTATTGCCGATGCAGGCTCCGATCTGGGTCCAGGCAGTGTCGCTGGCCATAATCGGGCTGGTCGCGATGGCGTGGTTTGGGCTTGTCGCGCTAATGTTCTCCACAAGAAGGGTTCGGTCGGTATATGGCAGCGTCCGCAGGCCGATAGATGCCTTGCTCGGAGTTGCACTCATCGCGCTGAGTGCAAGAATTGCGGTCACCCACTAGCAATAGCCCAGCTGCTCGGCACACCTTCGCGCGCCTGCCCCCCGATCGTTTCCGTTTTTTGAGCCAGTGCGTTGATTTGCGCAGCCTCTGGCTGTACCTGTCCGGGAACAAGAGTGGCCAATGGCTGTGATCGCGAAAATCCTCGTCTTCGCCGGCTCGGTGCGCAGCGGCGCCTTCAGCGGCAGGACCGCCGATGTGGCGCAGAAGGAGCTGGCCATGCAAGGCGCCGAGGTGACGCGCATTTCGCTGGCCGACTATCCGCTGCCGATCATCGACGAGGACCTCGAAAAGGAAAAAGGCGTTCCCGACAACGCCGTGAAGCTCGGCCGGCTGATCGCCGCCCATGACGGGCTACTGATCGCGACGCCGGAATATAATGGCTCGATCCCGCCACTGCTCAAGAACACGATCGACTGGGTAAGCCGGGTGCGCCTCGATGGCGGCTGGCCGGTGAGGCCGCTTGTCGGCAAGGTCGCCGGCCTGTGCTCGTCTTCCAACGGACATTTCGCCGGGATCCGCTGCATCAACCATCTGCGCGCCGTGCTGGTGCGCTGCCAGCTGGAGATGGTGACGCCGGAATGCTCGGTATCCGATGGCGGCAATGCCTTCGACGGCGACGGCAATTTCAGGGATGATAGACTGACCAAATCGATGGAGCACCTATGCCGCACGCTGATCGAAACCTCGCGCATGCTGTCGACCCGGACCGGGGCATGATTTCCACAGCCATGCAGGCCCATACGATGAGAGACAGGCTGATCGTCGGCCTCGACGTGCCGACGGTGAAAGAGGCCGAACAGGCGGTGCGCGAACTCGACGGCGTCGTCTCCTTCTACAAGATCGGCTATCAGTTGGCCTTCGCCGGCGGGCTCGACTTCGCCAGGGAGTTGGCCAGCGGCGGCACGAAGATCTTCCTCGACATGAAGCTGCTCGACATAGACCACACCGTGGCGAAGGGTGTCGAGAACATCGTGCGCATGGGCATGACGATGCTGACCATCCATGCCTATCCCAAGGCGATGAAGGCAGCTGTGGAAGCGTCGCGCGGCAGCGACCTGTGCCTGCTGGCGGTCAGCGTGCTGACCTCGATGGACGAGCAGGACGTGATCGACGCCGGCTATGAATACGACCCGCACACGCTGGTGCTGAGGCGCGCCGAACAGGCGCTGCATGCAGGCATGGGCGGCGTCGTCTGCTCGGCCGAGGAGGCGGAAGCGGTGCGCCGCATCGTCGGACCCGACCTGGCGGTGGTGACGCCGGGGATACGGCCCAAGGGCAGCGACCATGGCGACCAGAAACGCGTGGTGACGCCCGGCCAGGCGATCCGCAACGGCTCCAGCCATCTCGTGGTCGGCAGGCCGATCGTGGCGGCAAGCGACAGGCGCGCGGCTGCCGAAGCCATACTGGAAGAGATGCGCGCCGCCTGACATTTTTCGAACCAGGAGAAGAACAATGCCCAAGGGATACTGGATCGCCCGCGTCGATGTGCGCGACGCCGAAGGCTACAAGGACTATGTCGCGGCGGCGAAGCTCGCCTTCGAGCGCTTCGGCGCGAAATTCCTGGCGCGCGGCGGCGAGCACGAAAAGGCCGAGGGCCAAGGCCGCGCCCGCAACGTCATCATCGAATTCGAATCGCTTGAAGAGGCGCATGATTGCTATCACTCGCCGGAATACCAGCGCGCCGTCGCCATCCGCCAGAAGGTCGCCGACGGCGAGATCGTGCTCGTCGAAGGTATCTGAGGCGGAGCCTCGCTGCTCAGCGCGGCGTTTCCTCGACCGCCAGCGCCTCCGCCTGATGGCGGTGTCCCAGCGTCTCGTAGCCCACGATGGTGACGGCCGGCGCCAGCGTCAGGATGATGAGGCAGACCGCCATGTCGACGCCGGCAAGGGCGGCGATGACGGCAAGAGCCACGACGCCGGCCGTTCCCGCCAGCAGCCAGATGTGCAAGGGATCGAAACGTCGGACGAGATAGTAGTAGAGCGCATAGATCGCAGCCAGGAAGACGCCTAGCGGAATGGCGACCGAGAGCAGTGTCGCCACAGGGCCGATATGGGCCTTGTGCTCGATGAAATAGGCAGCGACATGCAGCCCGGCGCCGGTGCCGACGATGGCGGCGACGATCAGCATCTGGCCATAGCCCCAGACAAAAGAGCGATTGCGGTGCTGGTGCAGCACCGCCCCCGAGGGCAGCATGTAATAGACCCACCACATGCCGAAGGTGAGACCCATTCCGGCAATGCCGATCAAGGCGGCGTCGAGATTCCAGCCCTGCTCCTCGACCACGGCCGACAGCGTCGCCAGCGTGCCGACCACACCTTCGCCGAGCGCGATGATGGCGAACAGGCTGTAGCGCTCGGCGACGTGGTGCGCGTGCCAGGGCGTGCCGCCATCCCGGCGTTCGGCGATGACCGGCCCGGCAAGCTCGATGAGAAGCAGGACGGTGCCGAAAGCCAGGCTCGTCTCCAGCGAGAAATCGACCAGGATCTGCACCACCCAGCCGACCTGGGCGATCGCGATGGCGATGGCATAGGTGAGACAGGCACGCCGCCGCCCAAAGTCCTGCCGCGCCGCGCGCAGCCATTGGAAGATCATGGCGACGCGCATGATGACGTAGCCCAGCACCATGACCGAATTGTTGAGGTGTTCGCCATGCTCGATCGAGGCGAACATGCGCGGCAGGCCGATGGCCAGCACCAGCACGCCGATCATCTGCACCATGGTGACGAGGCGGAAGATCCAATCGTCGGTGTCATAGGCGGAGGAAAACCAGGAGAAATTGATCCACGCCCAGCAGATGGCGAAGCTGGCAAAGCCGAAGCCGATCAGCGCCGCCGCGTAGTTGCCCTCGGCAAGGGCGTGCGCCAGTTGCGCGGCGGCAAGGCTGAAGGCGGTGACGAAGGTCAGATCGAACAGCAGCTCGAGCGGCGTGGCGACGCGATGCGCCTCGTGCGGATCGCGGCCGGCCATGCGCCTGATGTGATGGTGGAGGGAGCTTGCTGGTGTGCTCATCGCGCGGCCTTGCCTGAGGACTGTCCCGCGACACTAAAGGTGGAGCAAAAGCCGTCAAGGCGCGGTAGGTCGCGCTGGTCCCTCGACCGTTCAGATCGCCTGTCGGTTCAGTCGGTTCGCCGCCGTCTCGGCAACCGCATCGGCCAGCGTCATGCCCCATTGCATCAGGCAATAGGCGCGGAAATCGAAGCAGGGCAGGCCGGGACAGACCTCGAACTCGATGAGGTGGACATGATCGGTGGCCTCGACCCTGAAATCGATGGAAAACACGTCGCGCAGGCCAAGTCCGCTGACCAGCCGCTCGGCGATGCGGCGGATGGTTGCCGCGGCTGCCGGCTGGGTGTCGGCAACCGCCTCCAGCACCGGCTCGCTGTATAGTCCGGCCGCCTTGGCGGCCTCGCCGGTGTCGCCGTAGAGCGCCATCGAGTCCGCCATGGTCTGGAAATCGCCGCCGGAGTCGACGAACGCAACGCCGAGCGCTTCCGCCCCGGCATCCGTTTGCAGCCCAAGGAAGCTGGCGCGGACATTGCGACCGCCGACATAGGACTGGACGACGACATCGTCGCGGTAGGCGGCATAGACCCGCCGGCTAAGCTCCAGCGCATGGGCCAGGTCGTTGCAGCGTGAATCCGGCCAGATGCCTACCTTGGAGCCGAGCCGGTTCGGCTTGACGAACCAGCCGGCTTCCGAAGCTGGCGGGTCGGCCAGCCAGCGGCCGTCGCGGGCCAGGCCTGCCTGCGGCGCCGGCAGGCCGAGCGCGCAAAGCACGGCGCCGGAGCGGAACTTGTCCTGGCAAAGCGCGAACAGCGCATCGTCGGCTCCGATGGTTCTAAGCCCATTCAGCCTGGCAAGTGCGGGTGCTGCAGCACCGCGGAAATAGGCAATGCCGTCGGTCAGCGTCCAGACCAGCGTGGTTGCGGGATCGGCCTTCGCCAGCGCGCTTGCCGCATCGTCGAGTGCAACCGGCATAAAGGCCTGGCCGCGCTTTTCACAAGCGGTCGCCAGTTGATCGAACTCAGGAGCGAGATCGGTCGACTGCGCCAGATAAGACGAGATTTCCAAGGCGCGCTCGGCGGGAAAGCCGTCGGCGACCAGCCTGTCGAAACAGGCCCTTTCCGGCTCATGGACGAGGATCAAGGTCGGGCGCGGCATGGGTCAACGCTTCTCGGTGATGCAGCCACAGCATCGCACGGCCAATGCGATCGGCTTGCGCGAAATCGACCCGCGCCCGACGCCTGCACAATAACCGGTACACTCAGGCGATCAGCACGCGCGGTTCGAAGCGGCCGTTGACGGGGAGGTCAAGCAGGAAGGTCATGCCGGCCTGCGGGTCGAGCTTGCGCTGCTTTTCGTCCTTGCCTTTCCAGGCCGAGGTCACCGCCAGCCGATCGGCCTTGGCGCCGACAAAGGCCGGGCACGAGGACTGCCCCGCCGGCATGGCAATTTCGCGCAACAATGTGCCGTCCGGCGAATACGCCTTCACCGCCTTGCCGCCCCAGACGGCATTCCACAGCACGCCGTCGCGATCAACGACCGAGCCGTCGACAAAGCCCTTGGACGAGCGATGGTCGACGAATACTTTGGACTCGCCGACCGGCAGGCCAGTCGCCGGATCGCAGGCGACCCGCATCAAGAGGCCGGTCGAGGTATCGGTGTAATAGGCAATCGAGCCGTCTTCGGAAAAACAGATCGAATTCGATACTGTGATGCCGGTGTAAAGCGTGCGCAATTTGCCCTTGAAGAACCAGTAGATGGCGCCGGCGCCCTTCTCCTCACCCTTGCCCATCGTGCCGACCCAGAAGGCGCCACAAGGGTGGACGCGCGAATCGTTGGAGCGGGTCAGCGCATTGTCGGCCTCGATGGGCGTATGCAGCGTCAGCTTGCCGGTCGAGACGTCGCGGACATGCAGGCCAGTCTCGGTGGCGATGAGCTGGCGACTGTCATCGATAATGGCGATGGCGCTGGCCATCTGGCCGAGCTCATGGACCTTCCGCGCGCCGGACGTGACACCCTGCTCCAGCAAAAGCCCGTTGACGATGTCGAACCAGAACAGCGTGTCGGTGGCGGGATCGTAGCTCGGCCCCTCGCCGAGTTCACAGACATGGTCCGAAAAAACCGAAACCTTGTCCATCATGCCGCTCCGCCGAAGGCCGCATCCCAGGCCGTCACCGCCGCCTGCGCGCGCGAGGCCACCTCGTCGACGCTGATGCCGGGTTTGAACAGGCTGGAGCCAAGACCGAAAGCAGTCACCCCAGCGGCTTTGTAGCCGGCAAAGTCTTTGTCGGAAACGCCGCCGACGGCGCCGACCACGGTATCGGCCGGCAGCACGGCCCGCATCGCCGAAATGCCGCTAGGCCCGAGCACGCTTGCCGGGAAGAATTTGAGCGCCGAAGCCCCAAGCCTAATCGCCTGAAAAGCTTCGGTGGGGGTGAACACGCCTGGCATCGTCACCATGCCATGGTGCATGGCGCGGGCCATGACGTCGGCATCGATGTTGGGGCTGACCAGCAGCCGCCCGCCGGCCTTGGCCAAGGTGTCGACATCGGCTGAAGTCAGCACCGTGCCGGCGCCGACCAGCGTTGTCTTGGGCAAAGCGGTGACAATGCTGGCGATCGATGAAAACGGCTCCGGCGAATTGAGCGGCACCTCGATGGCTTCGATGCCGGCGTCAAACAGCGCCTGGCCGATGGCAACCGCCTCGCTGGGTTTGAGGCCGCGCAGAATGGCGACAAGACCACGCTTGAGCTTCGGGAAGGGGGCGGTCTGGGTCACGCTGTCACTCCACTCTGGTGAGTCATTTGGCGATCATGCCATTTTCCCGCGCTGCCTCGATAAGGCCGGCACGCACCGCCTCGTCGGCGTCGACCGTCCTGACGGCAAGCCCTGCAAGGTCTAGCGCCTGGCGGTAGAGGGCTGCTAGCGAGCCGGACGCAACCAGCACGATTGCGGTGGTGCTTTCGCCATAGCGGCGGCCCGCCGAGGCGATCTCGCCGCCGATCAGCAGGCCGGACAGGCAAGCGGCGGCATCGTCGGCCTTGAGGTTCTGCAGCAGGCCGGCGGCGCGGATCGAGAACAGCCGCGAGGTGACATCGCCGCCCTCCGCCAAAGCCTTGCGGCACCATTCCTGGAAGAACGGATTGTCCGGAGTGACCGGCTTCGGGCTCTCGCCCAGCGAATGGCGCAGGATAGAGTGAGTGGCCAGCACCGAAAACAGCTCGCCGGTCGGCCAGGTGCAGAAGCCGTCGACCGCGCCGTCTTCGACCAGAACCCATTTCGAATGGGTGCCGGGCATGCAGACGAGATGGCGACCTTTTGCCGGCAAACCGGCGCCGGCAAGCTGGGTTTCCTCGCCGCGCATTACGTCCGGCGCATCTTCCAGGCGCTGCGCCAGGCCAGGCACGATGCGGATGTCGCGGCTCTGGCCGGGAATGCGGGCGGCCCCCGCGAGGATGGCACTGAGCGGCGCCGGCACGATGACGTAAGGCGCTTCCAGCCAACCCTGGCGCGAGCCGGCCATGCCGCAGATGATGACTGGCAGTGTGTCAGGTGCGCTGAGCGCCGCCAGATGGCCCTCGAGGATGGTCGAAAAGCCTTTTTGCTGCGCGGTGATCAACCCATCATCGCCGCGACGCTCGGCAAGCACCCCGCCCGCCTCGTCGACCAGCCAGACCCGCATGCGGGTCGTGCCCCAGTCGACGGCGGCGACTGCCGGCGTGCCTGTTGCCGGATTTTGATTCACCGGGCTCACAGGAAACCCCCGTCCACGATCAACATCTGCGCCGTCAGCATACGCGAGGCGTCGGAGGCCAGGAACAGCACCGTGCCGACGATGTCGTCGGGCTGCATGACCTGCTTGATGCATTGCTTGGCGACATGGGCGGCGAGCCCCTGCTCGGTGACCCAGAGTTCCCGCTGCCGCTCGGTGATCACCCAGCCCGGCGCAATCGCATTGACGCGGATGCCGTCGACCCCAAGCTTGCCCGCGAGACCTTTGGTGAGGCCGAGTATGCCGGCCTTGGCGGCGGTGTAGGCCGGCATATCGGGGTGGTTGATGAGATAGGAGGTTGAGGTGAAGTTGATGATCGAACCGCCGCCGGCCCGCTTCATGCCCGGCGCGACCGCCTGTGCGGTGAAGAAATGCGGGCGCAGATTGACGGCGAGATTATTGTCCCAGAACTCGACGGTAACGTCGGCGACGTCGTGGCGTTCGTCCCAGGCGGCATTGTTGACCAGCACGGTGACGTCGCCATGCGCCTCAGCCGCTTTGGCGGCCGAAGCGCGCAACGCCTCGACCTCACGCAAATCGGTCTTGAGGTAGAGCGGTCGCCGGCCAAGTTCTTTTTCGACGCGGTCGGCAAGCAGCGTGCTTGGGCCATCGGCGATGTCGATGAAGGCGACATGGGCGCCCTGGCGAACGAAGCCCTCGGTCAGTGCCGCACCAATTCCGGAACCGCCGCCGGTGATCAGCACCGAGGCTCCCCTGAGGTCGGCAAAATCGGCCGATGGCATCATATTTTTCTCTCCCGATCCGGTCGGCGCGCATCCTATCCAGCCAAGTCCGGGGAGCAAGGGCGAAAACGGCGATTTGTTTGGCTTATGTCAGACAAAAGGACGCAAGATGGCGGCCACAGTCGATCTTGGCTCGCACCGCTGACTTGCTCGACGCAGGCAAGACCGCCGGTCAGACTGCCTTGGCGTAGAGGGCGCCGCGATAGGAATCGCGGAGGTAGCCGAGCGTGGCGTCGGCGTCGACCGGTTTGCCGAAGAGATAGCCCTGGCCGCCGGCGCAGCCGAACTGGACGAGGCGGTCGGCCTGCGCCTCCTCCTCGATGCCTTCGGCGACGACATCCATGCCGAGCCCTTCGCACATGGCCAGAATGGCGCGGATGATGTGTTCCGACGGGCGGTCGTCGAGGATCGAGGAGACGAAGGCGCGGTCGATCTTGAGCTTGTCGAAATGGAATTCGCGCAAGCGGCCGAGCGAGGACTGGCCGGTGCCGAAATCGTCGAGCGAGACTCGGATGCCGACGCGACGCAGGTCCTCGACGATCTTCTCGGCCGAGGCCGGATCGTTCATCAGGCCGGTTTCGGTGATCTCGATCTCCAGCCGTCGCGGATCGAAGCCGGTGCGGTCGAGGATCGACAATATGTGCAGGCCGGTGTTCTGGTCGACGAGTTGCGAGGGCGACAGGTTGAAGGACAGGAACAGGTCCTTCGGCCAGCTGCGCGCCGCTTCGGTCGCCTTGCGCAGCACCAGCTGCGACAGCGGGCCGATGATGCCGCGCTCTTCGGCGATCGGGATGAACACGGTCGGCGGCACCACGCCGAGGTCGCGATCGGTCCAGCGCGCCAGCGTCTCGAAGCCGATGGTGCGGCGGGTGGTCAAATCGACGATGGGCTGGAAATGCGGTTCGACCTCACCGGCCGAGACGGCACGGCGCAGCGCCTGTTCGATGCGGGTGACGCGCTTGGCCGCCTCTTCCATTTCGCGGGTGTAGACGACGACCCGGCCACGGCCCGAACGCTTGGCGTGGTAGAGCGCCGTTTCGGCCTTGTTGACGAGGATTTCCGTGGTTTCGTCGCCGGAATAAAAGAGCGAGCAGCCGACCGAGGCCGAAAGCCTGGCGGTGCGTTCGCCGACATCGTAGGGCGCCGACAGGATTTCGATCATCATGCGCGACTTCTCGGCCGCCGCTTCCTCCGAGAACACCATCGGATACAGGAAGGCGAATTCGTCGGCGCCGATGCGGCAAACGGTGGAGTGGCTGTCCATCGAAGCGCGCAGCCGCATTGCCACCTGGATCAATATGTCGTCGCCGGCCTTGTGGCCGAACAGATCGTTGATCGGCTTGAAGCCGTCGAGGTCGAGAATGCCGACCGTGAACGGCGCGGGATCATCCGCACGGTCGCTGATCAGGCGATCGACCTTGTCGAAGAAGCGGCGATGGTTGCCAAGCCCGGTCAGCGCATCGGTGAACGCCAGATCCGAGTTTTCCCTGCTTGCCTGCCCGGTGCCAAACGTCGTTTGCATCGGTATCCCTGTTTGTGACGCCCGAAATTTAGGCTGAGACTGGCAGCAAAGCGTTTAGGAAGCGTATCGCGAAATCGATTTTTCGCTGGCGAATGATGCTTTAGCGGACGCGGTAGAGTTCGACCGGGGTTCCGCGCGTTTCGGCCACCGGTTCGAGCCAATCGGGGACGCTTCCCTGCATCAGCCTGGCCAGGAAGCCTTGCGGCGCCTTGGCGGCAAGCATCTTGCTTTCGGCGCTGCCGCGGCAGAGCGCCATCAGGCCGACGTGGTGAGCCGCCGCGATCGTCCTCGCCTGGTCCGCCGATCCGAGGAAGGCATCGAGCGCAAGCAGGTCGCCGGCGATGTTGCGATGATAGGGGCCGGCAAAGACGCGGTGCCCGGAATAGGCAAGGATGGGCGAGCCGAGATTGGAAATGGCAAGCACCGTGGTGTCCGGCAGCCGGGCCAACGCCGCGAAGGAGGCCTTGCGCTCGCAGGACGGATCGCTGTCGGTGTCCTGTGCCTCGACCGAGACCTTGCTGGCCTCGAATACGCTCGACGTCGCGGCGGCAGCGCCGGCCCAGACGGCATTCGCCGACACCAGCCAGACCGCCGCCATGCGCAGCGATACGCTGCGCGCAGGGCTGATCCTCGCCCGTTCGCGCCAGCTTGCGATCCAGGCCGACAGCGGGATGACGGCAAAGGCGATCGAGAATGTCGAGCCGCGGACCTGCCAGGCGCTGACGATGAAGGCGCCGACCAGCAAGGCGCCGACGAGGCTGTCCTGGCGGCGCCATGGTCCGCGCAGGCGAAGCGCCATCAGCGCGATCGCCACCAGCGGCGTGACATAGCGCGCCGCCAGCGACGCCGGCTCATTGACGGCAATACTGAACAGCGACTGCGCCTCGTCGATGTGATCGAGCCACAATTCCTTGAGGCGCGGATCGAGGTTTGCGTAGGGAGCCGCAAGGCATTGCGGAAACAGCGCCGCGACAACGGCGCCCAGCACAAGCGCGAGCAGGCCGAGCGAAATCAGGCGGCGTCCGGCCGTGCCATTGGACACCGTGAGCGACGTCACGGCGGCAAGCCCCAGTCCGGCGATTGCCGCCACCACGAACTGCACAGCCGAGAAGGCATCGCACTGCGGCTGGCCCATGGCCGATGGCGGGATGGTGGTGACGAAGACGAGGGCTGAAACCCCGGCAAAGCCGAGACCGAAATCCCTGGCGATCCGGCGTTCGCCGCCGGGATCGACGACGAACAGCAAAGCGATGCAGGCGCCGATGGTGGCGACATAGGGCGCGGTTTCCATGCCGACGGCCAGCGTCAGGGCCGCACACAGCCCGGAAATCAGCGCCGCCCAGCGACGCGCCGGCGCCTCGAGCAGCAGGCTGAGGCTGGCCATGGTCAGCGTCAGCTGGACATTGTGATGATCGAGCGCACCCGGCAAGAAAATGCCGATGAAATGCAGCGCCGCCGCGCCGATGACGATAGCGGGCAGCACGGCGCCGACGCCGGCGAAGCTGCGTGCCGCACGGGCTGTAAAAAACACCGCCAGGCAGAACAGCAGCGACGGCCACAGCACCTGTGCGATCGCTTCGGCCATGGCCATGCTGCCGGTCAGCGCCGAGGCGGCGAGGATGATGACGGCGAGCGGTGCGTCGACCAGCCGCGACCAGTGCATGACGAAACCGCCTTCCGGCCCCATCCTGTACTGATGCAGGTCGAACCAGCCCTGGCCGGCCAGCATGTCGCGAACCTCGACCAGCCGCAGCAGGCTGTCATTGTCGCCGCCGGCATTGCTCAATTCGCGAAAGCCCGTGGCGGCATTGACGGCCAGCACCACCAGCATGGCAAGCAGCGCCAGCGTCATATCGGACTTCCAGGAGGAAGCACCCGCCTTGGCTGCGTTCATCATCATGACCTTCGTCGGAAAGACTGCGGCCTTAAACCTAGCCTTAACAGCTTCAATAAATAGTAAAGTCGCCTGAGCGAGGCCGCATATGAGCGCGGCCGGAGGCTCCGCCGGGCGTCGGGAGACGGAAATGCCGCACGAAGTCCGCCATGAGCCGGCCATTGCCGTGCTCCTGCCTTGCTACAATGAGGAACTGACCATCGCCGAGGTGGTGCGGCGCTTTCGCGAGACGCTGCCATCGGCCGAGATCTATGTCTATGACAACAATTCCAGGGATTTGACCGCGCTCAAGGCGCGCGCAGCGGGCGCCATCGTCGTCCGCGAGCCGCGCCAGGGCAAGGGCAATGTCGTGCGGCGCATGTTCGCCGACATCGATGCGGACATCTATCTGATGGCCGATGGCGACGGCACCTATGCGCCGGAAGATGCCTCGCTGCTGATCAACATCCTGCAGACCGAGCGCTGCGACATGGTGGTTGGCACCAGGCGCGGCGTCACCGACGATGCCGGCCGTTCCGGCCATGCCTTCGGCAACCGCATCTTCAATAGCCTCTACAAGCGGCTGTTCGGCGCCGACTTCACCGACATCTTCTCCGGCTACCGCGTCTTCTCGAGGCGCTTCGTCAAGAGCTTTCCCGCCGTTTCCGGCGGCTTCGAGATCGAGACCGAAATGTCGGTGCATGCCTCGCAGCTGAAACTGCCGGTGAGCGAGATCGCGCTCGATTATGGCCGCCGGCCTGAGGGATCGTCGTCGAAGCTGTCGACCTATCGCGACGGCGCCAGGATCCTGTGGATGTTCGCCATGCTGATGAAGGAGACGCAGCCGCTGCGCTTCTTCGGCGCCTTCGCCATTTTCTTCCTGGCATCGAGCCTTACCCTGATGACGCCGGTGCTGATCGAATTCGCCCAGACCGGCCTCGTGCCGCGCATGCCGACCTGGGTGCTGTCGGTCGGCCTGCTGCTGCTCTCGATGCTTGCGATGGTGACCGGATTGATCCTCGATTCGGTATCGCGCGGACGCGCCGAGCAGAAGCGCATTTTTTATCTCTCGGTGCCGTCAGGCCGGGTCGAACGGCGCGAACGCACTGGTGAAATCCCGAAGGCCGAACCGGGCAAGACGCCCCGGGCCGCCTGAGCCGTGAGCCGGCTCGCCCGCTTCGTCCTGGCAGGCGGCGTTGGTTTCGTCGCCGATGCCGCGGCGCTCTGGCTGCTCTTGGCGGTGACGCCGCTCGGTCCCTTCGTCGCCCGTGTCCTGTCGATCGGCTTTGCGCTGTGCGTCACCTGGCAGATCAACCGGCACCTGACCTTTTCGCCGTCGAGCCGCGGCGTCGCGCAGGAGGGCGCGCGCTATGGCGGCGTCGGCATCGCCACCAGCATCGTCAACTATCTCGTCTACTGCGCCATCCTGTTTGCGCTGCCGGCGCTGCCGCCGCTGGCGGCACTTGCCGTCGCCTCGCTGGTCGCCATGGCGCTGTCCTTCCTCGGTTACTCCCGGCTGGTCTTCGACCGTTAAAGGTCTGGGCCAAGCAAGCGCGATTGGCAGAAGCCGCCAAGTTCCGTATATCGGCGACAGAGCCTGCTGGAGACCGGAAGATGCCCCTGAAAATCGCCGTCCAGATGGACCATGTCTCCACCGTCTCGATCGCCGGCGACACGTCGTTTGCGCTGTCGCTGGAGGCGCAGCGGCGCGGGCACCAATTGTTCCACTATACGCCGGACCGGCTGTCGATGCTGGGCGGCAAGGTGTTTGCCCGCATCGAGGAGATGAAGCTCCGCGACGAAAAGGGCAATCATTTTTCGCTGGGCGACAAGGTGCGCACCGACCTGTCGGAGATGGATGTGATCCTGCTGCGCCAGGATCCGCCCTTCGACATGAACTACATCACCACGACGCATATTCTGGAGCGCATCCACCCGAAGACACTGGTCGTCAACGACCCGGCCTGGGTGCGCAACAGTCCGGAAAAGATCTTCGTCACCGAATTCCCCGATCTGATGCCCGAAACGCTGATCACCAAGGATCCCCAGGAGGTCGCCGCCTTCCGCAAGGAGTTCGGCGACATCATCGTCAAGCCGCTCTATGGCAATGGCGGCGCCGGCATCTTCCATCTCAAGGAAGACGATCGCAACCTCGCCTCACTGCTCGAAATGTTCGCCCAGCTGTCACGCGAGCCGTATATCGTCCAGCGCTATCTGAAGGATGTGCGCAAGGGCGACAAGCGCATCATCCTGATCGACGGCGAGGCGGTCGGCGCCATCAACCGCGTGCCGGCCGACCACGATTCTCGCTCCAACATGCATGTCGGCGGCCGCGCCGAAAAGACCGAGCTGACGGAGCGCGAACGCGAGATTTGCGCCCGCATCGGCCCGTCGCTGAAAGAGCGCGGCTTCATCCTGGTCGGCATCGACGTGATCGGCGACTACATGACCGAGATCAACGTGACCTCGCCAACCGGCGTGCGCGAAGTGCAACGCTTTGGTGGCGCGGATATCGCCAGCCTGTTCTGGGACGCGGTGGAGGAAATGCGGCGCAATTCGGCCGCGTAGTGTGCGTTGCTACGGAGGACTTTGGTGGGTCCAGAGAGCATCGAAGGATGCTCTTTATCGGGTAAGACTGCCGAGCAAGCGGCTCATCAAATCAAACTATGTCCCGGAAGCGCCGAGGCCTCAGTTTCGGAGGAAGGAGACCGATAAGTCTGGTCTGCAATTTTCGCTGTGGTGTTGCCCAGTCTTTCAGCAGAAAACCCGCATCGGCGTTCTTTTCCAGCAATGCAAAAGCCGCAGACAGTCCGATCAGGTCGACCAAGGTCCTGCGCATTGAGTGGCGGGAGATTAAATGCTCCAGTCCCGGCGCCACTTCGCACCAACGATTGGCCAGTGCCCGCCGTATCGCTATTTCAGTATCAGGCGACATCCTGCCGAGGCCAACTCCGGTACCCAGGATGCGCCCGTCCGCCCAGCCATTGCCGCCGTGAAGCCGATAACTGCCAAGAGCCCGCCCAATCCTCACGGTTCCGCCGATCATATGGGCGGCACGAGCCATATAACCATCGGCACATATCTTTATTTCGTCCGGATCGGATGGACGCATGATTTCAAGCGGAGCTCGACGAAACATCATCCCCGATGTGGTTGACCAAAACCAACCCACGGTACCCCGATCAATAAATAATAATGTCGGGTCAGCTTCGGTGTCGACATGCAGGTAGCCGCTCATTTTCGGCATCGATCGCGGGTCATTCAGGTGGAATACGGGATGACCGCCCGCAAGCAGGTTGCCGGCCGTATCTATCACCACCTCATCGGAGCTCGACATTGCCGCGATACGGGTTTGGCTGAGATGCGCTCTCACATGGCATTCTATGAAGTCAGGATGCCAAGCATCGTCACCGTCAAGAAAGGAGATCAGGGGCCCGGCTGTCGCGTCAAGCCCGGTCATCATTGCTGTCAACTGCCCGCCATTTTGCAGTCGGGGCAGAAAGCGGAAACGACTGTCGCCAAGCTGGGACAGACACTCTTCAATCCTTCGGCGGGAACCGTCGGTCGAAAAATCATCGACCACCACGCATTCGAACGCAGTGTATGTCTGCGCCGCTACGGATCGGATCGCAGTGTCGATGAATGCCTCTTGATTGAAACAGCCTACGCAAACGGATACGGTTGGTAGCGCGATGTGAGAACCAGCTCCGCTTGGGACGATGTTTTCTTTCAAGAGGCGCTTCTCCGTACACCAGATTTGATCGCCTGAGATATTCCGTCGATCAAATGGCGGTGTTTCTTTGCCAAATTTCTCTCTATCGAAGCGAGTTTTCTCCGCACTCAAGATCGCAATTGCCGCATGTTGACCCTACAGCACGGGTATCGCCCTCCTACCAAATTCGAGATTGTCAGAGCCATGCTGCGTCATGGCCACAAAGTCAGAAAGGGGCACCCTTCCGCGAAGTCGCAACCTGCTCTTCAGGCCAGTTTGCTGTCTGACGATCCGTTCATATCCTATTCGGGAATGTCCGGTACGCCGCTCGGATTAGCAAGTCATATGCCTTTCCTTCCACGCGGCCACCGCGCCTGGTTTCTCATCTCGCCAACCTGGTCCATCGAAAACAGTGCTAGCGTCAAAACCATCCGGACCTATGCCGTTCTGCATAGACTCAAGAACCCCCGTCACTCGCTAATCTTCCTATCCAACACTCAGGCCGAGGCTGATCTGTTGAATCAGTCCGGCGAGGCCGCCGTCCTGCACAACAAGACGTCGACAACCTCCGAACACATATTCAGGCCTCTCGATGACGTCCCTGTAGAATTTGATGCAATCTACAATGCGCAGCTGGCTCCGTGGAAGCGCCATGACTTGTCGCTTGGCATCCAGCGTTGCGCATTTGTCTTCTATCGAGATTCAAGCGGATCCTCCACGACGGAGTCGGAAAGAGCGCGAATAAATCGGCATAGGGAGCTCGCGCCGCATCACGTCTTTATCAACGAGTTTGACGGCACCGGCAAGCCTGTCCGATTGGCACCGGCTCAGGTGAACACGCATCTAAATCGTGCAGCCGTGGGAATCTGTCTCTCTCACCTGGAAGGACCAATGTTCGCCAGCACGGAATATCTTCTCGCGGGGCTTCCAGTGGTCACGACGCCGAACCATGGCGGCCGAGACCTTTATCTGGATGACGACTATTCGCTCACAGTTCCACCCGATCCTCGATCCATCGCGGAGGCTGTCTTAGCGCTGAAGGAGCGACGAATTCCCCGGGATTACATTCGTTCGCAAACTTTGAAACGAATCGAACGAGACCGCGGGCGGTTCATAGACCTTGTAAACGAGATTTTTCTGGAGAGCGGCTCTTCGCGCCGGATCGCCCTGCCTTGGCCTTTCAGATATCCTGTCATGGAGTGGCTTCCACCGCAGGTCGCGATCGATCGATCGCTTTCAGGTTCGGTCGATGCCTTCATCACCGCTTAGAAGCAACACCCTCAGATCGCCGAAGGGCCTAGTCGCCCTTGTTAAACGCGGTCGAGGAGGCGGAGCAGCCGTTCCATTTTGCTTGGCCATCTTCCTTTTTTGCAACCGGCACAGCGCGCTGCAGCCACCACGAATGCATGTTCCTGTAATGTTCTTGCCTTGGCCTGAAATCTATGGTTGTCTTGTCCTGACGTCGCTCGCGGTCTGAACCACAAGGCCGAGGCGAGCCGATATCCGGGGGCAGAGCAAGATGGTGGCGCGGGTTCGCACGGTTGCTTTCCAGGGCATCGAGGCCGTGCCGGTCGATGTCCAGGTGATGATCGCGCCGGGCAAGGTCGGCATGCAGATTGTCGGCCTGGCCGACAAGGCGGTGGCCGAAAGCCGCGAGCGGGTGCAGGCGGCGCTGCACGCGTCGGGGCTGTCGATGCCGTCGAAGAAGGTGACGGTCAACCTGGCGCCTGCCGATCTGCCCAAGGAAGGCAGCCATTACGACCTGCCGATCGCGCTCGGCCTGATGGCGGCACTCGGCGCCATTCCGGGCGATATGCTGGCGTCTTATGTCGTGCTGGGCGAATTGTCGCTCGACGGCACCATTGCCGCGGTTGCCGGTGCGCTGCCGGCGGCGATCGGCGCCAATGCCGAGGGAAAAGGCCTGATCTGCCCGTTCGGTTGCGGGCCGGAAGCGGCCTGGGCGGGCAAGGATTTCGACATATTGGCGCCACGCAGCCTGATTGCCATCGCCAATCATTTTCGCGGCACGCAGGTGCTGTCGCGGCCCGAGCCCGGCATCCATGTCTCGGCGCGCGACCTGCCCGACCTCTGCGACATCAAGGGCCAGGAAAGCGCCAAGCGGGCGCTGGAAGTGGCGGCGGCCGGCGGCCACAATCTGTTGATGGTCGGGCCTCCCGGCTCGGGAAAATCGATGCTGGCGCAGAGGCTGCCCTCAATTCTGCCGCCACTGGCGCCCAAGGAACTTCTTGAAGTCTCGATGATCGCCTCGGTGGCCGGCGAACTCGGCGAAGGCAAATTGACCGACCGACGGCCGTTCCGCGCCCCGCACCATTCGGCCTCGATGGCGGCGATGGTCGGCGGCGGCATAAGGGCACGGCCGGGCGAAGTATCGCTTGCCCATAACGGCGTGCTGTTCCTCGACGAGTTTCCCGAATTCACGCCGCAGACCTTGGATGCGCTGCGCCAGCCGCTGGAGACCGGCGACTGCATGATCGCGCGCGCCAACCACCGCGTCACCTATCCAGCGCGCATCCAGCTGGTAGCGGCGATGAACCCGTGCCGTTGCGGCATGGCCGGCGAGCCCGGCTATCGCTGCCTGCGCGGCGAACGCTGCCGCACCGACTACCAGGCGCGCATCTCAGGCCCGCTGCTCGACCGCATCGACCTCAGGATCGAGGTACCGGCTGTCTCGGCCGCCGACCTGATCCGGCCCGACCGGGCGGAGAAGAGCGCGGCGGTCGCCCAGCGCGTGGCGCGCGCCCGCACCATCCAGCGCGAGCGGTTCGAGCGGCTGGGCGTCACCAGCGCCACCACCAACGCCCATTGCTCGCCTTCTGTCATCGAGGACATCGCCGCGCCGGACGCAGCCGGCCTGTCGCTGCTGAAAGACGCCAGCGAGAAACTCGGCTTTTCTGCGCGCGCCTATCACCGCGTGCTTAAAGTGGCGCGCACACTGGCCGACCTCGACGCCAGCGAGGCCGTCGGCCGCATCCACCTGGCCGAGGCGATTTCCTACCGCATGATGTCGGAGCGGGTAGCGCAGGCGGCGTGACGAAGCCTAGCCTGCTTTGTCGGGATGGCTAGCTGTCCGCCCGGACCGATATCAAGAACCGATGATGTCTGGCTTTGCTAAAAGTCAGAACTTGTAGGCGAAGGCTGCGCGAACGACGCTGAAATTCGTCTTCACGTTGTAAGGATCGACGGGATCGAACCCGAAATCCTTCTTGCCGAGGTCGACGTATAGATATTCCGCGCGAACGGTCCAATTGTTGTTGAAAGCATATTCCGCACCGCCGCCGACCGCATATCCGGTCTGAAGCTTGGTTTCGGTTTCGTTGAAGACATGTTCGTCGATCTTGACATTGCCTACGGCAAGGCCAGCGGTGACATAGGGCAGAAACTGATCGAATGCGTAGCCGACGCGACCCCGGATCGTCCCGTAGGCATCCAGACTTGCACGCGCAAAAAGACCGCCGTCGTCGAATTCCTGCTTGAAGCCCAGATAATTTATGTCGCCTTCGATACCGAAAACCCACGGGCCGGATTGATAGTTGGCACCGACCAGGACACCGCCGGTGAAGTCGCTGATGTCGGCCGATCCAGTGATGCCTATGAAGTTGCCGTCGATATTGCCAAAGGCGCCACCCGCATTCGCGCCGATGTAAAAGCCGGTCCATGAATAGGTGGAGGCTACCGGTTCAACGAAATCCGCTGCATTGGCCCCGGTCACAGTCATGCCCGCAACCAGCAAAATTCCTGCAAAAAGCCGCATGGATGTCCCCGACCCGACCATCAATTGATCAATGTCTTAGCAATACACCCAAATCCTTGCGAAACCTGTGTCAAAACAGTCACGCTGCAGGCTAAATTAGTGATTGCAGGCAATGGAGGCAGCGTCTTCCCACGAGTGCGGTCGCGAAGCTGCGCAGCCTCAGCCGACGCCTTTCCGCCGCAGGATCAGGCCCGCTCTTTCGCCTTCAGCTCCAGCCGCCGTGCGTGCAGCACCGGTTCCGTATAGCCATTCGGCTGTTCGCGGCCTCTAAACACCAGGTCGCAGGCGGCGTGGAAGGCGATGGAATTGTCGAAATCGGTGGCCATCGGGCGGTAGAGCGGGTCGCCGGCGTTCTGCAGGTCGACGATCGCCGCCATGCGCCGCAGCGAATCCATCACCTGGATCTGCGAGCACACCTTGTGGTGCAGCCAGTTGGCGATGTGCTGCGAGGAGATCCGCAGCGTGGCGCGGTCTTCCATCAGGCCGACATCGTTGATGTCGGGCACTTTCGAGCAGCCGACGCCCTGGTCGATCCAGCGCACGACATAGCCAAGAATACCTTGCGCATTATTGTCGAGTTCGCGCTGGATCTCGTCGGGGGTCCAGTTCGGCCGCACCGCCACCGGCACCGACAATATATCATCGAGCTTCGCCTTCGGCCGGCTCTTGAGCGCCGCCTGGACGGCATGGACATCGACCTTGTGATAGTGCGTGGCGTGCAACGTCGCCGCCGTCGGCGACGGCACCCAGGCGGTGCTGGCGCCGGCCTTGGGATGCGCGATCTTCTGTTCCAGCATCGCCGCCATCAGATCGGGCATCGCCCACATGCCCTTGCCGATCTGGGCATGGCCGGCCAGCCCGCATTCGAGCCCGGCGTCGACATTCCACGCCTCATAGGCGGAAATCCAGGCGGCCTGCTTCATGTCGCCCTTGCGGATCATCGGGCCGGCTTCCATCGAGGTGTGGATCTCGTCGCCGGTGCGGTCGAGGAAGCCGGTGTTGATGAACACGACGCGTTCCCTGGCGGCGCGGATCGCCTCCTTGAGGTTGACGGTGGTGCGCCGCTCCTCGTCCATGATGCCCATCTTGATGGTGTTTTTGGCCATACCGAGCAGCGCTTCGACGCGGTCGAAAATCTCGACTGCGAAGGCGACTTCCTCCGGCCCATGCATCTTCGGCTTCACCACGTACATCGAGCCCGCGCGGGAGTTCATCCGCCGCCCTTTGGCGCCGACATCGTGCAGCGCGATCAGCGCCGTCAGCGCCGCATCCATGATGCCTTCCGGCACCTCGTTGCCATCGCGGTCGAGGATGGCCGGATTGGTCATCAGGTGGCCGACGTTTCTCACCAGCATCAGCGAGCGGCCGGGCAAGCTCAGCGCGCCACCACTGGGCGCGGTCCAGGCGCGGTCCGGATTGAGCTTGCGCGTGAAGGTTTTGCCGCCCTTGCTGATTTCCTCCGCCAGATCGCCCTTCATCAGGCCGAGCCAGTTGCGGTAGACGATGACCTTGTCCTCGGCATCCACCGCCGCGACCGAATCCTCGCAGTCCTGGATGGTGGTCAGCGCCGATTCCAGGATCACGTCGGCAATGCCGGCCGGGTCGGTGCGGCCGATCTGGTTGGTGCGGTCGATGAGGATCTCGATGTGCAGGCCGTTCTGGACCAGCAGGATGGCTTCCGGGTTGGCGCCGTCACCGCGATAGCCGGCAAATTGTTTCGGGTTGGCCAGCGTCGTGCCGCTGGCGCCGGCGCCGAGCCGCAAGGTGCCACCCGAAACCGTCAGCCCGTTCACGCCGGCCCATTTGCCCGAGGTGAGCGGCACGGACTCGTCCAGAAAACTCTTCGCCCAGGCAACCACCTTGGCGCCGCGCACGGGGTTGAAGCTTTTGCCCTTCTCGGCGCCACCGGTCTCGGCAATAGCGTCGGTGCCGTAGAGCGCATCGTAGAGCGAGCCCCAGCGGGCATTGGCGGCGTTGATCGCATAACGCGCATTCATCACCGGCACCACCAGCTGCGGCCCGGCAACGGTGGCGATCTCGGGGTCGACATTGTCGGTCGACACGGAAAAGGCCGGCCCTTCGGGCACGAGATAGCCGATCTCACGCAAGAAGCTTTTGTAGGCCTCCATATCGATGGGCGCGCCATTGGCGCGGTGCCAGGCGTCGATCTGTTCCTGCATGGCGTCGCGTTTGGCCAACAACGCCCGGTTCTTCGGCGCGAGATCATGGACGATGGCCGAAAAGCCGTTCCAGAAGACGTCGGCGGCAATGCCGGTACCCGGCAGCGCTTCGCCGACAAAGTCATGCAGTTCGCGGGCAATCCGCAATCCGGCGATCTCGACGCGATCGGTCATCAGGGCTTCTCCAGATGAAAGGCTTTGCGGCCTTTGGCATGTCGGGGGTGAGGGGTCAATTCAGCTTAGGGTGAAGGCGGGGAATTTGAAGCTGCTGATCTCCCCCCTCGTGGGGGAGATCCTAAACCGCAATCCTCGGCCGACCCGATGCAACCGCCACCACATGCGCTTCGATAAACATCCGTTGGGCCTCAACCGTAGACACCTTGAACTCGGTCGAAACTTCTATCTCAGCGTTGTCGGTGCCGGCATCCTTCGCCCGCTCGGCCACAATCGCCCGCACATCAGCCTCCGCTGCCGCGATCGCCTCGGCCTCGTCCGTGAAGTCGCGCACCGTTTGCCCCGACGCCAAACGAAACAAACCTTCCCTGGGCTGGCTGACGCGGGCTTCGGCGGAGACGCGGACCTGGCCGACGACGGCGCCGAGCGCGTTGGCGACATCGGTATCCTCCGGCACCACGCACTCATTACCGACCAGCTCGGCCAAGCCGGCATAGTGCAGCGGCGCCGAGGCGCCGAGGCCAATGACCGGACGATCGAGCGCGACGCTGAGCCTTGCGATGCCGGGATGGGAATCGACGGCGCGCTGCACCAGCGCATGCGCGACGGTGGCGGCGCCATCCAGCCCATCCTCGGCAAAGGCTGTCTCCAGAATGTATTCTGCCGACCAGCGCGTGAGCGTCAGCAGCACGCGTTCGGAAATCACCTCCGGAGACGGCGCGATGTACTGGCCTCGCCCATCACGCTTGCGGGCAAACAGTTCGGCGGCGAGCCGGGCCGCAAGCGGGTCCCAGTTGGCCTGCTTGCCGAGCACATGGGCGGCGTCCGAGGGGGTGAAGCCCGAGATATGCACAAGACCGCGCGAGACCAGCCGGTTCAGCGTGGCGTTCTGGGCGTTCGAGGTGAGCAGCCTGTCGATGGCGAGCGGCACGGCACCAATCAGTTCATACAGTTTCGCCTCGGGCGCGGTCAGGCCGGCGGCGAGCCTGTCCGGCACGCCGGTGAGCAACGCGAAACGGCCATCCATGCGGCCGGGATTGGGCGCGCGCAGTTGGCGTTCGAGCTCGGATGTCACTGAAGCACCATGCATCATGCCGGCCAGCGCCAGTGGCACCAGGCGGCGCGGCCCGAGCAGGATTTTCGGGTTGAGCGCGCCATCTTCCAGCGCCACTTCGGAATCGCCGCCGAGGCCGAAGGTGCGCATGGCGACCGCCTCGACCATGGTGCGGAAGCCGCCGACGGTGGCGCCTTCGGGGTCGAGCCGGGGCCGGCCACCATCGAGCACGGCGACATCGGTGGTGGTGCCGCCAATGTCGGACACCATGGCGTTGTCCAGGCCCGTCATGTGGCGGGCGCCGACCAGGCTGGCGGCCGGGCCGGAGAGGATGGTCTCGATCGGCCGCTGGCGGGCAAACGCCGCCGAAACCAGCGCGCCATCGCCGCGCACCACCATCAGGGGCGCTGCGATGTTGCGGGCTTCCAAAAATCCTTCGGTTGCCGCCACCAGCCGGTCGATCATCGAGATCAGCCTGGCGTTGAGCAGGGTGGTGAGCGCGCGACGCGGACCGCCGAGCTTGGCCGACAATTCATGGCTGGCGGTCACCGGCAGGCCGGTCTTTTCGCGGATGAGGTCGCGCGCGGCGAGTTCATGCGCCGGGTTGCGGGTGGCGAAATAGGCGCACACGGCAAAGCCCGACACCGAGGCGCCGAGTTCAGGGAGTGCTGCTTCCAGCCCCGACAGATCGAGCTTGGCCGCATTGCCGTGCACGTCATGGCCGCCCGGACAAAACACCACCGGATCGGTGCCGAGCGCCGTCTTCAGCCCGTCGCGCGCAAGGTCGGCCCCGGTAAAGCCGATCATGATGAGCGCCACACGCCCACCCTGGCCCTCGACCAGCGCATTGGTGGCGAGCGTCGTCGACATCGACACGAGTTTGATCGCGGCCGGATCGGTGGCCGATTTTCCCAGCACCGCATCGACCGCGCCGGAAATGCCGACGGCAAGATCGTGCCGCGTGGTCAGCGCCTTGGCCTTGGCCAGCACCTTGCCTTTTGGCCCGCCTTGTTCCGACCACAGCACGGCATCGGTATAGGTGCCACCGGTGTCGATACCGAGAAACAGGGGTTTTGGCTTGGCGGTCATGTCTGGCGGTCCGGGATTCTGCTCCCCCGCCCTTAGCCGATACGGCCCGGCGGATAAAGGCGGGAGGGGTGGGCCAGTTTGACCCTCGTCGCCGCTCATGCCCGCCAAACTTTGTAACGGTCACATTTTTTCATTGGTGCGTGGCCTGCCTTTGCGTGCACCATGCGCCGATCTCGTCGCTTTCAGGACTTCGCCATGACCACGCTTCCCGGCATCGCCGACATCCATGCCGCCGCCGCGCGGCTCTCCGGCCTGATCGCCGAAACGACCTTGATCGAATCGCTGGACCTCAACAAGCGTTTCGGCGGCCGCATCCTGTTCAAGCCGGAGACGCTGCAGCGCACCGGCTCGTTCAAGTTCCGCGGCGCCTACAACAAACTGTCTTCGCTGAGCGAAGAAGAGCGCAGCCGCGGCGTCGTCGCCTTCTCCTCAGGCAACCATGCTCAGGGCGTCGCCGCGGCGGCTGCCATGTTCGGCGTCAAGGCGGTCATTGCCATGCCGGCCGACGCGCCGGCGATGAAGATCGCCAATGTCCGCAAGATGGGCGCCGAAGTGGTGCCGTTCGACCGCTTTCGCGACGACCGCATGACGGTGGTGCGACCCTACATGGACAAGGGCATGGTGCTGGTGCCTCCTTTCGACGATCCGGCCATCATCGCCGGCCAGGGCACGATCGGTCTCGAGCTGATGCGCCAGGCAAAAGGGCTCGGCGTCAGCCTCGATGCGGTCGTCATTCCCTGTGGAGGCGGCGGCCTGACGAGCGGCATTTCGATCGCCGTCAAGGATGCCTCGCCGGCCACAGCAGTCTGGGCCGTTGAGCCCGAGCATTTCGACGACACCCGCCGCTCGCTGATCGAGGGAAAAAGGGTTTCCAACGAGCCCGGCCACAGTTCGATCTGCGATGCCATCCTCACCGCAGAGCCCGGTGCCATCACCTTCGAGATCAACCGCAAGAACCTCGCCGGCGCCATCGCCGTCTCCGACAAGGCGGCCGCACAGGCGGTGCGCGACGCCATGGCCCATCTCAAGCTGGTGGTCGAACCCGGCGGCTGCGTGGCGCTGGCGGCGCTCTCGTCAGGCGAGATCGAACTGTCGGGCAAATGCGTCGCCGTCGTGCTGTCAGGCGGCAATGTCGATTTCACCACCTATGCCGAGATCATGGCCGCGGCCTGAGAACCGATATGGCAGACGCTGAGATAAGGGCGGCTCTCGATCGCCATTGGGCTGCCTCCGATGCCAATGATCTGGAGACGGAGCATCAGATCTATCGCGAGGACGCGGTGCTCGATTATCCGCAATCAGGCGAGCGCATCAGCGGACGGCACAACATCCAGTCGTCGCGCGCCACGCAGCCCAACCGGAAGCGCTTTGCCGTGCGGCGGATCACCGGGTCAGGCGACCTCTGGATCACCGAATATGTCCTGACCTATGACGGGATTCCGTCCTATACGGTGAGCATCATGGAGTTCGTCGATGGCTAGGTGGTTCGCGAGACCCAGTATTTCGGCGATCCGTTCGAGCCGGGGCAGTCGCGCGCGCAATGGGTCGAACGGATACCTTGAAACACGGCGGCGGTAGCATGACCGGCCACCATCCGCTCGATCGTGCCGAACTGCCTGATGATACGGCCGATCTCGCCCGCTATCTCATCGGCAAGCTCGTGGTGCGGGAGCTGCCGGAAGGCATCGTCAGCGGCCGTATCGTCGAGACCGAAGCCTATGTCACCGGCGACGCCGCCGGGCACGGCTATCGCGGCATGACGCCGCGCAACCGTTCGCTGTTCCTCGGGCCCGGACACGCCTACGTCTATCTCGCCTATGGGGTCTCCTGGATGCTCAATGTCTCGAGCGAGGGGCCGGGCACCGGCACCGGCGTGCTGATCCGGGCGCTGGAGCCGCTCGAAGGCATCGCCATCATGCGGCTGAACCGGGGCGTGGAGCGCCTGCGCGACCTGGCGCGCGGGCCGGGGCGGCTCGCCCAGGCATTGCGGATCGACCGTTCGCTGGACGGCCTCGATCTGTGCCGCCAAGGCCCGCTATGGCTGGCAGCCGACGAGCACGAGCCCGGCGACATCGGCCAAGGCATCCGCATCGGCATCACGAAGGATGCGGACCGCCCGCTGCGGTTCTATGTGAGGGGCAGTCCGTTCGTCAGCGGTCCACGATCGCTCAATTCCTGAACGCTCAGTCGAGCGTGCGCCTGAACCGCACCAATGCGACGCCGGCAAACAGGGCCACGAACCCGACCAGCCAGGCGATCTCGCCCGCAACCGCCGGCAGTTCAGCGCCCTTCAGCATCACCGCGCGGGTGATGCGCAGAAAATGCGTCAGCGGAAAAATCTCGCCGAAGGTCTGCGCCCAGCCCGGCATGCCGCGATAGGGGAACATGAAGCCGGACAGCAGGATCGACGGCAGGAAGAAGAAGAAGGTCAGCTGCAGCGCCTGCATCTGCGTGCGGGCGATGGTCGAGATGGTGTAGCCAAGCAGCACCAGCGCCAGCACGAACACCAGCACGGCGGTAAGCAGCAGCGACATCGAGCCGGTGAAAGGAATGGCGAACAGAAGCTTGGACGCCGCCAGCACCACCACCACCTGGACGCCACCGACCACCAGATAGGGCAGCACCTTGCCCAGCATGATCTCGAACGGGCTGGAGGGCATGGCGAGCAGGTTTTCCATCGTGCCGCGCTCGGTCTCGCGGGTCAGCGCGATCGAGGTCATCATCACCAGGGTCATCTGCAGGATGACGCCGAGCAGGCCGGGCACGATGTTGTATTGCGAGATGCCTTCCGGATTGTAGCGCTGGTGCACCACCACATCGAGCTGGCCCCTGGAGGCCTCACTCGCCGCCTCCTGCATGCCTTGCGCCCGAAGCAGCGCCTGGCTGGCCACTTTGCTTAGCGTCGAGATGGCGCCGCTGGCAGCGGCCGGGTCGGTTGCGTCGGCCTCGATCAGGATCTGCGGATTGTCGCCGCGCTCCACCCGGCGGCCGAAATCGGCCGGGATGGTGACGACGAAGGCGACATCGCCGCGCGCCATCAGGAATTCGGCAGCCTCGGCACTTTGCGCGACATGGCCGAAGCGGTAGTAGCCGGTCGTCTGCAGGGCCGCGACGATGGCGCGGGTGTAGGGGTCGTTGCTGGTCGCCACCAGTGCGGCAGGCAGGCTTTTGGGATCGTTGTTGATGGCGTAGCCGAACAGCACCAGCTGCAAAAGCGGCACGCCCAGCATCATGGCAAAGGTGATGCGGTCGCGCCGCATCTGGATGAATTCCTTGATCAGCAGCGCACCGAGCCTGGCGAAGGAGAAGACGCTGTTCATGCCATATTGTCCTTCGAGCCGGACATGAACTGGATGAAGACGTCCTCGAGGCTGGTCTCGCCGGGTTTTACGCTGACGCCCTTGTGCTCCTTCTCGACATCGGCGAGCGCCTTTTCGAGCTTTGCCTTGTCGGAGCCGACGACATGCAGCGTCGCGCCGAACGGCGCCACCTGGTCGACGCCGGGCCGGTCCCTGAGTGCGTCGGCGACCTGGTCGAGGCGCGGTCCCTGCAGCACGAAGGTGGTCAGACCGGCATTCGTCACCACCTCGTCCACCGTGCCGGTGGCCAGCATCTTGCCGTAGGAGATGTAACTGATTCGGTGGCAGCGCTCGGCTTCGTCCATGTAGTGGGTGGACACCAGCACGGTCAGACCGCCGCTCGCCAGCCGGTGGATCTCGTCCCAGAATTCGCGCCGCGCCTTCGGATCGACGCCGGCGGTCGGCTCGTCGAGCAGCAGCAGCTTCGGCTTGTGCATGATGCAGGCGGCCAGTGCCAGCCGCTGCTTCCAGCCGCCCGACAGCGTGCCGGCGAGCTGGTTGCGGCGGCTCGTCAGGCCAAGCTCTTCCAGCGTTTTCGACACATGCTCCTCGACCGGCTTCAGCCCGTAGAGCCGCGCCACGAATTCGAGATTCTCGCCGATCGTCAAATCCTCGTAGAACGAGAATTTCTGCGTCATGTATCCGACTTCGCGCTTGATGCGGAGCGACTCGGTGCGGATGTTGAAACCCAGCACCGTACCTTCGCCCTCGTCGGGCGTCAGCAGGCCGCACATGATGCGGATGGTCGTCGTCTTGCCGGACCCGTTGGGCCCGAGAAAGCCGACGATCTCGCCCTCGGCCACCGTCATCGTCACATGGTCGACGACAGTCTTGTCGCCGAAACGCTTGACCAGGCCATGAACGTCGATGGCGTTCATTTTGCGGAGGCCGCCAGCTCGACATCGACGATCTGTCCCGGCTGCAGCGCTTGCGCCTTGCCCTCAGGCCGCGCCTCGACGAGGTAGACCAGCTTCTGCCGGTTCTCGAGCGAGTAGATCACCGGCGGGGTGAATTCCGGGTCGGGCGAGACATAGCTGACGCGCGCCTTCACCTCCGGCCCGCAGCCGTCGCAATGGACGACAAGCAGCGTGCCGACCTTGATCGACGAGAACGCACTTTCCGGGACATAGACGCTGAGCTTTACCGCACCGTCCGGCAACATCGAAATGACAGGCGCGGTCGGACCGGCGGTGTCGCCGGGATTGCGGATGACGTCATTGATGCGGCCGGGCGAGGGTGCCGCCAGCACGCGCTTCGATAGCCGCCACTCAGCCTGTTCCAACGCCGACTGCGCCTGTTTGACCTGATTGTCTGCCGCCTTGATCGTTTCGGGACGCGCAGGCAGACCGCCGACGGCGAGGTTGGCCTGCGCCTGGCCGACCTGCGCATTGGCGGTCTCCAGCGTCGCGGCGGCGGTGTCGTAGTCGGCCTGCGTGCCGGCACCGCGCTTGAACAGGTCGGCGGCGCGGTCGTATTTGCGCCTGGCATCCGTGGCCTGGGCCTTGGCCATGTCGACCTCGGCCTTCAGCACCGCGATCTCCTCCGGCCGCTTGCCGATCTGCAGGTCGGCAAGCTGCGCCTGCGCCTGGGCGAGCGCGGCCTCTGCCTGGGCGACGGCGATTTTTGCGTCGGCGCTTTCGAGAGTCACCACCGGCGTGCCTGATACAACACGGTCGCCGCGCTTGACCGCGACGGTCTCGACCTGCGCCACTTCGATCGGCGCCAGCAAGACATAGTCGCCCTCGACGTAGCCGACGGCAAGCGGCGCTGCCGGCGCGCAGGCGCCGAACAGCTGGGCCGCGAGCGGCAGGGAACAGAGAAAACTCATCGCTTGCCCTCCTTGCGGGCGACCGGATTTCGGGCCGCCAGTATGGCGCCAAGATTGCTTGTGACCGCCGCCACCACCTTGGCGGCTTCGGTGTTGCCGATCTCGCGCCAGCCCATACGACGCATCACTGCTTCGCGGCCGATGCGGAAATAGATGACCTGGCCGATCAGCGTGAAGACCACGAGCTTGGTGGCCTCGCTTTCGGCCGGCTCGCCCGTCGCCTGTTCCCAGATCTGGCAGAGGCGGCGATGCGTCGGTTCGAACACCCCGTCATAGATGTGGTCGAGGGCGGCCGTCGGATGCGACAACTCTCTAAGTACGAATTGTACGATATCGCCCGCCTCCGGCCGGGCGACGATAAATCCTACCATCCGCTCCAATGCGGTCGAGAGCTGCGCCCGCGCCGTCTCTGAACTGGCTTGACCTTGCAGCTGCATGCCGCCGAGCGCCTGGCCGGCAACCGCCTGGATGGTCTCGACGATGTGGTCGGCGGCGGCCCCGCGGAGCCCTTCCTTGCCGCCGAAATGATAGGCGATGGAGCCGATGTTGGCCTTCGCCTCCGCCGCGATCTCGCGCGTCGAGGTGCCGTCGAAGCCCTGCCGCCCGAACAGTTTGAGCGCGGCCAGCACCAGTGCGGCGCGCGTCTGCTCGGCGGGCGATGTCTCCTGGCGGGGCATTTTGTCGGGCGCGGATTTGATCATGTCGGCGTGTTTAATCAATCGATTGATTAAAGTCAAATTGATTATCTACGGCCGCTTGCCATGTCGAGCCGCAGACGCTTTAGTGCGCGGCCATGGGCAAGGAAGTCGAACGCAAGTTCCTGGTCTCCAGCGCCGAATGGCTAGAAATGGCCGAGGCGAATATACGCATTCGCCAGTTCTATCTTGCCGCAGCACCTGGCCGCACCGTGCGCGTGCGCATCAGCGACGGCAGTTCGGCGAAGCTGACGCTTAAATTCGGCAGCAAGATCCGCGAGCGCGACGAATACGAATATGAAATTCCTCTGACTGATGCCGAGGAGATGCTGGCCTTCGCCATCGGACATGTCATCGAGAAGACACGCCACCATGTTAGGCATCGCGGCTATCTCTACGAAGTCGATGTTTTCGGCGGGATCCTAGCCGGCCTTGTGGTGGCCGAACTGGAGACGCCGGAGGATGTACCTGACGAAATGCTGCCTGATTGGCTCGGCCGCGAAGTGACCGGCGAGCAGAGATTTTACAACGCGTCGCTCGCCCTAGAGCCGGATGATTTTAGGTCGGGTCGACCTAAAATCGGAATCCGGCTCTAAATCAAAAGAGATGGACCATGATGTCGGCCGAAAACCGCTTCACACTTTTCGGCATCATGCTCTAGGGGGATTCCGGAGATCGCCGCATGAGCTTTCGCATCGATCCGCGCCTGCCGCTGACCGGCGAGGTCAGGCGTATCCTTGGCGAGGAGATCGGCAAGGCGCTTGCCCATCTGGCCGTCGCGCGCGACCAGCCGGAGCAGGCATTGCACAAATGCCGCAAGCGGCTGAAGAGCGCGCGCGCCTTGCTGCGGCTGGTCCGTTCCGGAAATGAAACATTCTGTCGGACTGAGAACCAATGCTACCGTCAGGTGGCGGCGCTGCTTGCCGGGCCGCGCGAGGCGACCGCGCTGGTCGAGACCGTCGACCGGCTGGCAGCCGCCTTTCCCGAACAGGATGCCGGCGGCGGCCTCGACAGCGTGCGCGACCGGCTGATTGCCCGCCAGCATGAAATGCATGCCGGCGCCGGCCTCGACGCCGCCATAGGCGCGGCCACCGCCGCCTGCGAGGAAGGCCTCATCAGGATAGAGCGGCTGCTGCTCCCCGATCTGCCTGAGCATGCAGCCGATGTGGTTGCTGAAGGCGCTCGCAAGACCTTGCGCCGTGCCAGGAAGGCGCTGGACCGGGCGGGATCGCGCGGCGAAGCAGAGGATTTCCACGATCTGCGCAAGGCTGCCAAGACCCACTCGATGCATTTGTCGCTGCTCGGCCGGCTGTGGCCGGCGCCGATCAAGGTGCGGCGCAAGGCAGTTGATGAACTTGGCGAAAAACTCGGCGAACTGCACGACGTCTTCGTCATGCGCGTGTTGCTCGAGGCCGACGGTGAGCCGCTCGGCGATGCGCAGGACACAAGGCTTCTTGGCAAGCTTTTGAAGCGCTCGGAAAAAAGCCTGAAGAAGAGCTGCCTCGCCGGAGCGGCCGAGCTGTTCGGCGACAGCCCCAAGCGCTCGACGAAGAAACTCGCGCGCAATGCGCGCGACGACCTCGCCGGCCCGGCATTGTCGAAAGAGGTCCCGGTCGGTTGATCATGGCCGAGGACGTCACCTCGTGCTAGTCACACTTTGCCATGACCGCGCCGCGCGACACGCTTCTCGACCGACTTGGCCGCTGGCTTGCCGGCCGGCTGCAGGACGAATCCTCGGGCTATGAGCCCTACACGCCGTCCGACGCCGAGACGTTGCGGCGCACGCTCGAGCCCGGCGACATCCTGCTCATCGAAGGCAACCAGAAGATCTCGGCGGCGATCAAATACCTGACCCAGTCGACCTGGTCGCATGCGGCCTTCTATATCGGCGATGCCTTGTCCGGGCCGGAGGACGGATCGGAACGGCGTCGGCTGATCGAAGTCACGCTCGGCGAAGGCTGTGTCGCCGTGCCGCTGTCGCGCTACCGCACCTACAACACCCGTATCTGCCGGGCGAGCGGGCTGACCCCGGAAGACCGCGACCATGTCGTTGCCTTCATGATCGGCAAGCTCGGCCTGAAATACGATCTCAAGAACATCTTCGACATGCTGCGCTTTTTCCTGCCGACGCCGCCGGTGCCGGTGCGCTGGCGCCGCCGCATGCTGGCTTTCGGCTCCGGCGACCCGACGCGCGCCATCTGCTCGACGCTGATCGCCGAAGCCTATGGCGAGATCCGCTATCCGATCCTGCCCGAGATCACCCGCGCGCCCGGGCGCGCCTCGGCGCAGTCGAACTATTCGCGCCGCGAAATCCTGCACATCCGCCACTACTCGCTCTACACGCCGCGCGACTTCGACCTGTCGCCATTCTTCCGCATCGTCAAACCGACGCTGGAATATGGTTTCGACTACCGGGCGGTGACCTGGGAAGATAGGGCCGCTGAGGCGAAGGCCGCCGAATAGCAACCATTCAAACCGGCGCCGATGGCGAGTGGCGCCCTATGAGATCATTCGAGACAGTGTCGATGATCTCAGCGGAAAGCGTCGGATCGGGCACGACGCGGGAGAGGATCACCGATCCGACCATTTCCGCTAGGAATGCGATCGCGGCACTCCGCTTCGCGGCCGGGTCGCTTCCCGGCAGGAGTGAAATGATCAACGCGACATAATTGCTGACGATGCTTCCGAAGAACGATCGAAGCGCTGGATCGTCGTGCCGGGCGGCATCGGCCGCCAGTGCGGTGAGGCTGCATCCGTGCCCCGGATTGTCGCGATGATGGTCCGAGATGTAGTGGCGCACGAGCGTCTCAAACGGAGTATCGGTCGAAGCGAGCCGGGCGGATAGATCGGCGCTCATGTCACTGAAGGCCCGCTGCATGGCCTGAACGATGAGGTCGTCCTTCGACTTGAATTGTCGGTAGAAGCCTCCGTGGGTAAGCCCGGCCGCGCTCATCAGATCGGCAATGCCGATCCCGTCGATCCCTTGTTCGCGGAAGAGCTTTGCGGCGGTATCGATGACCCGCTCTCGATTTAACTCGACCATCTCCTTGCTCACCTTCACGACCGCATCCTCTCCTATTGATGATGATCGACATATAAGACGTGGCGGAGGCGCTTGACAATGATTATGGCGGTCATTATCACCCAATGATTACGATCATAATCATTACGCAGGAAAGTTGAGATGACACAAGTTCAGTCGCGCGCCGAGAAGATCGCGCTGATCACCGGCGCTTCGGGTGGCATCGGGCATGCGGCCGGACTTGCGCTCATCCGGGCGGGGTATCGCGTGTTCGGCACCAGCCGCCGAGCTGCGCCCAACGAAGTGCGTCAGGGCATTCACATGGTCCCTTGCGACGTCACCGATGATGGGTCCGTCAGAGACGCCATCAAGCAAGTTGTCGCCCTCGCCGGCCGGATCGACGTACTGGTAAACAATGCTGGCCGCAGCCTGATCGGCGGCGCCGAGGAATCATCGGTCGCTCAAGCCCAAAGCCTGTTCGACATAAATGTCTTCGGCATCGTTCGCATGACCAATGAAGTGCTGCCCATCATGCGCAGACAGGGCGAGGGCCGGATCATCAACATCAGTTCGGTGTCCGGTTTCCTGCCGGGGCCATTCACCGCCCTCTACACCGCCACCAAAAACGCAGTCGAAGGATATTCCGAGTCGCTCGATCACGAACTTCGAACGTTCGGCATCAGGGTTTCCCTTGTCGAGCCCGCCTTCACCCGCACCGGACTGGAAGAGAACGCCGAACAGCCTGACCGGATTTCCGGCGTCTACGAACAGGGGCGCTCAGCCATGAATTCGACCTGGCGCAACAGAATCGCGAGCGGCGATCCGGTGGAAGCCGTGGCCGACAAAGTGGTACAGGCAGCCACCGAAAAGACGCCGAGCATGCGCTATACGCCTGGCAAAACGGCAGGCCGTCTTCGCTTCATGCGGCGCTTCGTGCCCGAAAACATGTTCGACAAGAGCTTCCGCAAGCAGATGGGCGTGGCCGATTGATCTAAAATCACGGCATCGCCAGGCCAGTCCGGCAGGCGAGCCTCCTTTCGCCGAGGAGCGACGAATGAAGTCCTATTTGTGCAAATATATTCCGCCGCGTTCCGACTTTCTGGCAACGATGACCACCGATGAGGAAGAGTGGATGAAGCAGCACGGAGCATTCCTGGATGACCTGCTTGAAAAGAGGCTTATCGTCGCGCACGGCCCCGTGATGGACCCGGCTGGCGGTTATGGGGTGTCGCTCTATCGGATTGCCGATGATCTGGACATAGAGGCGATCACCTCGGAGGACCCGATCGTGAAGAATGGCGCCGGGCACTACGAACACCATCCGATGCTGCATTTGAAAACGCACGGCTAACCATTTCGACCAAACCGCATCGATGCGGCAGCGAAAGTCGCTCTCGAACGGGCCAGCTTTGCGCACGCTGGCGGGCGCGATCCTGTCGAGGTTTCTGGCGTCCATCCTGCCGAGGTGCAGGCGTCTCACATGGCGGCCTGCATCACGCCGAAACCGCAATAGCGCCCTGGTTTTCGGCTCTGTGTTCGACCCAGACATGGACCGGTTCGTCCCGGCCGCGGATGCTAACCGGTCCATGATCGCGCGCATTCAGCTGTGTCCCGAGCGATTCCGCCTTCGCGGCCTCAATCAGTCGTGACCCAAAGCAAATATTCGCCTGAAGCTCCCGGCAGAGCGCCTGCAAACGGCTGGCGACGTTGACGGTGTCGCCCACCACCGCGAAGGACAGGTTGCGCTCGCTGCCGACCGCGCCGAGGACGACGGCGCCATATTGTGCACCGATCCGAACGTCCAGCGGCGGATATCCCCTGGACACACGCTGGACATTCCAGTCTTCGATAGCGGCGATCATCGCTTCAGCGCACCGGATGGCCCGGGTTGCGTCGTCATGGCTGGCTTGCGGAACCCCGAAGGTCGCCATGATGCAATCGCCGATATAGTTGTCGACGGTGCCATGGTGGTCGAAAACGACCTGCTCCATGCGACGGTGGAACTGACGCAGTAGTTCGAACACTGCTTCGGCCGGATGATCCTCGGAATAGTGTGTGAAGCCGACGATGTCGGCGAACAGCACCGCGATATCCTGCCGGCGGACCGGACCGAAGGGCTCGTCATCCGAGGCGAGCTGGTCGACGACATTGGGCGAAAAATGCCGGGCGAGATTGGCGCGGGCGCGCTCTGCCTTGACATAGTCTTCCGACAGATGCCGGGAACGAGAGACGACCAGCGCCATGATCGCGCCGATAATCAGGACAACCAACACATTGGTCGCCTGCGCGAACGTATCGACGAAGTTGGGGTTGAGATAGAGATTCAGTCGCTCTGTCATCGGCAGCGAACAGAGGTTCGTTGCCGGAATGACGGTTCCCGCATGCAAAACCACCCATCCCACCCCGATCGTCCACGTCAAGGCCGCGAGCGCGCCGAGATAGAGCGCCAATCGCGTCGAAAGGGTCAGCGCGCCAAGGCATACGAAAATCAGCAGGAATTTGAAGCTGCCCTCGCGCAGTTGCATCGCAGCCGGCGCGACCTCGAGGGAAAACGGGTTGGGCGTTACCAGCAGAACGGTCAACAGAATGATGTCCAGCGTACCGACGAGGTAACCGATCCACCATGGCGCGTTGCGACGGCGCGCAAAGCGAAACTGGATCAGGCCGACGAGCTGGAACAGCGCGAGGCCCGCCAGCACGAAGAGCAGCGAGGCATCCCAGCGGCTGATCAATGAAAAGAAGCAGGAGATCACGGCGAGCGATGCCGTGCGCGCCCAGAACTGCAATGCAGCACCCTGGCGTTCTGCGCGCTCCCGCAAATTTTTCAGGCGCGAATAGCGGCGAAGTTCAAGTGTTGGCGCGGTCGGCATAGGATCACTTCGATTTTGCGGTGACGGTCACGCATTCGGCAAACCCGCCCCGTACAGTCTGGCAAATCAGCGCGCGAACTCTATCATGGTTTCGTTTTTGAAACGCGGCTGGCGCGTCAAGCCGGCAACGGGCGGCGTCCCTTTGCCGGAGCGGTGGGCCGGTCGGACGCACCGGCATCCCTGGGGTGCGGGCCGATCGGCATGATCGCCGGAAACGGGGTTGCGCCAAAAGCAAATGTCCATTTGTAGCCGGTCAGCCCGTCTTCCGGCGTCGTGTGCTGGTCGTGATGGGCGAGCAGTTTGGCGCGCTCGGCCAGTTCCTCCGCCTCGCGCTTCACCATCTCCGCCGTCTCCGGCCGCATCCGCCTGGAGAAAGAGACGAAGGTCGCTTCCCGCTCCAGATGGGTGATCGCCCAGCCGATGAAATTCTTGTTTGTCATCTCGAATAGCGGCCTGAGCGGCCCTTCGAAATTCCACTGGATCGGTGTGTCGACCAGCAGCCGTGCCGACAACCCGCTGCCCAGCGCAATGAGGCCGAGCGCTTCGAGATCGCGCAGATAGAGGAACATCGACGCTTCGCTCAAGCCTTGCGAGCGCATGACGCCCTCGGGCGTAAATTTCTCCGACAGCATGACGAAGATGAACAGCAACGCCGGCCGGCCGGCAAGCTTGCGCTCGACCTCCGGCGCGATGCGGTTGACCGGTCCCGGCCCCCGGTTCATCGACCCCAGCACGTTTTCCAGCTCGACGCCGGCGGCAGCGCAGATCCCGACGAGACGGTCGAGCTTGCAGTTGCGCTCGTGGAAGATGCGCTTCACCGTCGGCTCGGAAACGCCCATCCGCCCGGCAAGCTCACGATAGGTGACGCCCTTGGCCTTCAGCGTCCGCTTCAGCGCCTCGAAGATCAGGCCGTTCATGGAATGCACCTCTTTTCTCGCGATTTGGTATCGCGTTTCGATACTAGCGGCAATCGCCCTTCCGGAAAAGTATCGACATCTCTAGCTCTCCGCCATCCACCACAGGAGACCTGGCCGTGAAAACCCTCATCACCTCGATTTGCGTCGCCGCCTTCGGTATCGCGCTCGCACCTGCGGCCGAGGCCGCCGAACTCTGGCGCGCCTCGGGCTTCGAGCAACCCGAATCGGCGCTGTTCGACGCCGCCAACAATCGCATCATCGTCTCCAACATCGTCGGCAATCCCGGGGAGGCCGACGGCAACGGCTATCTCTCGGTGCTGTCGCTGGACGGCAAGATCATTAGCCGGCACTGGACCGACGGCATGGATGCACCAAAAGGCTCGGCGATCTCCGGCGGCAAGCTCTACGTCGCCGATATCACCAAGGTGCGCATCGTCGATCTCGCCAGCGGCAAGCTCGTCTCGACCATCGATGTGCCCGGTGCCGTCTTCCTCAACGACGTCACATCGGACTCATCGGGCAAGGTCTATGTCACCGACATGCTGGCCGATGCGATCTACCGCATCGACGGCGACAAGCCGGACCTGTTCGTGAAGGATGCGAAGCTCGCCGCGCCCAACGGCATCTTTGCCGATGGAGGTCGGCTGATCGTGGCGTCCTGGGGCAAGGGCATCAAGCCGGACTTCAGCACTGCCGCGCCCGGGGGCCTGCTGTCGGTCGATCTCGCGACGAAAGCCGTGACGCCGCTGCCTAGCGCACAAAACTTTGCCGACCTCGATGGCGTCGTCGCCATCGGCGACAGCATCTACGCCACCGCCTTCATGACCGGCACGCTCTATAGGTACAAAGTCGGCGAGGCGCCGGAGGCTGTAGAGCAGTTCAAGCCGGGCAGCGCCGATATCGGCACAGACGGCACGCGGATTTTCGTGCCGCTGATGAACGAGGGCGAGATCGCGGTGCTGAGCCTGGACTGACGGCGCACACTTGCCGGCTCAGCCAGCGGGCGCGGCTTTGAGTTGCGCCCGCGCATCCTTGATCGAGGCGGCAAAGGTCACCAGCGGCCGCTTGACGCCGTGGTTGATCAGCATGCGCCGTGTCTGCGGCGAGGCGCCGGCGATGATGAAACGCACGCCGGCGCGTTTCGCCTTGTGCGCCGCGCCCTCGATGACATTGGCCGCGGTGGAATCGAAGAAGGGCACCGCCGAACAATCGAGGATGAAGTTCTTGCGCTGGTCGGCGATGCGGTCGAGCACCGTGCCGACAGTAGAGGCGGCGCCGAAGAAGAAGGCGCCGGAGATGCGATAGACGACGGTGTCGGCGTCGCTTGCCTCGCTTGCATCGTAGGCGCGGCCCCTGCTGTCGGCGACATCGTCCTGCACCAGCGGCAAATCCGCCTCCACGGCGATCGACTTGGCCATACGGTCGATGAACAGGATCGAGCCTAGCGCGAAGCCGACGACGATGCCTTCGGTGAGGTCGCGGAAGACGACGATCAGGAAGGTTGCCATCAGCACCAGGGCATCGCCGCGCGAAGCGCGCAGCAACGTGGCGAAGGCCTGCTTCTCGAACATGTTCCAGCAGACAACCGCCAGCACCCCGGCAAGGGCGGCAAGCGGGATGTAGCTGGCCAGCGGTGCGGCCACCAGCATGAAGACCAGCAGAAAAAGCGAATGCAGCATGCCGGAAACCGGCCCATGCGCGCCGGCCCGCACATTGGTGGCGGTGCGGGCGATGGTGCCGGTGGTGCAGATGCCGCCGAACAGGGCAGACGCGATGTTGGCAAAGCCTTGCGCCACCAGTTCGCAATTGGAACGGTGACGCCGCCCGGTCATGCCATCGGCGACCACGGCCGAGAGCAGCGATTCGATGGCACCGAGCAGCGCAAAAGCCACCGCATCCGGCAGCACCGCAATCGCCTTGTCGAGGTTGAGTCCCGGCAGTGCCGGCAACGGCAGGCTGCGCGGAATGCCGCCATAGCGCGTGCCGATCGTTTCCGCCGGCAGCGAAAGCAGCGCCACGACAAGGGAGGCCAGTCCGACGGCGATCAGCATGCCCGGCCAGCCGGGCCGCCAGCGCTTCACCCCGACGATGGTGGCGATGGTCAGCGCCGCCACCAGCGTTGCCGAGATATTGAGCGTGCCGGCCGCGTGGCCGATCGCCATCAGCTTCGGCAGCAGCGGCCCGGGCTCCGGCCCGGCAAGCCTCAGCCCGAACAGTTCGACGATCTGGCCGGAGAAGATGATGACTGCGATGCCGGCGGTGAAGCCGACCGTCACCGGGTAAGGGATGAATTTGATATAGGTTCCGAGCCGGAGATAGCCGATGGCGAGCAGGAAGATGCCGGCCATCATCGTCGCCAGCAGCAGTCCGTCGACGCCTTCGCGCTGCACCGTCGCCGCCACCAGCACGATGAAGGCGCCGGCCGGGCCGCCGATCTGGAAGCGGCTGCCGCCGAGCGCCGAGACGATGAAGCCGCCGACAATGGCCGTGAACAGGCCGCGCTCCGGCGTCACGCCCGAAGCAATCGCAATCGCCATCGACAGCGGCAACGCGACAATAGCGACGGTCAGCCCGGCCATGAAGTCGGCCTTGAACTGCGGCAGGCGGTAACCTTCGCGCCAGACCGTCACCAGCTTGGGCGTGAACAGCTCTGAAAATGTCGGCTTTGCCGACTTCTGGGCCGGTTGATGCACTGCCCGCCGGATCTGATCCATGGACTGCCTTCCGCTTGCGTGAAGGCGGCGGGATCGTCGGCAGGACTGTCGGCGGTCGCCGTCGCGACTATATGCCGGCTCAGCCTTGCGGGTTCGGCGGCGCGACCGGCTTGAGGCGCACGCCCCGGCCGCCGCGCTCGCTGGTCTGGTTCTCGCCGATGAGCTCCACCCCGGCCTCGTCGAGAGCCTGGATAACCTTCATCAGCGTATCGACCACACCCCTGACCACGCCGTCACTCGCTTCCATGCGCTGGATTGTCGGAAGCGAAACGCCGGCACGCTCGGCGAGCGTCTTCTGATCGATGCCGGCCAGCGCCCTCGCGGCGCGCATCTGCGCGGCAGTGATCATCGGTCGAAACCCCCGTCTGAGTCTGCGGAGACGACGTGTAATACAATCATAGTGATGTTTCAACCATCATAAAGCATACATGAAACATGATCTCTCCACAAAGCCGGATGGCGGGATACGGGATGAGCATGCTACGCTACCGCCTTGGCTCTTACTGGCGGGGAAATATCAGTTGAAGATTTTCAGGACCTTGACGACTTCGGCAGCCTTGCTGTCGGCGGTTTTTCTGCTGGCAGGCTGCGGACACGGGCTGATCAACCGGCTGATTTGAATGTCGCTCCGGATCGTCAGTCTTCGGGCTCGTTGCCATCGGCCACCGCCTTGTTCCGCTGCAGCATTCGCGCCGCCAGCCAGCACAGCGTCGCCCAGGTGAAGCCGGCGCACCATCCCGCCAGCACGTCGGAAGGCCAGTGGACGCCGAGATAGACGCGGCTGACGCCGACCAGCAGCGTTACCAGCACCGCCAGGCTGAGGACATAGATTTTCGTCGTTCGTCCCGGCAGGAAGCGCGCTGCCAGCGAGCCCAGCGTGAGATAGGTCACCGCCGACAGCATGGCGTGGCCGCTGGGAAACGACAGCGACGTCTCGTTGGCCAGGTGCGAGACAAGATCGGGGCGCGGCCGGTCGATGCCGGCCTTGAGCAAGGTCGACAGCAGCTGCCCGCCGGCCACCGCGACAAAGATCAGCAGCGCCGTCCTCGGCCTACGGATCAGCAGGAGGTAGACGATCACCGCCGTTACGATCAGCGCCAGCACGCTGGAGCTGCCGAGGCTGGTGATGTCGCGCATCGCGCCTTCCAGCCATGCCGGGCCGACGGGAACATCCGGCTGACCCACTTTTCGGAAAGCCAGCAGGATCTCAGTATCGAAAGCGTGCGGCGTGGTGGCCCGCGCCACCTCCATCAGTTCCTCGAAGCCCCACAGCCCGGCGGCTATCACCAGCCCGGCCAGCAGCACCGGAAATTCAAGCCAGTTGGTGAACGCACGCGGGGTCTTCATCGGATTACAGTCGCCCCTGCAGGTAAGGCCCGAGCGAGATCAGCACCACCGCCGCGATGGCCAGCACGATGCCGGTCGCTTGCAAGGCATTGACGCGTTCGCCGAAGAACACCAGCGCCACCACATTGACCGCCACCAGCTGGATCACCGCCGACAGGCTGAACGACACCGACATGCCGAACTCACGAACCAGCCGCAGCATCATCAGATTGCCCGCCGTATACAGCGCCAGTGTCAGCACGATCTTGCCAAGGCTTGGCGCCAGCCCCCATTGCTTGGCCGCGATTGCCGCCAGCAGGAAAATCACCGTCGAAACGACGAGCTGCGCCAGTCCCCAGAAACTCACTTTTGTGCCTCGCTGTCGTTTGTGGCAGCCCTTGTTTCGCAAGCGCGCCGACACGTCAAGCAGACTGCGGCGAGACAGGCCCGACGATGACGAGAGGTGGCTGAATGAATGGCAGCACGATCGCGGTCTGATTGCAACGCTCGGGCCGGATTAACGCAAACCCAGGCAGCTGCCCACCCAAGCCCCGGATAAGAATGGACATTTAAACATGGCGCCCTACGTCTTCTGGAGGAGAGTGCCATGCCAAAGTCCGTCTATGACCGTGGCCTGCTGAAACCCGACGACATCGCCAGGCTGCAACGCGTGTTCGACGAAGCCTGCCGCAGGCGCGACGTGCATCCCGGTTCGGCGGAGGCGCGGGAGATCGCGCTGAACCTGCTTGCGCTCCACAATGCCGGCATGATCGAGGAAGATATGCTTATGGAAACCGTGGGTTTCCGCAGGTTGGAGCCGAAATCAGCCTGAGGCCCGCAAGGCGGCCTGGAGCAATTCCAGGAAAAGTGTGAAGCGGTTTTCCGTCCGGAATTGCGTAAAAATAAAGGCCTAGGAGCGGTTCGCCGTTTCCGTGAAACGGTGAAACGCTCTAGCCGGCGCGCTGCACGACGGCCACATTCATCTCTGCCCGCAGCCTGAAGCCGATGGATTCGTACAACCCAACCGCGCCGGCATTGCTGGCATAGGCATGCAGGTAGGGAACTTCGCCGCGCGCAAAAATTCGGTTGGCCACGAACACCGACAGCAGCCGGCCGAGGCCGCTGCCGCGAAATTCGGGATGCGAGCAGACGCCGCTGAGTTCGCTGTAGCCGGGCTGCTTCATGCGCTCGCCGGCCATCGCCGCCAGCCGGCCGTCGATCTTCACGCCCCAGAACTCGCCGAGGCTCAGCGCCTTGAGCGTGAACGGGCCGGGCTTGGTCAGTGACGCCAAAGCAAGCATCTCGGCCGCGTCGTCCTGCGTCAGCTGCTGTACACGCTCGTCCGACACGGAAGGCAATGGCGCCTCGGCAACCATCTGAACGCCGAAGGCGGTCACGGTCGCGGTCAGTTCCGGCGGCAAGGCAATGGGGTCCGCCTGGAGCATGAACACGCTCTCACCTGCAGGAATGAGGCTTGCGAGCGCCTGCAGGCTCTCAGCGTCGTCTGCCCCGGAAGCCGCGAAGGGGACGATCGAGGAGGGATAGCGCCTGGCGAGCCTGTCGCCATACGCAAAGATCCGATGCCGCGTGTCGAGCGCGCTCCAGACCGGACGATCGAGGACATGGCTCATGGCGCGACATCCTGTTTCACACGACGGTCGAGCGGGGCCGCCGCCAGGCCGTCCTCTATTGCCGAGAGTTGTTCGAGAAGCGGCCCTGCAAGGTCTTTGCACAAGTCGGCAACGGCGTTCTCGATGCGCGGCCAAACGTCCCGCTTCGCCTTATCGACCAGGCGCTGGCCGTTCGCGGTCAGCGAGATCATCCTGCGGCGCTGGTCGTCGTTCGATGGCGCGGCCTCGACCAGCCCCAACTCGGCCAGCAGCGCCACGCTGCGCGTCACCCCCGGCTGGGTGATCCCCAGTGACTGCGCCAGTTCGCCGACAGGCAGCGGCCCAAGCCGGTCGAGCGCGGCCAGCAGAGGATACTGGCTGGACTGCACCGGCACCTCCAGCCCATCGAGCATGCGCTGCGTATCGGCCTGCAACTGCTCGCCGATGCGCTTCAGCCTGCTGCCGAGGGTGAGGTAGCCAAGGGATCGAATGATGTCTTCCATGGGTGGTCCGTCTCCTGGATAAGTATAACATGTTATATAATGATGCAATGAACGAGTTCAAGCGCCTGCTTTGGAGGTTGGCCGCAAGCATCTCAACTTCGTCGTCCTTGGGCGAAGCAGGAGCGAAGCTCCGTCGCGGAGACCCAGGGATCATGCCTTGGCCGTGGAAGCAGCGGAGCAGAACCTGCAACGCAGCGTAGTTCAGAAGTCACGGCATGGATCCTCGGGTCTGCGCCGTCGCTACGCTCCTTGCTTCGCCCGTGGATGACGACGGGATCGGCGTTTCAGCCAATCGCCAGGATATTCGATCCGTCTTGCAGATGCGTTGAACCACTAGTCCGCGCCATAGCAGCAGCCCGAAGTGCGCGGTGGTTCTCCGTCCAGAAGCGCTCGTCTACAACCCCTTGGCGATCTGACGGGCAATCGCTTCGGCCTGCAGGCCGGCGCTGTGAAAATAGCTGGTCAGGCTTGGCCGCATGCCGATGAACCACAGGCCGGGCTGGCCGCTCGGGGTGCCGCCATTGGCCTTCGGCACGCCCTTGGCGTCGAGCACGCCGAGATCGCCCAGCATGGCCTCCAGGCCGGTGCGATAGCCGGTTGCCGCGATCACCACATCCGGCTCGAGCACCGTGCCGTCGTTCAGCCGCACGCCGGCGCCTTCGAAAGCCGCCACCGGCGCCACCACCGAAATCCGTCCGGCCTTCAGCGCTGCGACGGCGCCGTCGTCGACGGCGATAGCGATCTGCTCGACGCCGAGCCGGCTGGCGCCGCCTTTCGGCGCCGGCGGCAGGCCGAAGCGGGCGAGGTCGCCGAACACCAGCCGCTGCGTCGCGGCAATCGCGGCATCGGCAATCCACGTCGGCAGCATCGCCATGAAACCGCCGAAGCGCGCCACGGCGACCTTGCCGATCCGTTTCGGCATCAGCGACGGACCCTGCCTGGCTGACAAGCAGATGGCCTTGGTGCCGGCGCGGGCGAGGTGGTTGAGCACGTCGAAGCCGGAATTTCCGGCTCCGACCACCAGCACGCTTTTGCCCACATAGTCCTGTGCTGTGCCGAAATCGGCGGCGTGGACAAGTTTGCCGGTGAAAGTCGCCTTGCCTTGCCAGTCCGGCGTCCATGGCAAGCGGTCGCGGCCGGTGGCGACGATGACATTGCGGGCGCTCAGCGTTTCCCGGCCCGTATGGACGAGCCAGCCATTGCCTCTGCGTTCGATCCGCTCGACGGCGGTGCCGAATTCGACCCTTATGCCGCGCGCGCGGGCAAAATCCTCGAGATAACCGACGATGGCATCCTTGTTCGGAAAGGCGGCGGTGCGTGGCGGATAGGCAAGGCCGGGCAGGGCCGATAGCGCGCGATGCGTGTTGAGGGTCAGCTTCTCGTGCCGCCGTCGCCACGGTTCGGCGATCCGCGGCTCCTTTTCAAGCACGACGACCCGCACGCCGCGCCGGCCAAGCGCGTCGGCGGCCGCCAGCCCCGCCGCTCCGGCGCCGATGACGATAACCGTGTCGTCGAGTCCTTTCGGCCCCAGGACGATAGGCATCGTTTCGCTTGTCGTAGCCGCCATTCGGTCGAGATTCCCTTTCAGGTGCGCCATGGGGACCCGTCCTATATGGCACGTCCCATATGGCACAGGGGCGATATGATCGATAATGAGGTCGCGTCAATGCGACTGATTCGAGGCCTTGGGGGCAAGCCTGTTTATCATCGGCACGCGGAAGCTCGACCATGCCCTCCTTGCGTATCTTTCTTGACAGACTGCTGGAGGGCGCCGCAGCCAAGGTGCCGCGCCAGGATTTTTCGCATGTCGAGCGGCTGGCGCTTGTCCGCCGGCACGGCGACTTCTCGCTGGCCTATTCGACCGCCGTGCAGCAAAAACTGTCCTATTTCGGCGACGCCGACGGCTACATCGCCTTCGGCACCAAGATGAAGCACCATTTCGCGCTCGGTGACCCGGTGGCCCATCCGGCCGATCGGCCCGACTATATCAGGCGCTTTGTCGAAGCCGCCGACAGCCCGTGGTTCGTGCAGATCGGCGAACCGACGGCGCGCGTTCTGGCCGGGCTCGGCTACCAGGTCAACCGTCTCGGCGTCGACACGCGGCTGGAACTGCCGGCTCACGATTTTTCCGGCAAGCGCAACGAAACCGTGCGGTATTCCGAACGCTGGCTGTTGAAGAAGGGGTTTTCTTTTGGCGAAGGAGCGGTCTATCTCGACGAGGTCCAGCGCCTGTCACAGAACTGGCGGGCCGACCGCATCGTCAAGCGCTGGGAGATGGCGTTCCTCAACCGCCCCTTTGCCGATCATCTCGGCATCGATATGCGCCGTTTCGTGCTCTACAGCCCGGAAGGCGAGCTCGTCGCTCTGCTCGATTTCGATCCGATGTTCCGGGATGGCAAGGTGATCGGCTACACCACCTCGTTCAAGCGCAAGCACATCGATGCCTCGCCGCATGCCGAAATCGGGCTGACCAAATTCGCCGTCGACCGGTTTCGCAATGAGGGCATTTCGGTCGTCACGCTCGGCCTGTCGCCGATGCTCGATGTCGGAGCCAACAGCTTTGCCGAATCGAGCTTCTGGCGCAACGCCTTCGAGCGGGCCTATGAGTCGCCCTGGGTCAACCGCAGCAAGTTCAACCTCAAGGGCCAGGCGGCGTTCAAGCGCCGCTTCCACGGCATCGAGGAACCGACCTACATCGCCTTCCGCCAAGGCAGGCTGATCGAGATGCTGGGGTTGCTGCGCCTCATCAAGGCGATCTAGCAAGAACCGTGGCGGCCAACGTGGCCAATTTGCCCTCAGCAAAACTGTTGATTTGACCGGCGCACGGGCGATCCCCTATTTGCATGTCGCTCAAAAGTGGTCCCGGTTTTGAGCAAACGACATGCATAAGAACAAAGACCTAATGCGCGTCGCCTGAGTCCGTTGAAACGCGACGCGCTTAAGAGCGGCAGGGTCAGTTGCGCAACCGGTAGCCGGTGCGGAAGATCCAGGCGACGATGGCGATGCAGATGGCGAGGAACACCATCGTCATGCCCAGGCTGACGGCGACCGAGACATCGGACTTGCCGTAAAAGCTCCAGCGGAAACCGCTGATCAGGTAGACGACCGGGTTGAACAGCGTCACCGTGCGCCAGGTCTCGGGCAGCATGTTGATCGAATAGAAGCTGCCGCCGAGGAAGGTCAGCGGCGTGATGATCAATAGCGGCACCAGCTGCAATTGCTCGAAGCTTTTCGCCCAGATGCCGATGATGAAGCCGAACAGGCTGAAGGTCACCGCCGTCAAGACAAGGAAGGCCAGCATCCAGAACGGATGCTGGATGGTGAGCGGCACGAACAGCGAGGCCGTCGCCAGGATGATCAAGCCGAGGATGATCGACTTGGTCGCGGCGCCGCCGACATAGGCGATGACGATCTCCAGATACGACACCGGCGCCGACAAGAGCTCGTAGATGGAGCCGACGAATTTCGGGAAATAGATGGCAAAGGAAGCGTTGGAGATCGACTGCGTCAACAGCGACAGCATGATCAGCCCCGGCACGATGAAGGCGCCGTAGCTGATGCCGTCGATCTCGGTGATGCGCGAGCCGATGGCCGAGCCGAAGACGACGAAATAAAGCGATGTCGAGATCACCGGCGAGACGATGCTCTGCAGCACGGTGCGGAACGCACGCGCCATCTCGACCCGGTAGATCGCCCATACTGCTCGCCAATTCATGGCTCTTGCCTCAACAGATTGACGAAGATCTCCTCGAGCGAGCTGTTTTGCGTGTCCATGTCGCGGAACTGGATGCCGGCCGTCTCGAGTTCGCGCAGCAGCGATGCGACGCCGGGGCGTTCGCTCTGGTTGTCATAGGTGTAGGTCAGCTGTGTGCCATCGCCCGACAGCTCCAACGCATAGTGCGAAAATGCATCGGGAATGGCGGCGAGCGGGTTGCGCAATTCCACGATCAGGCGCTTGCGGCCGAGCTTGCGCATCAGTTCGGCCTTTCCCTCGACCAGGATGATCTCGCCGCGGTTGATGACGCCGACACGGTCGGCCATCGCCTCGGCCTCTTCGATATAGTGCGTGGTGAGGATGATGGTGACGCCGTCGTCGCGCAGCCGCCGCACCATCGCCCACATGTCCTGGCGCAGTTCGACGTCGACGCCGGCCGTGGGTTCGTCGAGGAACAGGATGCGCGGCTCATGCGACAGCGCCTTGGCAATCATCAGCCGCCGCTTCATGCCGCCCGACAGCGTGATCGCCTTGGCGTCCTTCTTGTCCCACAACGACAGGTCGCGCAGCACCTTTTCGACGAAGCCCGGATTGGGCGGCCTGCCAAACAGGCCGCGGCTGTAGGTTACGGTTGCCCAGACGCTCTCGAACGCGTCGATGGTCAGCTCCTGCGGCACCAGCCCGATCAGGCTGCGCGCGGCGCGGTAGTCTCGGTTGATGTCGTGGCCGTCGACGGTCACCGTTCCCGACGAACGGTTGACGATGCCGCAGACGATCGAGATGAGCGTCGTCTTGCCGGCGCCGTTCGGCCCCAGCAGCGCGAAAATCTCGCCGCGTTCGATGTCGAGGTTGATTTCCTTCAGCGCCTTGAAGCCGGTGGCGTAGGTCTTGGTGACCCCGGAAATCGAAATGATGGAAGGCAAATTAGTGGAAGACATGAGGCCGAAAACGACTGTTTGAAAGAGGCGGGGATTATTATTGCGCTGAATGTCGGTGCGTACGGCGCGAAGTCAATGCCGCTGCTGACAATTGTGGACAAACGTTCCCCTTTTGCCGTTTCGTCATGGGGGTATCGGGGCGCTGACGGTTTGATCCCATCTGCTGCGACAACGCGCCCCGCGTGACGCCAAGCCGCTTTGACCGGACCGCATCCGCCGCCTATTCTGCGCCAACAAACAGCAGCCGGAGCCCGCATGGACCCGCTCATCCTGTCGCGAATGCAGTTCGGGGCGAATATCTCGTTCCACATCCTGTTTCCGACCATCACGATTGCGCTTGGCTGGGTGCTGCTGTTCTTCAAGCTCCGCTACAACGCCACCAATGATTCCGCCTGGATGCACGCTTATTTCACCTGGGTGAAAGTGTTCGCGCTGTCCTTCGCCATGGGCGTGGTCTCCGGCGTCACCATGAGCTTCCAGTTCGGCACCAACTGGCCGGGCTATATGGAAAAGGTCGGCAACATCGCCGGGCCGCTGCTTGCCTACGAGATCCTCACCGCCTTCTTCCTCGAAGCGGCCTTCCTCGGCATCATGCTGTTCGGGTTCCGCCGCGTCTCCAACCGCGTCCACACGCTGGCGACGGTATTGGTCGCCGGCGGCACCACGCTGTCAGCCTTCTGGATCATTGCGCTGAACTCCTGGATGCAGACGCCGGCCGGCTTCGAGATGATCGACGGCAAGGCGCATCCCGTCGACTGGTGGGCGATCGTCTTCAACCCGTCCATGCCCTACCGTCTGACGCATATGCTGCTTGCCTCCGGCCTGACGGTGTCGTTCCTGATCGCCGGCCTGTCGGCGCTGCGCTACCTCACCGGCGACCGGTCGGAATCGATGTGGAAGGCGCTGCGCACCGGCGTCTTCACCGCCGCCATCCTGATCCCGATCCAGATCTTCGCCGGCGACCAGCACGGGCTGAATACGCTGGAGCACCAGCCGCAGAAGATCGCCGCCATGGAGGCGAACTGGAACACCGGCCCCAACGTGCCGCTGGTGCTGTTTGCGCTGCCCGACGAGGCGGCGAAGGAAAACAAATTCGAGATCGCCATTCCCGACGGCGCCAGCCTGGTGCTGCGCCACGCCACCAGCGGTATCGTGCCGGGGCTCAACGACTATCCCGGCCTGCACCCGCCGGTGTTCCCGGTGTTCTGGGGCTTCCGCATCATGGTCGGCACCGGCATTTTGATGCTCATCGTCTCGTGGTCGGCGACCTTCTTCCTCAAGCGCCGCCACAGCCTGCCGAGGCAGCTGGCCATGCTGATGGTGCCGATGGCGCTGTCGGGCTGGCTGGCGACGCTGGCCGGCTGGTACACCACCGAAATCGGCCGCCAGCCCTGGCTGGTCACCGGCGTGCTGAAAACCGCCGACGCTATCGGCCCGGTCGCCGGCAGCCATGTCGCGCTGACGCTCGCCATCTATCTCCTCCTCTATGTGCTGCTGCTGATCGCCTATCTTGGCGTGCTGGTGCACCTGGCGCTGAAGGCCGCCAAGGACGGCGATACCTCGCCGCTGCCGGGCGTCATGAAGACGGCGATGTCGCAACCGGCCGCAGCGGAGTGAGGAATGGTCCGCGTAGCGGACGAAAAGCCAACGATTTGGCTTTTCGAATGACGAACGCCCGGAGCAATAGCGAAGGGCAGAACCGTTGATGAGAGGGATGACAGACCGATGAGCTTCGACTGGCCAACCGCGCTGCCCCTGATCTTCGCCGGCCTGATGGGCCTCGCCATCCTGATCTACGTCATTCTCGACGGTTTCGATCTCGGCATCGGCATCCTGTTCTCGGTCGCCGAAGATGCCGAGCAGGACACCATGATCGCGGCAATAGGCCCGTTCTGGGATGCCAACGAGACCTGGCTGGTGCTGGCCGTCGGCCTGCTCCTGGTCGCCTTTCCGCTGGCGCATGGCGTCATCCTCACCGCGCTCTACATTCCGGTCTTCGTGCTTTTGGTTGGCCTCATCCTGCGCGGCGTCGCCTTCGATTTCCGCGCCAAGGTGCCCGCCGGCAAGAAGCACCGCTGGAACCGCATTTTCTTCCTCGGTTCCGTCATCGCCTCGCTGGCGCAAGGCTATATGCTCGGCGTCTATGTGCTTGGCCTCGATGTCGGCTTTGGCGGCATCGCTTTCGGGGCGCTGGTGGCGCTCTGCCTGTCGGCGGCCTATGCAGCGATGGGCGCGGCCTGGGTCATCTACAAGACCGAGGGCGAATTGCAGAGGAAGGCGGTGGAATGGCTGCGGACAGCCCTGGTGCTGACCGCGCTCGGCATGGCGGCGGTGTCGCTGGCGACCCCATTCGCCAGTCCGCGCATCTTCGCCAAATGGTTCGTCTGGCCCGAAATGCTCTATCTGTCGCCGCTGCCGATCTTGTCGGCGCTGCTGTTCCTGTGGCTGTGGCGGCAGACCTTCCACCTGCCCAAGCCCGACGATCGCCACGCGTTGCGGCCGTTCCTGACGCTCGCCGCCATCTTCGCGCTCGGCTTTGCCGGGCTTGCCTGGTCGTTCTATCCTTTCGTGGTGCCCGACAGGCTGACCATCTGGCAGGCGGCGTCGGCGACGGAAAGCCTGGCCATCATCCTCGCCGGCACGGTCGTCGTGTTGCCGGTGATCATCTTCTATTCGTTCTATGCGTATCGGGTGTTCGGCGGGAAGGCGACGGATCTGACGTATGATTGAGGGGAGCTGATCTCCCCCCTTGAGGGGGAGATGGCCGGCAGGCCAGAGGGGGTCGCCGCGCGTGGAGCGCTAACCTTCTTCTGCCGCAGGAGGTCGCGTCCGGTCGGACCGACCCCCTCTGTCGCCTCCGGCGACATCTCCCCCTCGAGGGGGGAGATTAGGTGCTCAGCTCTTCCCCGCCAGCACCAGCACCGGCTTCTCGCTATACAACCCCGGGAACAGCGCCTTCAAATTCGCCACCTTGGGCAGATCGTTGTAGACGATGTAGGGGTAGGTCGGGTTCAGCGTCAGAAAGTCCTGGTGATATTCCTCGGCCGGATAGAAGGTTTTGCCCGTCTCCAGCGTGGTGACGATGGGTTTTGAAAACACCTTGGCCTGGTCGAGCTGGGCGATGTAGCTCTGGGCGATCTTCTGCTGCTCGCCATTCTCGGCAAAGATGGTCGAGCGGTACTGGGTGCCCGAGTCCGGGCCCTGGAAGTTCAACTGCGTCGGGTTGTGGGCGACCGAGAAATAGACCTGCAGCAGCTGGCCGTAGGTCACCTTGGACGGATCGTAGGTGATCTCGACCGATTCGGCGTGGCCGGTGCGGCCGCTGCCCACCGTTTCGTAGACGGCGTCATCCTTGGCGCCGCCGGTGTAGCCGGAGACGGCCTTGGTCACGCCCTTGACGTGCTGGAACACGCCCTGCACGCCCCAGAAGCAGCCTCCGGCGAAGATAGCCTTCTCGCTGCCGCTGGCGGCCTTCTCGTCCATTGCCGGTGGCGGGATCACCACCGCGTCCTCTGCCGAGCGCGCCGGGCTCTGCCAGAGGGCAGCCGCCGCGGCGGCGACGATGAGCGCGGCAAGCGCGCTCTTGAAGATCGGCGTTCTAGTCCTTGCAATGCCGGTCATGTCTGATCTCCTTGATGGTGGCGAAGACTATACGACAGAACGTCCCGCCAGGTTTCTCAAATTGCTGTGCGCCGGCCCGGCCACTGTGCGGCCGGGCCATGGGATCAAGTCTTATTGCGCGGGCGCCATGGCGTCCGCCGGCTTCATCGCATCCGTTGCGGGTTTCATGGCATCGGCCGGCTTCATGGCGTCGGTGGCGGGTTTCATCGCATTCGTCGCCATTGGGTCGGCTGGCTTCATGGCATCGGTCGCCGGCGCCATGGCATCGGTAGCGGGCTTCATCGCCTCGGTTGCCATCGCCGGCTTCATGGCGCTGGTCGCGTCTTCGGCGCGGGCGCCGGCGGCGAAGGCGGTCATCGAAAGCGCAAAGGCGAGTGCGGTCAGGATCTTGGTCATGATGGTATTTCCTCCTTGAAGAGGGCGCGCGGATGCGGGCCCGGTTATGCCGCGCTAGCGGCGTTGCGTAGAAAAGGAAAATCAGTCGGCGGCTGCAGCCAGGATCGGCCCACCACCCGGCGACTGCACCAGCACCGCGGTGCTCAGCCCGCCGCTTGCCGCCGGCAGCGGCAGTGTGGTGGCGTCGCCGCTCCAGCTGCCGAGTTTCTCCAGCGAGTGCACGACATTGGCATGCGGCAGCGTGCGCCCGGTATTCTCGCCGCGCGCCACCGGCACTTCGACGACGCCCTTGTTGTAGCGGACCAGCCAGACATCGGCGCGGCCGGCCGGCGCGGAACCGGCGCCGATGCTGATCTTGCCGCCGTCGAGCGACAGCGTCGGCCCGTTCGTGTGACCGCTCGCGGAAATCAGCTGCTCGATCTCGCCGGGCGCTGCACCCACCGCATCGGCACCGCCATTGACCACGACCTGCGGCGTGAACGGGCCGGAGCGGCCGAGCGACGGCTCATAGCGCACCTGGCGCTGGGTGAACTCCTCGCGGCCGAAAATGTCCTTCCAGCCGAGATAGTCCCAGTAGGTAACGTTGAACGACAGCGCCAGAACGCCCGGCTCGTCCTTGACCTTGATCAGATTGGCATTGGCCGGCGGGCAGGACGAACAGCCCTGGCTGGTGAACAATTCGACCACGGTGAGCGGCTGGGCGAAGGCGGTGCCGCCAAGCATCATCAGCGCCGCACCTGCGGCAGCCAGCATGCCGGCGCGTTTTGGGTTAAGTCCAGTCATCGGGGGTCTCCGTTGCGGCGGGTTCATGCCACACTTCGCCGCTGCCCGAGGCTTCGTTACATGGTTCACCGCTTCGTGATTGGGGGCGGAAGGCGTCGTTGCCTTCTCCCCTTGTGGGAGAAGGTGGATCGGCGCGAAGCGCCGAGACGGATGAGGGGTGTTCCAGCGGAGTGAGACGTTGGTTAATCTAACGTCATGCCACATCAGCCCGTCGCTCCTGCCAAACGAAACTTTGCCCGTTCGCTCCGACGTGAAATGACGGAGGCGGAAGACAAACTGTGGCACGAACTACGTGACCGCAGGCTCGATCGGATCAAATTTCGGCGCCAAGTTCCTGTTGGAAAATACGTCGCCGATTTCGCTTGTCTTGAATCACTCCTCATCATCGAGATCGATGGGAGTCAGCATGCGGACTCAGAGTCAGACCAGGCCCGTAGAACGGAACTGGAGGCGAGAGGCTTTCGTGTGTTGCGCTTTTGGAACGACGATGTCCTGAAAGACATGGACAGCGTCTGCACCACGATAATCGCTTATGTAAGGGATGTCAGTTTGCAGCCATGGCGGTGAAAGAACGCCGGCGTCAAGCTGGAACACCCCTCATCCGTCTCGGCGCTGCGCGCCGATCCACCTTCTCCCACAAGGGGAGAAGGCAAGGGCACCGCCACCCCGCTTGCCCCTGCAACCCGCCCCTGCTAAAGCCGCCCCATCATGAGCACGCCTCTCGACCACATCCGCAATTTCTCCATCGTCGCCCATATCGACCATGGCAAATCCACGCTTGCCGACCGGCTGATCCAGTCCACCGGCGGGCTGGAGCTGCGCGACATGAAGGAGCAGGTGCTGGACTCGATGGACATCGAGCGCGAGCGCGGCATCACCATCAAGGCGCAGACGGTGCGGCTGAAATACCGCGCCAACAATGGCGAGGACTATATCCTCAACCTGATCGACACGCCCGGCCATGTCGACTTCGCCTATGAAGTGTCGCGGTCGCTGGCCGCCTGCGAGGGTTCGCTGCTGGTCGTCGACGCCTCTCAGGGCGTCGAGGCGCAGACGCTGGCCAATGTCTACCAGGCCATCGACAACAATCACGAGATCGTCGTGGTGCTGAACAAGGTCGACCTGCCGGCCGCCGAGCCCGAGCGCATCCGCGAGCAGGTCGAGGAAGTCATCGGCATCGACGCCTCCAACGCCGTGCTGATCTCGGCCAAGACCGGCCTCGGCATTCCCGATGTGCTGGAGGCAATCGTCCACCAATTGCCGCCGCCGCGCGAAGGCGACGCGTCAGCACCGCTGAAAGCCATGCTGGTCGACAGCTGGTACGACGCTTATCTCGGCGTCATCGTGCTGGTGCGCATCATCGACGGCGTGCTGAAAAAGGGCGCGACCATCCGCATGATGGGCACCGGCGCAAAACATCTGGTCGAGCGCACCGGCGTGTTCACGCCGGCCCGCATCAATGTCGACGAGCTCGGCCCCGGCGAGTTCGGCTTCTTCACCGGCTCGATCAAGGAAGTGGCCGACACCCGCGTCGGCGACACCATCACCGAGGACAAGCGCCAGACCGCGCATGCGCTACCCGGCTTCAAGCCGGCGCAGCCGGTGGTGTTCTGCGGCCTGTTCCCGGTCGACGCCGCTGATTTCGAGGATCTGCGCGCCGCTGTCGGCAAACTGCGCCTCAACGACGCCTCCTTCTCCTATGAAATGGAAACCAGTGCGGCGCTCGGCTTCGGCTATCGCTGCGGCTTCCTTGGCCTCTTACATCTCGAAATCATCCAGGAGCGGCTGGAGCGCGAGTTCAACCTCGACCTCATCGCCACGGCACCGAGCGTCGTCTACCGGCTGCTGCTGACCGACGGCTCGATGAAGGAGCTGCACAACCCCGCCGACATGCCCGATGTGGTCAAAATCTCGGCCATCGAGGAGCCGTGGATCCGCGCCACCATCCTGACCCCCGACGACTATCTCGGCGGCATTTTGAAGCTCTGCCAGGACCGGCGCGGCATCCAGGCCGACCTGTCCTATGTCGGCAAGCGCGCCATGCTGATCTACGATTTGCCGCTCAACGAAGTGGTTTTCGACTTCTATGATCGCCTAAAATCGATTTCCAAGGGCTACGCCTCGTTCGACTATCACCTGACCGACTACAAGGAAGGCGACCTGGTAAAAATGTCGATCTTGGTCAATGAGGAGCCGGTCGACGCGCTGTCCATGCTGGTTCACCGCACGGCGGCGGAAAAGCGCGGCCGCCAGATGTGCGAGAAGCTGAAGGAGCTGATCCCGAACCACCTGTTCAAGATCCCGATCCAGGCCGCGATCGGCGGCAAGGTCATCGCCCGCGAAACCATCTCGGCGCTGCGCAAGGACGTGACCGCGAAGTGCTACGGCGGCGACGTGTCCCGCAAGCGCAAGCTGCTCGACAAGCAGAAAGAGGGCAAGAAGCGGATGCGCCAGTTCGGCAAGGTGGATATTCCGCAGGAGGCGTTTATCCAGGCCTTGAAGATGGGTGACTAAACTGAAGCCCCTAAAGCGACGATGCGAAAACCCAAACCGAGTCTTTTGAAAGGCTAAGCTCGGCTAACATACGGCCAGCCCGCCCCGACTCGCTCCTGATAGGTATATAGAGATTTCCGCTATCACCTTTTTCTTTTCGAAGCATTTGCTCGCTGATTAATCTAGACAGTATTTTGTCCAGAACGTTTTGCTTAACGAGTTTCCCGAGCCCTCGGAGCAACGCTTCTTCCTTCCTACCTGCCCCCTTTTGGAAAAAGGTTTTCCGCAGGATTGTTATCAATACCTTTTGGGTAGGCAGGAGATTCGCCGCCCGAATTCGCGAAGTGGTGGCTACAGACGAGTACCCTTCTATCGAATTGTTTCTCAGCCAGACAGGAATAGCGGCAGGACTCGAAATTCCTTCAAGGACGCCAATGACATTCTTCTCAAAGCGCACATTGGTCACCGCGGCACTCGCTATGATGCACCGCTCTATCACGCTGTTGTCTACTTGAATGCCGGTCACGCGAGCATGAGAAAAGTCGACAATCGACGCGTAGCCGCCATCGATATAAATGCCGCCGAAGTCGATATCTGAAATACCACTTAATAATATGGAACAAAATACGTCCAAAATCATCGTCTTATTGTTCGACTCATAGTTTGCCTTGCAGTAGGTTAGGGCATCTTCAATTAAATTTAATTCCAGAAGTTTACGGCCGCAAATTAACAGGCCACTTTCTCCTAATGGATTTGTCCAAGAAAATGACGACGCACGGTCATCTTTTCTGTCGACGATAAAAACAACGTCGATGGCCCGGAGGCCGTCTAGCAGGTAGGTGTCCACAAATCGCCTCTCCTCGCTGTCCGCTGCCGTGCGCCCGAGGCCCGGGAGCCGTTGAAGAAGGGCGCTTGCTTGCTCAATAGGGGCATGGCCGACGACCCTTTCGAAGGCCGCCTGAATATCGGCTAGAGATATCGGGCCTACATTGGCGCTTTTGGTCCGAGTGGCAGACGCCACCTCAACAAGAATCCTCTTAATAGTCTCGACATCAAACGATGGGTGAATTTTTGCTTCGCGCTCGCATATGGCATTCAACAAAAGATCCCAAAATCGGATGGGGTCGAGCTCGTCGGTCAAACTGGCGCCCGTGTCCCCCAGGACTCTAAGGAAGAACTCGCAACTCAACGGCTTTCGAGGCAGCCATTCAGGGATATCCTCGGCATATCCATTTAGGCTCATAAACTCAGCAATCTCGTCAAATGTGAATTCGTCTTTCGAGCGTATCAATTGTACGGAAGAAACTCCGAGCCCAAACGCCGAAAAAAGTTCATCATTGCTGTCAAAATAGTGGTCTCGACCGCAGATCAGCACGCCTCCCTTTTGATGAGAAATTAGATCTCGTACACCAGCCAGAGCGTCTGATCGGAGGGATCTTAGAGCGTCTGAGTCATCGCTCCAGAGCTGAACCCCAAGCTCATCAAATCCGTCGAGAAGCAGGACAAGCATCCCGCTGGTGTAGGCCTTGAAGAACGCGTCTATACTAGAGTTCAAGCCAACGTCTTTGACATGCCGTTGAATTATCTCGTATCTGTCCTTCAGGCCCCAGCATTTTCTGAGATCTATCGCCAACGGAAATTTCAAGTTCGACCAAGCTTCCGTGGCTAAGGTCTTATAAACATGCTCGATGCATTTACTCTTTCCGGTACCATACTCACCAGTTAGAACAACAACCTTGCCTGATGCGACAAGTTTACTGACGTTTGAGGCGTCAAGCTCACTTCCATTCTCAGCGACGAGGCTAACTACAACGTACTGTTTCGTATCCTTATTGCCCGTCGCCGGATCAATCGCGCTTCCGAATGGGGCATTTCGTCGGATGGCGTCGTATGCATCAAATGGCAGGAACCTAGTCTGAAAATCATCTATGCTTAGGATGTCGATATTGATCTGCTTTCCGGCTGCGAGCATCGCTGGCGTCGGTGTATAAGACGTCACGCACAAGCAGTCAGTAGTAATAAACCCGCTATTGAAACTGACATTTCTGACGTGGACTAGCTTATTAATATCTTCCTGGATTTTCTTTATATCTTTCTTCTCCGTAACCTCTATTGCGACATGGTGTTTTTCATCGATGTGGGCATAGGCATCAATTTGGCGTCCGTGCACGAGATTTGATCGAAATTCTCTCCCCCAAATTGCAGCAGCGGACCGACGAACACTTCCTTCAAGGTCTTTCCAGGTAGCCACTGCGATTCTCCATTTTCGACATAAGTTCCTATCAATCCAGACATTGTCAAATGACTCTGAAACGTATTTATCGCCAAGACGCGAAGGGGCCAGTTCCTCTCCGGTGTTTCGGTTCACTTCCGTCCGTCTCACTCCGTTCGAAATCTGCAACAGTAGGCCCATCATGACCTTCCAGGTCATCGCCTCATTGTCGGCGCGATCGTTGCCTGCGTGTTTGGCGTTTCGGGTGTTGGCCTGTTTAAGGCCAGCAGCGGGCTCGATACCGGCGTCGAGGTTGATGCCTGACGCTGCTGCTCGCCGGCAATGCGGCAGGCCTTGAGGCCAGCGTGCCCTCCTATGTCGGCGGCATCTCGCTGTGGGCGGCGGCGCTCGTCCTGATCGGCGCGTCGAGCACTTTTGCGCTGTGGATGCGGCCCACCGGTGCGCCATCCTGTTTGTCGTGACGGTGGCCATGGTGCTGTGGGGCGCGCCCTGCTGCCGACCTCCGCACCGCTGCCTGCCGCCGGCTGTCCGTTCCTGGTGCTGCCGTTTGCCGGCTGGATCTGGACGTTGCTGAAGTCGCCGAGGTGATTGACGCGATCCGGCCGCTGGCGCCGCATGTGAAGTGGGGCAGTAGGGGGCGTAGGGTATCACGAGGCCGCCCCCTCATCCGGCCGCTTCGCGGCCACCTTCTCCCCGCTGGGGAGAAGAGGCGAGCACCAGCGCCGAGCGAGCTCCTCTCCCCTCGGGGAGAGGTCGGATTGCCCCGAATTGCCTTTCGCAATTCGGCTGGCAATCCGGGTGAGGGGGACTTGCCTAGCCGTGGCTCTAGGCCCGGCCCTCGCGGCGTGCGACCCTCGCATCTCCGATTCGGGACCGCCCATCATGCTCCGCCTCACCCTTACCGCCCTGCTCGTCGCCGCCCCGGCGCATGCCGCCGATATGGCGTTCTTCGTCAAGAATTTGCGCAAGCAGGCGGTGGCGGTGGAGCTGTTCAGCCGTGACCGCAAGATGTCGTGGCCGGGCGGCGACCAGGTGTTCCTGATCGAGCCGAACTCGCAGAAATCGGTGCCGATCTCGTGCAATTCAGGCGAGAACATCTGCTACGGCGCCTGGGTGAATGGCAATGATGCGATTTCGGCCGGGGTGGGGCCGGATAATGACCAGCCTTGCGATACATGCTGTTTCATCTGCGTGGAGAAGACGACGGAGACGATCGATCTGGTTGAGTGAGGGGCGGGGCGCCGAAGCTGCTGATCTCCCCCCTCGTGGGGGAGATGTCCGGCAGGACAGAGGGGGGCGCGAAGGATCGCCAGCGTATGGATCAGCAAGCCTAAAATTGAAATGACGCGGCTGCAGGAATGAGAGGTCGGCGGGACAGCGCCCCCCTCTGCCTTGCCAGGCATCTCCCCACGAGGGGGGAGATCAGCGGCTCCACCAACCTCTCCCAATCCCCCCAAAATCAGTCACGCCCCGCCCTTCAATCTCCGCCGCCATCGTGCGATGCTGATTCCCTCGGCCGGGGGGCCGATTTGCCTCGGGGAAACACCATGTCTTTCACTTGCCTGCGCCGCGTCGTCGTCGCACTGTCGCTTGCCGCGCTGTTTGCGCCGGCGGCGCACGCCGCCGACATCACCTTTGCCGTCAAGAACAGCCATCCCAACGCCATGCGCCTCGAGCTCTACAGCCAGGACCGCGACTATGTCTGGCCGGGCAATGACAAGGATTTCTATCTCGACGATGGCGAGACCAAGCAGATCCCGGTGTCCTGCGACGAAGGCGAGTCCATCTGCTACGGCGCCTGGGTCGATGGCGACGAGGGAACCTATTGGGGCGTCGGCCCCAACAACAAGGAAAAATGCGACGACTGCTGCTACACCTGCGAAGGCGGCGAGACGGAAGAGATTGAACTGACGCCGTAGGGCGGGCGAAGCTGCTAATCTCCCCCCTCGAGGGGGAGATGTCGCCGAAGGCGACAGAGGGGGTCGCCGCGCGTGAAGCGCTAGCCCTCCATCTGCCGCGCAGGACGTCGAGCCCGGTCGGACCGACCCCCTCTGCCTTGCCAGGCATCTCCCCCTCAAGGGGGGAGATCAGATGTCGCTTCGGCTTTCGCCAATTATCCCATCAACGCCCTCTGCCGCTTCGGCCCGCCCGCCTTGCGCCAGGAATTGAACCGGTGCGTGGCGGCGGCAAACGAGATCTTCATCTGCTGGGCGACCGAATAGCGCGACTTGCCTTCGTCGAACAGGCGGTAGCAGCATTCGACGCCCTCCTCGGTCAGCTTGCCGTCGGGCGCCTTGTTGTGCGGATTGGCGGGGTCGAATTTTTCGACTTGCTGTTCGACCAGGCCTTTCAGCCGCTGCAAATCGGCCTCGATGCTGGCGATCAGATCGAGGACGGGTTTCGGATCGAAGTGGTCATGCGGCTTTGCCGTCATCTCTTGGATACCTTTCGCTTTGCGTGTCGCGACAATATAGGTGAACATTTGCCGATAATGAAGGGCGCGTGGCAATCCGGCGCTTCAACATTTCTTGACTGGTGATTGACCGCGGAGATTGCAGCGCCTAGTTTAGAACTATTCTAAACTGGGGTGAATTTCTCATGCTTTCCCGTGTCTTCGGTTTCGGCCGCCGTCCTTTCGAAACGCTGTCGGAACAGGAGATCCTGGCGCTGGCAATTTCGTCCGAAGAGGATGACGGGCGCATCTACCGCGCCTATGCCGACGGGCTGGCGGACAGTTTTCCGCAATCGGCGAAAGTGTTCGAGGCGATGGCGGAGGAGGAGGACGGCCATCGCGATTCCCTGATCGAGCTTTACCGCAAGCGTTTCGGCGAGCGCATTCCGCTGCTGCGCCGCGAGCACGTGAAAGGCTATTACGAGCGCAAGCCCGACTGGCTGGTGCGGCCGCTCGGCATCGAGCATGTGCGGCGCCAAGCCGAAGAGATGGAGCGGCAGGCCTATCGCTTCTATGTCGAGGCGGCCAAGCGCACCGGCGATGCCTCGACGCGGAAACTGCTCGGCGACCTGGCCGCGGCCGAGCAAAGCCATGAGAATTCGGCGCACCGGCTGGAACAGAAACTTGTACCGGGCGAGGTGAAGGACGAGGAAGCCAGCGCCGAGCAGCGCCAGTTCATCCTGACTTATGTGCAGCCGGGACTGGCCGGGCTGATGGATGGCTCGGTGTCGACACTGGCACCGATCTTTGCCGCCGCGTTTGCCACGCACGACACCTGGCAGACGCTGCTGGTCGGCCTCGCCGCCTCGATCGGCGCCGGCATCTCGATGGGCTTTACCGAAGTCGCTTCCGACGATGGCAAGCTGTCGGGGCGTGGCTCGCCGATCAAGCGCGGACTGACCGTCGGCATCATGACGACGCTGGGTGGGCTGGGCCACGCGCTGCCTTACATCATCCCGCATTTCTGGACGGCGACGGCGGTGGCGGCCGTCGTGGTGTTCTTCGAATTGTGGGCGATCGCCTTCGTGCAGAACCGCTACATGCAAACCCCGTTCCTGCGCGCGGCGTTTCAGGTGGTGCTGGGTGGGGCGCTGGTGTTTGCGGCCGGGGTGCTGATCGGGAATGCGTGAGCGCCAAGCGCCCCCTCACCCAGCCTCCGCTTCGCTCGGCTGACCTCTCCCCGAGGGGAGAGGAGATTTTCGAAGCCTGCGCCAGTCTCTTCTCCCCAGCGGGGAGAAGGTGGCCGCGAAGCGGCCGGATGAGGGGGCCTGGCGCGACGCCGATACCTAGTCACCCATTCACCGCCCTGCTATCCTCTGGCGCCTCGTCCCTCTCCGTCAGCCCGTAATCCCGCACCACATGCGCAATCCGCAACCGATAGCCGGCAAAGATTGCGCCACGGCCGGCCTTTTGCGCCTGCCGGTGTTCTTCCGTGTTGCGCCAGGCTTTCACCGCTTCCTCGTCGCGCCAGAAGGAAAGCGACAGGACGCGGTTCCGGTCGGCCAAGCTCTGGAAGCGCTCGATCGAGATGAAACCGTCTATGCCGTCGAGCAGCGGCCGCAGTTCGGCAGCGATGCCGAGATAGGCATCGCGCTTTCCCTCAGCCGGTTGCACCTCGAAGATGACAGCGATCATATCTCCTCCTTGACCGCGGTCTGGAACAGCTGCCGCGGTCCATGCGGCCCCGACACCAGCTTCAGGAAGATGCGGTCCTCTTTCAAGATGAACTTTTCGCGGCGGGCGAATTCGTAATTGGCCTTGCCCGCCGGATCCGCGGCGAGACGGGCGCGATATGCTTCGTAGGCGGCGAGGCTGTCGATGCTGTAGGCGGCGTAGGCGGTGGTGGCCGAGCCCTCATGCGGGGCGTAGTAGCCGATCAGATCGGCGCCGCAGCGCGGGATCGCCTGGCCCCAGGCCTTGGCATATTGCTCGAAGGCCGGCTTGCCGAACGGGTCGATCTCATAGCGGATGAAGCAAGTGATGGTCATCGTGATCTCCTTGGGTTTCGCATCGATAGTTCGAGCGGCGTCGAAACGTTGTGCCGCAGGGTCTGCTAAGCAAAAGCGCTGGCGGTCAGGCCTGCCAGAAGGATTTTGCGCATTCGCGGCGCACATCCTCACGGTCAGGCCGAGATCGCGCAGCAGATGGTCGTCGACCTCCGCGAGGTCTAGCCGCTGCACATGGCGGTCGTACCAGCGGGCGAGCAGCCGCCGTTGCAGCCAGGTGACGAACGGGAACGGCCGGCGGCTGGCGAGTGGGGCGGAAGCGGTTGGCATCGGCGTTCTCCTTGATCCCGCCCGACAATAATGCTTATCTGACGAGAATGCTTCGATGGAGACCTAACTATGCGTGAAGGACCCGACATCGCCCGCATCGGCAGCCTGGTCGGCGATCCGGCGCGGGCAAACATGCTGAATGCGCTGATGGGCGGCACGGCTTTGACGGCCAGCGAACTGGCGCTGGAGGCCGGCGTCTCGCTGCCGACGGCGTCCTCGCATCTGTCGAAACTGATGGAGGGCGGGCTTTTAACTTTGGCCAGCCAGGGACGGCATCGCTATTACGGCCTCGCAGGGCCGCAGGTTGCCGGCATGATCGAGGCCATCACCGGGGTGGCCGAAGCGGTTGGTCCCAAGCGCGTGCGGCCCGGCCCGCGCGACGGCGCCATGCGCGTCGCCCGCGTCTGCTACGACCACCTCGCCGGCGAACAGGCGGTGGCGATGCTCGACCGGCTCGTCGCGCGCGGCATCCTGTTGCGCGACGACAATGAGATGAGGCCGGGGGAGATCCGGCCGGGGCAGATCCGGCCGGGGGAGATCAGGCTCGGGCCGTCGGCAGCCTCGCATTTTTCGGCCATCGGCATCGATGTCGGCGCCAAGCCGCGCCGGCCGGTCTGCCGCGCCTGTCTCGACTGGAGCGTGCGCCGCTCGCACCTCGCGGGAACGCTCGGCGCGGCTATTCTGGACAAGATCCTGTCGGAGAAATGGGCAAGGCGGGAGAAGGACAGCCGCGCGGTGGTGTTTTCACCGCCGGGGAAGCAGGCGTTCGAGCGGGTGTTTTTGGCGTAGAGGTTCGGCGGTGCTAATTGGGACGCTGGCGGTACAGCACCCCCCTCTGTCCTGCCGGACAGAGGGGGGTGTGACGGAACGCTTGCTTAGCAGGTGAGGCGCGCGACGCTCACCCCCGCTTCAGCACCTTTCCCTGCTTGAAAAAGTCCACCCACGGATCGGCCTCCGCTAGTTCCTTCAGCGTCGTCTTGCCCCCGATCGGGAAGGAATTCGGCGCCAACCCTTTTTCAACCTCCGCCCAGGTCACCGGGATCGACACCGTCGCGCCCTTCTTGGCGCGGGAAGAGTAGGGCGCGACCGTGGTCGAGCCCCTGCCGTTGCGCAGATAGTCGACGAAGATTTTTCCGGTGCGCGCCTTTTTCGACAGCGTCGCCGTGTAGCGGTCGGGCGCGGCCTGCTCCAGCGCCTTGGCGAAATCATGGGAGAAGGTTTTGACTTCCTCCCAATCCGCCGAGGGTTTCAGCGGCACCAGCACGTGATAGCCCTTGCCGCCTGACGGCTTGACGAAGTTCGGCAGCGACAGATCGTCGAGCTTGCCTCTGATGTCGAGTGCGGCCTCGCGCACCGCCTTGACGTCGACGCCTTCATCGGGATCGAGATCGAAGATGATCTGATCCGGCTTTTCCAGCTCCTCGATCTTGCAGCCCCAGATGTGGACCTCGACCACGCCATACTGGACCAGAGCGGCAAGGCCGTCGAAATCGCGGATGAACAGGATTTCCTCGCCATCGGTCGGGTCCTTCATCCGGGCAATCTTGTCGCTCATGCCGGCCGAAGCATGTTTCTGGAAGAAGCGCGGGCCGCCGATGCCATCCGGCGCCCTGACCAGGCTGAGCGGCCGGTTGACGACGAACTGCTCCATGCGCGGCCAGACCAAGGCATAGTGCCCAAGCAGAGCCTGCTTGGATATTTTTTCCTCGGGCCACAGCAGCTTGTCGGGATGGGATAGTTTTACGCTGGTCGTGATCGTCGCGGGCGCCTTAGCCCCGGCGGCCTTGCCGGCGCTGCTTGCCGCCGGCTTTGCCTTGTTCGCCGCCTTCGATGCCTTTTCCTGCACGACTTCCTCCGCCGGCTTGTCCTCGCGCAGTCCCTGGAACGACGCGTGGCGTATTATACGGTCCGACGTCCAGCTGCGGAACTCCACTTCGCCGACAAGTTCGGGCCTGACCCAGACCAGGCCCTTGCCCTTCGGCACGGCGGCGGCAAAGGGCGAGGCGTCTGCCTTCAGCGCATCGAGTTTTTTCTTCAGATCGGTGGCGCTCCTGGCTGTGAAGCCCGTGCCGACGCGGCCGGCATAGTGGAGCTTGCCGCCCTCGTGGTAGCCGACCAGCAGCGAGCGCAGGCCGCGGCCGGTCTTGTCCGAGGGCAGATACCCGCCGATGACGAATTCCTGGCGGGCCGTGCATTTCGATTTCACCCAGCTTGGGCCACGGCCGCTGCGGTAGGGCGCATCGGCGCGCTTGGAGACGATGCCTTCGAGGCCCATGCGGCAGGCGTGCTGCAGCATGATCTTGCCGGGCTCAGCGAAATGGTCGCTGAAGCGGACGGCGGCATTTTCGGCCGTCTCGCCGAGCAACTCCTGCAGCGCCTGCTTGCGCTCGACCAGCGGCTCGCGGCGCAAATCCTTGCCGTCAAGCCGCATCAGGTCGAACACATAGTAGGTGAAGCGGTCGGTTCGATTGGCGGAGAGATCCTGCTGCAGCAGCGAGAAGGACGAAACGCCGCTGTCGGCGAGCACGACGATCTCGCCATCGATGATGGCGTCGCTGCATTTCAGCTGGGCGAGTTCCGCGACGATCTCGGGGCCGAATTTCCCCGTCCAGTCGAGGCCGGTGCGGGTCAGCAGCCGCACCTCCGTGCCGGCGATCTGCGCCTGCATGCGGTACCCGTCGAACTTCACCTCATGCAGCCAGTCCTCGCCGGGCGGCGCCTCGCGCTCCAGCGTCGCCAGCTGCGGCTCGAAGAAGTCGAGGCGCTTGCCGGCTTTCGCCTTGCTGGATGCCGCGGGCTTGTTGGAGTGCCAGACCTTCGGCTTCTTGCCGTCGGCGGTCTTGCCTTCCGCGACCTCTTCGATGGTCAGGCCGGACTTCACCGATTTCGGTGCGTCCTTCAGGATATCCTCGCCGGGGCGGGCGGCGGCGTCGTCGGATTTGATCAGCAGCCAGTTGTCGCGCTTTTCGCCCGGGCGGGGTCTTAATCTGACCAGATGCCACCGCCCATTCAGCTTCTGGCCGTTGAGTTCGAAGTCGATATGGCCCTTCTTCAACGCCTTGGCCGGGTCGATCTCTGGCGTCCATGTGCCTTCGTCCCAGACGATGACGGTGCCGCCGCCATACTCGCCCTTGGGAATGGTGCCCTCGAAGCCGGCATAGTCGATCGGGTGGTCCTCGACATGCACGGCCAGCCGCTTCTCGTGCGGGTCGAGGCTCGGGCCCCGCGTCACCGCCCAGCTCCACAACACGCCCTCATGCTCGAGGCGGAAATCATAGTGCAGCCTGGTCGCGTCGTGCTTCTGGACGACGAAGATGCCGCCGGGCTGCTTGCCGCGTGCGACCTTGCCCGCCGGCTCGGCCGTCTTCTTGAAATCGCGTTTGGACTGATATTGTTCGAGGTTGGCCACGGCGCCGACCCTCAAGCCGACTTGCGCTTGGGCGCAGAAGCTTTCGCCTTGCCGCTTTTTGCCGCCGGCTTGGCCTTCTTCGCCGAGCCTTCCGCCTGGCCGCCATCGGACAGGCTCTTCTTCAGCGCGTCGAACAGATTGACGACATTGGACGGCTTGGGCGCGGCCTGCGCTTTCGGAGCCTTCTTTCCGGCCTTCTTGGCGCGGATCAGTTCGAGCAGCGCGTCCTCATACTTGTCCTCGAATGTCGACGGATCGAACTTCCCCTTCTTCTTGTCGATGATGCGTTCGGCCATATCGGTCATCTCCTGGTCGGTCTTCACCGCCTTGATGTCGCCGAAGATGCTCTCCGGCTCCCGCACCGTGTTGCCGTAGCGCAAGGTGGTCAGCACCATGCCTTTGCCGCGCGGCTCGATGACCACGGGCCGCTCGCGGCTATAGAGCACGACGCGCGCCAGCCCGGCCATCTTCTTGTCCGCCATGGCATCGCGAATGACGGCAAAGGCCTCCTCCGACACCTTGTCGGCGGGCGTGACATAATAGGGCGTGTCGAGATAGATCTGCTCTATCGAGGCTTTGTCGACGAAGCCGTCCAGCGCCATCGTGTGCGAGGACTCGATCTGCACCGCTTCGATCTCTTCGTCCTCGATATGGACGAACTCACCGGGGCTCACCTCATAGCCCCTGATCTCGTCGCCATCGCCCAGCGGCTTGCCGGTTTCAGAATCGACATAGATGCGCTTCACCGTGTTGCCGGTCTTGCGGTTGAGCACCCGGAACGAAACTTTTTCGGCGTGGGTGACGACGTTGGTCAGTTCGACAGCGCAGGTGACCAGCGACAGTTTCAGATAGCCCTTCCAGGCGGGGCGAGGTGCCATGGCGAACTCCTGCGCGATGCGGTTCAAGCGAGAACGGGCAAGGCCCGTTCCGGTTCCGGGCGCGCAACCAGGGGCATTTCGGCAGCGAGAATGGAAATTTCGAGAGGCTCGCCAATGTGAAACAGAACCGCGCCCAAGCGACATCCAGACGAAACATATGTGATGCAAAAGTCACAATGCCGGAAATGGCGACGGACCACACCGAAAGACCCCCAAACAGCCGCATTCCGGCCACGAAGCATGGGGTTTTCGACCAAAGATTAACATCGTGTTCACCGACTATTCACGCCTCGACACTATGATCCCCGCAATCGGACGGGACATCCGAAAATCGGGACAGGGACTTGAGTAAAATGAAATTCTGGGGCCACATCGCCGGCTATGCCGCCGCCATCCGCGAGTTCATCGCGCCGACCTATCGGCCGGAACGCTACTACATGCGCGGCCCGGGTCCGGCCTGCGCCCGTCGCGGCAGCTCGCTCGGCGCGCACTGATCATGACATTCGAAACGCGTCACGACAGCCGGATCTGCAGACCGGAGGCCGATCCCCGCGCAACCACCTATCGCGCCGAGCGCCCCGCGCTGGCCGCGAGAGGCCGTGCGACAACGCCGCGGCTTTGATCCCGCTGCCGGCGGGCTTAGTGTCTGAAGACACAAGCTGCCGGATGTCCCGTGACTTCTTCTCCTGAACCCTTCGATGCCAGCCAGCCATTGATCGTTTTCGACGGCGTCTGCGTGCTGTGCTCGGGCTTCGTACGCACGGTGGTCGGGCTCGACCGCAAAAACCGCTTCCGCTTCGCCACGGCGCAGTCGCCCTTCGGCGAGGCGCTGTTCCAGAGATACGGGCTGCGCACCGACAGCTACGAGACCAATCTGGTCCTTGTCGGCGGCGCTCCCTTCATCCGGCTGGACAGTTTCATCGCGGTGATGGCCGAACTCGGCTGGCCGTGGCGGGCGGCGAAGGCCCTGCTGCTCATCCCGCGCCCCTTGCGTGACTGGCTCTACGAACGCATCGCCAAAAACCGCTACGCCATGTTCGGCCGCAAGGACAGTTGCGAGATCCTGTCCGCCCCGATACGTGCGCGCGTGATCGGCTAATCGCATGTCACCCAAAAGTCACCTCGGTTCCGGGAACGACATACGCAAAAAGAGCGGCGCGATGAGGCTTCTGGTCGTTGGCGGCTATGGCATTTTCGGCGGCCGCATCGTGCAATTGCTGGAGAGCGAGCCACGCCTGATCCTGCTCGTCGCCGGGCGCTCACTGGCCAAAGCCGAGGCCTTGTGCAACGCCGGCACCGGCGCGGCGGCGCAGCTCGTGCCGGCGCGCTTCGATCGCAACGGCGACGTCGCGCAAGGCCGGCCTGTTCGTTCGCGCCTCAGTCCGGCAACGCCGCGACGGCGACGATCTCGATGACGATGTCTGCCTGGGCAAGCGCTGCGACGCCGATTACCTCGAAGGCGGCGGATTGTTGTCGCTACAATGCTTCGGACAATGCTCGGCGAAAAACGCGTCCAGCACGTCGAGACGAAAATTAGGCGAGCTGAGGACGCCGCCGTCGGGAAATGGCCCTTTGACGAAAAAAGGTCAGCCTGATGAGATGGTCGAGCCCCGCTGCCAAGTTCTTCCAGATCCGATTTGATGTTGCCGAGAACTTCCCGCCACTGCGCCGCGGCATCGCCGGCGAAGCCGCCACCCTTCTTGGCGGCCGGATCGTAGTCAGCCGATGTCGCGGTGTTGCCGCAGAGATAGACGGTGCCTTTCGCACCGCTGACGACCGTGCCTTTGCCCCATGGCATCAACCGGCCGTTCTTGAATTTCTTGTGGGTCACGAGTTCCATTCTCTTCTCCCATGCCTCGTGTGACGTGCCCGCCAACGACAGAGGATAGTGCTGTGCGGAGCCACGGCCAGTCCGCTGCCGGTCATCCGCCAGCAGACGGAGGAACATCTGGTCCTTGCGAAATCTCCTGGCGGAGGCGAAAGTTTTTTCTGAAGCCCGTCGAAATCGGCCGCCGCCGCGCGACATACGTCTGGCCCCGCTAGAACGCGGCCTTCGAAACCACGGGAGAAGACCCATGCGATACATGCTTTTGATCAACAGCGACGAAGCCGCGCAGGCGAACACGCCAATCGAGAAGGCTCAGCAGATGAGCGCAGCATATGCCGCCTATACCGAAGCGTTGAAGAAATCCGGCGCATGGCTCGCCGGCGAAAGGTTGCGCCCGACCCAGGCGACCACCTCGGTGCGGATCACAGACGGCAAGACCAACGTGATCGACGGCCCCTATGCCGACACCAAGGAGCAGCTTGCCGGCTTCTACATGATCGAGGCGGCCGATATCGATACCGCCATCGACTGGGCGGCGCGCTGTCCGGCGGCGAGCGCCGGCACGGTCGAGTTGCGGCCGATCTGGGAAATGGCCGACTACATGCCCAAGAAATGACACCGTGATGGACAATCGCCCGGAGATCGCGCGGGCGGCTGCCGAAGCGGCCGCCCGGCAGAGTTACGGCAAGCTGGTCGCCTGGCTAGCGGCGCGCACCCGCGACGTGGCCGGCGCCGAGGACGCGCTGGCCGAGGCCTTCGCCGCGGCGCTGGAGCGCTGGCCGCAGACCGGCGTGCCCGACAAGCCGGAAGCATGGCTGCTGACCGTCGCGCGCCGCCGTGGTGTCGATGCGGTGCGCCGTCGGCTGACCAGCGAGGCGAGCCGCGACCATCTCAAGCTGATGGCCGAGGAGATGGAGGCGAGCATGGAAGACGACGACTTGCCCGACGAGCGTCTCAGGCTGATGTTTGCCTGCGCGCATCCGGCGATCGAAGCCAGCGTGCGGGCGCCGCTGATCCTGCAGACGGTTCTGGGTTTCGACGCGGCGGCGATCGCCTCGGCCTTCCTGGTTTCGCCGGCGACGATGGGCCAGCGTCTGGTGCGCGCCAAGAGCCGCATCCGCGAGATCGGCATTCCGTTCCGCGTGCCGGATCGCGCCGAACTCGGCGAGCGGCTGGAAACGGTGCTGGAAGCGATCTACGCGGCTTTCGCCGAAGGCTGGACCGACCCGGCAGGGACCGAGACGAGAGCGCGCAATCTGGCGACCGAAGGCATCTGGCTCGGTCGGCTGGTGGCATCGCTGATGCCGGACGAACCGGAAGCGCTCGGCCTGCTGGCGCTGATGCTGTTTGCCGAGGCGCGGCGCCCGGCGCGGCGCGATGCGGCTGGAGATTATGTGCCGCTCGCCGACCAGGATTGTCTTCTTTGGGATCACGCGCTGATCGACGAAGCCGAGGCGCTGCTGGGCCGCGCCGCCACCATGGGCGTCATCGGCCGCTATCAGCTCGAAGCGGCGGTACAATCGGTGCATGCGACGCGGCGACGGACCGGCCAAACCGATTGGGCGGCGATCCGTAACTTCTACGATGCGCTGTCGGCGATATCAGGCTCGCCGGTGATTTCGATCAACCGCGCCGTGGCGATTGCCGAGGGCGAAGGGGCGGCGGCAGGACTGGCGGCGCTCTACGTGCTGGGCGCCGACAAGCGGCTCAACGACTACCAACCCTACTGGGCCGCCCGCGCCGGCCTGCTGGCCAGGCTAGGCAATGCGGCGCAAGCGGTCGAAGCCTATGACCGGGCGATCGGCCTTGAACGCGACCCCGCCGTGCGCCGCTTCCTGCAGGCGAAACGGGCGATCCTGCGAAATTGAAGCGTCCGTTCAGGCCGGCCACATCTCATGCGTGGTGTTGAGCCGTTTCATCAGCGGATGCGGGCGCAGCGCCGACCATAAGCGTTCGATGTTCGGCCAGTCGGCTCGCGCCTTGTCCATGTCGGGGTGCCAGGCCACCAGCATGACGAGGTAGATGTCGGCCAGCGACATCGCGTCGCCGGCCAGCCAGCCGCGCCCCTCGAGGGCTGTATCGACAATGGCGAAGCCGCGGTCCATCTCGGCAATGGCTGCCTGCTTGACGGCTTTCTTGCCGTCGGCATCGGTGGTGTAGCGATGGGCATAGTAGAGGCGCAGGATGGCGGGGTAGAGCACCGACGACATGAACGCCATCCAGCGCAGGAAACCGGCGCGATCCGGCGATCCGGCGGCCGGCGCCAGACCCGCCTCCGGATGGCGCTCGGCAAGCAGGATGCAGATCGCCGCCGATTCGGTTATCGATTGACCGTTGGGCAAGGTCAGCACCGGAACCTGGTTCAACGGGCTGATGTCGAGGAAGGCCTGGTCCGGCGGATCCTTCTTGGGCACATCGATCTGGTCGAATTGCGCGTTTGCCAGCGCCAATGCGGCCTCGACGACAAAACCGCCGCTGCCTGGGCGCGTGTAAAGTTTGTACATGAGATTCTCCCCCTGCCCACACGAAGCAGGCCGGGGCGATTTGACCCTGAAGCCGCCTCCCGCTCAAGCCGGTGGCGGACGCCACAGCCGGGTTTTCTGCGGTCCAGCCATGAGACTTCCGATGTCGGAGGGACAGCACCCCCCGATGCCCGGCAGGGCGGAGGGGGGTGCGAAGGATCCCCGCTATCCCGTTGAGACGTTAAGCGCCCAGCCCGTCGAACAGGATCGTCGACAGATAGCGCTCGGCGAAGGACGGGATGATCACCACAAGGTTCTTGCCCTTGTTCTCCGGCCGCGAGCCGACGACGATCGCCGCTTGCAGGGCGGCGCCCGACGAGATGCCGACCGGCACGCCTTCAAGGCGGGCGACGAGGCGGGCGTTGGCGACCGAATCCTCGTTGGAGACCTTGACGATCTCGTCATAGATCGAAGTGTCGAGGATCTTTGGCGCAAAGCCGGCGCCGATGCCCTGGATCTTGTGCGGGCCGGGCTGGCCGCCCGACAGCACCGGCGAGGCCTCCGGCTCGACGGCGACGACATGCACCGAGGGCTTGCGTTGCTTCAGCACCTGGCCGACGCCGGTGATGGTGCCGCCGGTACCGATGCCGGCGACGAAGATGTCGACCCCGCCATCGGTGTCGTTCCAGATCTCCTCGGCGGTGGTGCGGCGGTGGATCTCCGGATTAGCCGGGTTTTCGAACTGCTGCGGGATGACGGCGTCGGGCAGGGTGGCGGCCAGCTCGTCCGCCTTGGCGATGGCGCCCTTCATGCCTTTCGGCCCTTCGGTCAGCACCAGTTCGGCGCCGAGCAGCGCCAGCATCTTGCGGCGCTCCACCGACATGGTTTCGGGCATGGTCAGGATCAGCTTGTAGCCCTTGGCGGCGGCGGCGAAGGCGAGCGCGATGCCGGTATTGCCCGAGGTCGGCTCGATCAGCGTCGTCTTGCCGGGTTTGATCCGGCCCGACGCTTCCAGCGCCTCGATCATCGAAACGCCGATGCGGTCCTTGACCGAGGCGATCGGATTGAAGAATTCGAGCTTGGCAAGAAGGTTGGCAACGACGCCCTTCTCCTTGGCGAACTTGTCGAGCCGCACCAGCGGCGTGTCGCCGATCGTCTCGGTGATCGAGTTGTAGACACGGCCGCGGCCGGGCACGCGCGCGGAAGGCTTGTTCATTGGTTTCGCTCCCAAATCAGATCAGGCAATTGGCGTCGGCGGACAGAATAGGGCTTTCGCCCGCGCAAGATAGGCTGCCGGCCGAAAATATCGAGTGGGCCGCTTGCTGAAAACGCTTGTCCCCTCAAGCCGCATTTTCCGGATGGACCGATCGGCGGAATGGATGGGCCTGAACCGATCTACTGACGTGCGGCAATGGCAGCGGCCGCGCCCACCATGAAGCCGGCGGCGGTGCGGTTCAGCGCCCTCATCGCGCGTGGCGATTTCAGGAACCAGCGCGCCTTGGCGGCCAGCGCAAGATATGGCACCAGCACCACGAAGAGCACAATGACGGTGAGCGCGACCAGGATGCCGTAGTCGGCGAGCGTGATGGTCTTCAGGTCGACGATGGTCGGCGTGATGGCGAGGTAGAAGATCATCGTTTTCGGGTTGCCCAGCGTGACGGTGAGGCCGGCAAGGAAGCTCGATACCAGGCCGCCCTTGCCTTTCCTGGCCTCGACAGTCTCGGGCGTGATCCCGGCCGTCCAGAAACGCCAGCCGAGGAAGGCGAGATAGGAGACGCCCAGCCATTTGATGGCGAGAAACACCATGCCGAAGCTTTGCGCGACAAAGGCAAGGCCGAGCACCACCGCGGTGAGATAAATGAGGTCGCCGAGCATCAGGCCGAACGACATCGCCAGCGATGAGCGGAAGCCGGATCCGAGCGCCCGCGCCACAAGCGCGGTGACGCCGGGCCCGGGAATGGCGGCGGCGATGCCCAGCGCAGCACTATAGGCAAGGAAGCCGGTGAGGGTCATGACGGTCGCACCTCGTGAAACGACTCTGATGCCATGAAAGCCTGCAACGGCAAAACGGATTCGATTGCGCCAAGCAGGACATGAAAGCCGGTCATCCTCGCCTGAAAGCGAGAGATGGTTCACTTACGCCCCGAAGGCGGTCGGCTATCTCGCATGGTCCGAACGGCAGGAGCACCCATGTTAGCCAAAAGACTTCACATCCAGCTCATGAAGTGGATGCCCAACAACTATTCCGAAGCACGCGGTCACGTCCACGAGCTGGAATGGTATCTGTGGTTCGAGGGGCGTCAGGCTTTCAGCCTGTTCGACAAGGGCGATAGCGATGTCGTTCCGCAGACTGGATATTTTACCGACAGCCGGAACCCTGGCGCCTACCCCGTTCGTCCGATGATCTATCCGCTGGTCGTCAACAACCGCTTCAAGGTGCGGCTGGTGGCGATCGAGCGTGACGGACCGCAAAAGATAGACCCCGACGACACCGCCAAAGGCGAATTCTACATCGACCTCGACACCAAATATCCGCCGGTCTCGGACTGGCGCATCATTGCTGCCGATCCGCGCAATACCGACCTCAACGTGGAAGCGTCGTTCCAGCTGCAATGGTTGGATTATGTCGATACCGCCGAGATTGCCGAGGATGGCCCGCCACGCATCATCGACAAGTCCAATTATCCCTATCCCTGGGGCGCCAATGTGATGGTGTTCGAGCACTGGCTCGGGCTTGGCCGCAAGGCGCCGCTCAAACTCATCGACCCGAACCGCGCATCGCGCCGCGAATACTGGATGATCAATGGCAATGCGGCCCGGCGCATGGTGCAGGACCTCTATCGCTTCCACATCAACCAACTGGGCGTCGCCAACGACACCATCAGCAGTGTTTACGTGCCGAAGCTCAATGCCGGCCACGTCACGGTGACGCTTTACGAGCACGATTTCAGCGACAGCCGCTTCGCGCAAGGGGCGAAGAAGTCCTTCGGCTCGGTCGGGCTCTTCAATCTCAGGGATACCGGTTTCGATGACCGCGTCTCATCGGCCGAGGTGATCCATACCTATCCCAAGGTGATCCATCGGGACGTGCATTAGGGCCGGATTGCGCTGTTCGCCGGCTCAGGATGGGCCATCGACATGGGTGATGCGCCAGATGGTGCCGTTGCCATCCTCGGTGACGATAAGCGCGCCGTCCCTGGCCACCGCGACGCCGACCGGCCGGCCCCAGACGGCGTCGTCGGAGAGGACGAAGCCGGTGATGAAATCCTGGTACTCGCCGGTCGGCTTGCCGTCGCTGAATCTCAGCCGCACCACCTTGTAGCCGGTCCTCATACCACGGTTCCAGGAGCCGTGCAGGGCGACGAAGGCGTCACCCTTGTACTCTGCCGGGAAATTGCCGCCGTCATAGAAGGCGATGTTGAGCGGCGCCGAATGCGCCTGCATCAGCACGTCGGGCACGGTGACCGAGCCGGCGAGGTCTGGGCGCGCGCCCTCGTGACGCGGGTCCTCGTTGGCGCCGATATAATACCAGGGCCAGCCATAGAAGGCGCCGTCCTTGACTGAGGTGGCATATTCGAACGGCACATCGTCGCCGAGACCGTCGCGCTCGTTGACGACACACCACAGCGCGCCGGTGGCCGGCTGCACGGTCATGCCCGAGCAATTGCGCAGGCCGGTAGCGAGGATGCGGCCATTCTTGCCGTCGGGGCCGAAGGCCAGCACGTCGGCACGGCCATCCTCGGAACCCCAGGTGGCGCCGAGTGGCTGTGATTTTGCCCAGGCGTCAAGGCCGCCCTTCGGTGCCTTCTGCATGCCCTCCGCGACGTTCGATCCGGAGCCGACCGAGAGATACAGCGTCTTCCCGTCCGGCGAGAAGGCGATATCGCGGGTCCAGTGGCCGCCGGTAGGGATGTCGGAGACAATCGTCTCCGGTTCGCCGGAGGCTTTAAGGTCGCCGTCGCGATAGGCGTAGCGGACCACGCTGTCGTTGTTCGCGACATAGACCCATTGCGGCTTGTCGCCAGGCGGGTAGAAGGCGATGCCATAGGGCTGGTTGAGATTGTCGGCAAAAATGCCCTCTTCGGCCGGCTTCGCGCTACCCTTGGCCAGCCGATAGACGCGGATCTGGTTGGCGTCACTGTCGGCGACGAACAGGTCGCCGTTCGGCGCCACGCGCACGACCCGCGGATTGGAAATGCCGGAAGCAACCAGTTCGGCCGAAAACCCAGGCAGCAGGACGGGCTTCGCGCCCTCGGGTCGATCGCCAAGGCCGGCGCTGTTGGAGGCGGATCCGGTGATGTTGGGCTTTTGCAGATCATCCGGCTTGATCAGCCGGCGCACACCTGGCTTGTCGGCCGTCCAGTCGCCGAAAGCGTCTTTGCCGGTCAGCAGCGGTTGATCGGCCTCCTGGGCGAAGGCGCTGGTGGCCAGAAGCAGGGCAAGCCCTGCCAAGCCGGCAATCCGGATCATGCTGTTCTCCTCGAACTCGCGCCGGTCGGCGCGTCATGCACAAGGGAGATATTGTGCGGCCGCCGCAAAAGAGAAGCGTGCGCGCGCGCAGATTCGACGAGAGAACCGCTCAACTTTCCTCTTCGACGTCGAGATCGTCGTCGAGACGCTTTTCCAATGCGACGAGATCTTCCGGCAGCGGCAAGCCCATGGCGCGCATTTCGCGCAGTTTTTCGCGCAGCTGCTCCTGGATTTCGTGCTCGTCCTCCGGCTGGTTGACCATTTCTTCGAGCAGCATGCTGATCTGGGCCTTGAACGATTCAAGCGCCATTCTGCGCCCTCCTTTACGGTGATCCCGGCTTCGGAATTATCTTAACATCCGGGTAATCAATTGGGCCGTGTAGTCGACCATCGGCACGATGCGGGCATAATTCAGCCTGGTCGGGCCGATGACACCGAGCGCGCCGACGACGCGGGCGTCCTTGTCGCGGTAGGGCGCCACGACCAGCGACGAGCCGGACAGCGAAAACAGCTTGTTTTCCGAGCCGATGAAGATCCGCACGCCGGGGCCGTCCTCGGCGAGGTCGAGCAGCTGGATCAGCCCGTCCTGCGTCTCCAGATCCTCGAACAGGTGGCGCAGCAATTCGATATCGGCCTGGGCGGTGACGTTTTCGAGTAAATTGGCGCGGCCGCGCACGATAAGGCGCGCCGGCAGGCCGCTGTCGGCGCCGGCCCACACCGCCAGGCCTTTCTCGACCAGGTCCTGCGACAACGTGTCCAGCGCTGCCCTGGTCTCGTCCTTGATGCGGGCGATCTCGATGCGCGCCTCGGCGAGCGTGCGGCCCCTGATATGGGCGTTGAGGAAGTTGGAGGCCTCGTGCAGCTGCGAGACGGTGATGCCGGCCGGCAGGTCGACGACGCGGTTCTCGACATCGCCATTCTGCGACACCATCACCGCCAGCGCCTTGGTCGGCTCGAGCTGGATGAACTCGATGTGCTTCAGCGCCACCTCGTTCTTGGTGGCGAGCACCAGGCCGGCGCCGCGCGACATGCCCGACAGCATCTGGCTGGCCTCGGTCAGCATGTGTTCCAGCGTCGCGCCCGAGCCGGAGGCGCGCACCTGCGCCTCGATGACCCGGCGTTCCTCGTCGGAGAGATCGCCAAGCTCCATGAAGGCATCGACGAAGAAGCGCAGGCCGGTCTGGGTCGGCAGGCGCCCGGCCGAGATATGCGGGGCATAGATCAGGCCGAGATGTTCGAGGTCGCTCATCACATTGCGGATGGTGGCCGGCGACAGCGACGACGGCAGGATGCGCGACAGGCTACGCGATCCCACAGGCTCACCGTCCTTCAAATAGGATTCGACGATGCGCCTAAAAATGTCGCGCGAACGCATGTCGAGCGATTGCAGCGCGGGCGCCAGCAGACTGGGTTCGGTGACTGCCTTGGTCATTCGAGCCAAAAACCTCCGGCTCAAGGATATAGACTTCCATCGCCCCCGCGCAACCCGGCGTCTGTGCCAGATCGCCCGGCCTTTTCCTTTGCGCCATGGGCTGCATGCGTCTACAAGCCGCCGACGCAACCGTAAAAGAACAGAAAGAGGCCTCGATGCGCCCTTCTAAACGCCAAGCCGACGAAATGCGCGCCATCTCCTTCGAGCGCGGCGTCTCCAAACACGCGGAAGGCTCGTGCCTGGTGAAATTCGGCGACACGCATGTGTTGTGCACGGCGAGCCTGGAGGAAAAGGTGCCGGGCTGGATGCGCAATTCCGGCAAGGGCTGGGTGACGGCCGAATACGGCATGCTGCCGCGTTCGACCGGCGAGCGCATGCGCCGTGAAGCCTCGGCCGGCAAGCAAGGCGGCCGCACGCTCGAAATCCAGCGGCTGATCGGCCGCTCCTTGCGCGCCGTTGTCGACCTGCAGGCACTGGGCGAACAGCAGATCACCGTCGACTGCGACGTCATCCAGGCCGATGGCGGCACCCGCACGGCCTCGATCACCGGCGGCTGGGTGGCGCTCTACGATTGCCTGCGCTGGATGGAAGCGCGGCAGATGGCCAGTGTTGCCAAGGTGCTGAAGGACCATGTCGCGGCAATTTCCTGCGGCATCCACGACGCCAAGCCGGTCATCGACCTCGACTATATCGAGGATTCGTCTGCCGGCACCGACGCCAATTTCGTCATGACCGGCAAGGGCGGCATCGTCGAGATCCAGGGCACCGCCGAGGGCGAGCCGTTCTCGGAAGGTCAGTTCGCGGAGCTGATGGGGTTGGCCAAGAAGGGCATTCAGCGGCTGGTGAGCTTGCAGCAGATGGCTGTGGCCTGATTGAATTTAACGTGATGACGTCGGCGATCCTTCACACCCCCCTCTGGCCTGCCGGCCATCTCCCCCGCAAGGGGGGAGATCAGAGGTCGCTACCGTTTTCGCCAACCATCAACGTTGAGACGCCGCCAGCGGAACTGCCAATCTCCCCCCTTGCGGGGGAGATGCCCGGCAGGCCAGAGGGGGGTGCCTGATGCAACCCTCCGCTATTCTTGAGTCAGCGCTTTACGTCACGGATCTCGCCGCTGCCGAAGCCTTCTACTCCAACGTCCTCGGCCTCCCTCTCCTCGGCAAGGTCGACGGCCGCCATCTCTTCTTCCGCTGCGGCCCGGGCGTGCTGCTGGTCTTCAACGCCGAAGCCACCAAAATCCCGCCGGCGCCCGATGCGCGGCTGAAAGTGCCGCCACATGGCACGGTCGGCGAGGGCCATCTCTGCTTTGCCGCAAGTGCGGATGAACTCGCACAGTGGAAGGCGCAACTTGAGGCGAAAAACATCGCCATCGAAAGCGAATTCGAATGGCCGCAGGGCGGGCGCTCGATCTACATACGCGACCCCTCGGGCAATTCGATCGAATTCGCCGAGCCAAGGATCTGGGGCCTTTGATGCATTCTCTCGATGGAAAGAAGATCGTCGTTGCCAGCCACAATGAAGGCAAGCTGCGCGAATTCGCCGACTTGATGGGTCCGTTCGGCTTCGAGGCGAAGTCGGCAAAGGACTACGGCCTGCCGGAACCGGAGGAGACCGGCACCACCTTCGAGGAAAACGCCTACATCAAGGCCTTCGCCGCGGCTAAGGCGACCGGCCTGCCGGCGCTGTCGGACGATTCGGGCCTGTGCGTCGACGCGCTCGACGGCGCTCCCGGCGTCTACACCGCCAATTGGGCCGAAGCTCCCGATGGCAGCCGCGACTTCGGCATGGCCATGCAGCGCACCGAAGTGGCCTTGCAGGAGGTCGGCGCCGCCGAGCCAGCGCAGCGCAAGGGGCGGTTCGTCGCCGTCATCTGCCTGGCCTTCCCCAATGGCGAGGCTGAATATTATCGCGGCGAAGCTGAGGGAACGCTGGTGTGGCCGCCGCGCGGCGAACTCGGCTTCGGCTACGACCCGGTGTTTTTGCCCGACGGTTTCGACAAGACGTTCGGCGAGATGAGCGCTGAGGAAAAACACGGCTGGAAGCCCGGTCAGCCGACGGCGCTGTCGCACCGCGCCCGCGCCTTCCAGAAATTCGCCCGCGCCAGGTTAGGCTCAGCTTAATGTCGCTGGACCGCAGCCCGGGCTTCGGCGTCTACATCCATTGGCCGTTCTGCGCGGCCAAATGCCCGTATTGCGACTTCAACAGCCATGTCCGTCACCAGCCGGTCGACCAGGAGCGCTTTGCCCGCGCCTTCGAGACCGAGCTGAAGACGATGCGCGAGCGGACCGGGGCGCGCGAGGTAACTAGTATCTTTCTCGGCGGCGGCACACCGTCGCTGATGCAGCCGCAGACGGTGGCGGCGGTGCTGGACGCCGTGGCGAAGAACTGGACGGTGCCCGACGGCATCGAGGTGACGCTGGAGGCCAATCCATCCTCGGTCGAGGCCGAGCGCTTTCGCGGCTACCGCGCCGCCGGCGTCAACCGCGTCTCGCTCGGCGTGCAGGCGTTGAACGACAAGGATCTGCGCTTTCTCGGCCGACTGCACAATGTCGACGAGGCGCTGCATGCCATCGGGCTGGCACGCGAAATCTTTCCGCGCCTCTCCTTCGACCTGATCTACGCCCGCCCCGGCCAGACGCTGGACGACTGGCAGGCGGAGCTCGAACAGGCGATCGGCCATGCCGCCGACCATCTGTCGCTCTACCAGCTGACCATCGAGGAAGGCACGCCGTTCCATGCGCTGCATGCGGCGCACAAGTTTACCATTCCCGACAATGACCGGGCCGCCGATCTCTATGCGCTGACTCAGGAGGTCACCGCAGCGCATGGCCTGCCGGCCTATGAGATTTCCAACCACGCCAGGCCGGGCGCCGAGAGCCGGCACAATCTGACCTATTGGCGGTATGGCGAATATGTCGGCGTCGGACCGGGCGCGCATGGCCGCTTCATCGAAAACGGCCAGCGCATCGTGACGATCGCCGAGCGGATGCCGGAGACCTGGGCCGGTCTTGTCGAGGCCAAAGGCCATGGCGTCACCGGCGGCGAGGTCTTGACACGCTCGGAGGAGGCCGACGAGTTCCTGCTGATGGGGCTGAGGCTGGCCGAAGGCATCGACCTTTCCCGCTACGAGGCGTTTTCCGGGCGCGGCCTGTCGAGCGCCCGGCTGGCCGTGCTGCAGGATGAGGGGCTGGTGGCGCCGATCGGCAATGCCAGGCTACGCGCCACGCCAGCCGGCATGATCGTGCTCGATGCCGTGGTGGCGGATTTGGCGCGGTGAGCCCACAGGGCAAATGGCCGGGCTGTTGGACGATTTATCGGCTTGAGCAAGGATGTTAGAAAGTCGACTTGTTGAACCGCTGGCGTGCCAGCGCCGCATCCGAGGTGACTCCTGCGATGACGTTCCTGATCCACGAGACCTTGATGACATTGAACACGGATGATGTGTTCGAGTTTGGATTGACCGAAATCTTGAGATCTCCAGAGCAAGACGACCTCTTTGAGGCTCAGGCGATTTTCATCAGGAACGCAACGGTCACATCGAAACTAAAATTGACCCACTTGAGCGAATTCAGCGTTGTCCTCAGTTTCATAACATATATTGGAAATAAGCTTCGCGGAATCGCCAAGGATGAGTTGCTCGAGTTTGATCTGAATGGACTCACATTTGATCAGTACATCCCTCTCAGCAAAAATCTGCGTAAGATCTGGGATGAGTAGTCGGTGAAGAACGTCCTGTTCGTCTGCAGCCAGAACCGCTTGCGCAGCCCGACCGCCGAGCAGGTGTTCTCCAAACGTAGGGATATCGAGGTCGAGTCGGCCGGCACCAATCACGATGCAGACACGCCGCTGACGCATGAACTGGTCGCCTGGGCCGACATCGTCTTCGTGATGGAAAAAGCGCACCGCACCAAGCTGCAGAAGAATTCAAGGAGAGCCTGAAGAAGGCCCGCGTCATCTGCCTCGACATCCCGGATGACTACGGATCCATGGATCCGGAGTTGATCGACCTTCTGAAGGCACGGGCTTCGCGATATCTCGATTGAACTATGGGGGCTTCGCAACCACGCGTTCGTCATCCTCGAGTCTGCGCCGCGTCGCTTCGCTCCTTGCTCGCCCGTGATGACGAAGTGAGGGTGGTCCTCGCCAATCGCGAAGGTCAAGCGTCGTGCTTGAAGCGGCGCTTGCCGCGGTGTTTCTCGGCATGCGCCTCTCCGGTCCGGGCCGGCTTGGCGTCGCTCTTGTCCCGGCGGACGCTGTTCTGGTCGTTCATCGGATGCGGCGGCGCGCCTTCGCGGGCGCTCTTCGTTTCAAGACGGGTGATGAAGATATCGAAACGATTGGGCATCGTACGGTCAGTGCTCCGTCGTGCTGTCCGGTTTGTTGTCCGAAAGCCTGACATTCGTCGGCAAGGCGGTGGCCGTCCGACTGGCCAGGCCGGTGTCGCTTTCGGCGAGCGCACGCTTGCCCTTTCGCGCAGTGAAGCGCTTGCGCTCGGCATAATAGGGCTCGAAAACGTCCTGCAATTCCAGGCTGTCCATCCTGTCCTCCTCCTCAAGAGACTCAGGTATTCAATCCGCCAGCCACGCTTTCGTTCCCCACTGTGGCAAAGACATGGCCGCCGGGTTACATCGGCGTCAGGTTTGGCCCGACGTTCGGGAGTTTTGCAACCCGGCGCGCGCCATGCCAAACAGGGCGAAATGGAGAGACCCGGTGACCGGCGAGAAACGCAGCTATGTGATCGGGCAGACCGAGATCGCAGTCCGGCCGCTGGCGCCGGCGCTGTATCTGGTGGCGACGCCGATCGGCAATCTCTCCGACATCACGCTGCGCGCGCTGGAAACGCTGGCGGCCGCCGACGTCGTCGCCTGCGAGGACACCCGCGTCTCGCGCGTGCTGCTCGACCGCTACGGCATCCGCCGCCGCACCACGGCCTATCATGAACACAATGCCGGCGAGGCCGGACCGAAGCTGATCGCGGCACTCGAGGCCGGGCAGAGCGTGGCGCTAATTTCGGATGCCGGCACGCCGCTGATCTCCGACCCAGGCTACCGGCTGGTCGGCGAAGCGCTGGAGCGCGGCCTGCGCGTGGTGCCGATCCCCGGCCCATCGGCGCCGCTGGCGGCGCTGACGGCGTCGGGCCTGCCGTCCGACGCCTTCCTGTTTGCCGGGTTTCTGCCGGTGAAATCTGGGCAGCGGCTGACAAAGCTCGAAACGTTCAGGGCGGTGCCGGCAACGCTGATCTTCTTCGAGTCGCCGCGTCGGCTGGCCGAAACGCTGGTCGCCATGGTCGAGGCGTTGGGCGGCGCGCGCAAGGCCGCCATCGGCCGCGAGCTGACCAAGACTTTTGAAGAGATGCGGACGGGAACGCTGCAGGCGCTGGCCGACCACTATGCGGCGGCTGACACGCCGAAGGGCGAGATCGTCATCTGCGTCGGGCCCGCCGAGATCAAGCCCGACCAACCCGCCGACATCGACAGGCTGCTGCTGTCGCTGGCCGCCGAAATGCCGGCGTCCAAGGCGGCGGCGGAGGCGGCGAAGATGACTGGCGGGCAGAAGCAGGCGCTTTACCGGCGGCTGCTGGAACTCAGGGATGCGGTTGGAGAAGGCGAAGGTGGCTGAGCGCCCGGCCGCCAGCCGCCAAAAAGCCTATCGGCGCGGCCATCGCGGCGAGTGGCTGGCGGCAGCGGCGCTGATGCTGAAAGGTTATCGCATCCTCGCCCGCCGGCATCGCACCCGCTTCGGCGAGATCGACCTGATCGCCAGGCGCGGCGACCTGGTGCTGTTCGTCGAAGTCAAGGCGCGGCGCACGCTGATGGAAGCGATGGAGGCGATCGGCCACCAATCGGAGCGCCGCATCGAAGGCGCCGCCGACATCTGGCTGTCGCGGCAGCCGGACTACGGCAGATTGTCAATGCGCTTCGACATGATCGCGGTGCTGCCCTGGCGCTGGCCGGTGCATGTCGAGAACGCGTTTTATGGGAGGAGTTAGCGGCCTTTACCCTCCCCCTTGTGGGGAGGGTCGGTGAGCAAGCAACGCGACTCGTCGATGGCGAAACGGGGCGGGGGTGTGGCGCCCCCACCCCGATCCGCTTTGCGGATCGACTGACCGGGGCGAGCCGCCTGTCTCGCCCGTCCTTCGGACCCCCACAAGGGGGAGGGTAAAGCTCACCCCCAAATGAAAAGCGCCACCAACCCAACCGCTCCCACCACCAGGCGCCACCAGCCGAACAGCGAATAGCCGTTGCGCGAGACGTAATCGAGCAGGAAGCGGACGACGATCAGCGCGGTAAGGAAGGCGGCGATGAAGCCGATAGCGATGATCGGCAGGTCGGCGCTGCTCAGCACGTTGCGGTTCTTGAACAGATCGAAGGCGAAGGCGCCGACCATGGTCGGGATGGCGAGGAAGAAGGAGAATTCCGCCGCCGCGCGCTTGTCGACGCCCAGCAGCAGCGCGCCGACGATGGTCGAGCCGGAGCGCGACGTGCCGGGGATCAGCGACAGGCACTGGAACAGGCCGATCTGCAGGTAAAGCCTTGTCGGGAAGCGCTCGACGTCACGGTAGACCGGCTGCAGCTTCATGCGGTCGACGACCAAGAGCACGACGCCGCCGATGATCAGCATGATGCAGATCAGCCTTGGCGATTCGAACAGCACCGTCTTGATGAAATCATGCGCCAGCGCGCCGATGATGGCGGCCGGCAGGAAGGCAATCAGGATGCCGATGACGAAATGCCGCGTCAGCCGATCATGCGGCAGGTCGAGCAGCATCTGCCACAGACGGCGGAAATAGACGCTGAGGATCGCCAGGATGGCGCCGAGCTGGATCAGGATCTCGAACGCCTTGCCGGTGGAATGGAAGCCGAGGAAATGGCCGGCGAGCAGGATATGGCCGGTCGAGGAGACCGGGATGAACTCGGTCAGCCCCTCCAGCAGGCCGAGCAGCAGGGCTTCGACGATGGTGTGGCTATCCATGGCAACCTCGGCATTCAAGGGACGGAAGGAAACGGCTGGCAAAAGGGCTTGCTTGTCACGGCGCGGAAGTCCCCCTATAGGTCGCAGCACCGTGACGGCCGCATGACGGGCCGCCAAGACTTACCGGTGCGGACGGCGATTCGCCAGTGCGCCTTAATATCGCGGAATCATGCTGACGCTTTTCCATCACCCGATGTTCGCCACCTGCCGCTTCGTGCGCCTCGCCTTCGGCGAATATGGCGAGGAGCTGGCGCTGATCGAGGAAAAACCGTGGACGCGGCGCAAGGAGTTTTTGGCGCTGAACCCCGCCGGCACCTTGCCTATCCTGCTGGCCGAAGGCGACGTGCCGATCGTCGGCGCCATGGTGATCGCTGAATATCTCGACGAAACACGTGGTGTCCTGAAGCGCGACAAGCGCCTGTTTGCGGAAGACCCGATGCAGCGCGCCGAAATCCGCCGCCTGACCGACTGGTATCTCAACAAGGCCGAGAGCGAAGTGACCCGGCATCTGGTGCGCGAGCGCGTGCTGAAGCCGGTGATGCCGGAAACGGCGGGCGGCGGTTCCCCCGATTCGGCGGCGATCCGCGCGGCGCGCGCCAACATTCGCCAGCACATGAAGTACACCAACTGGCTGGCCGGCACCCGTCATTGGCTGGCCGGCAGCAAGGTCACCTATGCCGACCTGGCGGCAGCGGCGACGCTGTCGGTGCTGGATTATCTCGGCGAGATCGATTGGCGCGAGCATGCCGCGGCGCGCGAATGGTACACGCGGGTGAAATCGCGGCCGTCGTTCCGGCCGCTGCTCTCCGACCGGGTTCGCGGCCTGTCGCCGGTTTCGCATTATGCGGACCTCGACTTCTAGAAGCCAAACCCTGCGCGCGCTGATCGACGCCGAGGCGCGGCGCGCCGGCTTCGATGCGGTTGCCGTCACCACGCCTGACGCGATCCCGCTGGCGCCTGCCAGATTGGCAGAATTCGTCGCCGATGGTTTTCACGGTTCGATGGCGTGGATTGCGGAGACGCTTCAACGCCGCAGCGAGCCTTCGACGCTGTGGCCCGAGGTGCGCTCGATCATCGTGCTGGCAATGAGTTACGGCCCCGACCACGATCCGCGTGCGCTGCAGGCAAGGCGCGATCTCGGCGCGATCTCGGTCTATGCGCAAAACCGCGACTATCACGAGGTGATGAAGGGCCGGCTGAAGGAGATCGCCGGCAAGATCGTCGCGCGGGCCGGCGGCGACGTGAAGGTTTTCGTCGATACGGCGCCCGTGATGGAAAAGCCGCTGGCTGAGGCCGCCGGGCTCGGCTGGCAAGGCAAGCACACCAATCTGGTCAGCCGCGAGCACGGCTCCTGGCTGTTTCTCGGCACCATCTTCACCACGGCGGAGCTCACGCCAGATTCGACCGAGGTAGACCATTGCGGTTCCTGCCGCGCCTGTCTCGACGCCTGCCCGACCGATGCCTTTCCGGCGCCCTATCGGCTCGATGCCAGGCGCTGCATCTCCTACCTGACCATCGAGAACAAGGGGCCGATCCCGCAAGAATTCCGCGAAAAGATCGGCAACCGCATCTATGGCTGCGACGATTGTCTCGCCGCCTGCCCGTGGAACAAGTTCGCCCGCGCCGCCTCGGAGGCCAAGCTCGCCGCGCGCGATGAACTGCGCGAACCGCCGCTGGCGGAACTGTTGCAGCTGGACGACACGGCGTTCCGGACCTTTTTCTCCGGCTCGCCGATCAAGCGCATCGGCCGCGACCGCTTTGTCCGCAATGTGCTGACCGCCGCCGGCAATTCCGGCGATGTTTCGCTGGCCGGCCCGGTGCGCGATCTGCTTGGCGATGCCTCGCCGCTGGTGCGCGGCGCGGCGATCTGGGCGCTGGCGCGGCTGGTGACGGCCGCCGAATTCAACGGGCAGGCGGCGGTCTACTTGAAAACCGAAACCGACACTACAGTGCAGGACGAATGGCTGTCCGCATTGCCAATCGAGGCGCATGCATGAGCGAAAAACAGGTTTTTATCTTCGGCGCCGGCTATTCGGGCAAAGCCTTTGCACGGGCCAATGCGGAGGCGATTACGATCTTCGGCACCACGCGCTCATCGGAAAAATTCGACGCGCTGCGGCAGGTCGGCATCGCGCCGCTGCTGTTCGACGGCGCCCTGACCCCTGAAATCGGCGATGCGCTGGAAAAGACCACCCATCTCGTCGTCTCGGTGGCACCGGAGGAGGCCGGCGACCCTGTGCTTCTCGCCGCGCGCAAGGCGATCGAGGCGATGCCGGCGCTTCGCTGGATCGGCTATCTCTCGACCGTCGGCGTCTATGGCAATTATGACGGTGCCTGGGTCGATGAAACGGCCGAATGCCGGCCGGTGTCGAAACGCTCGTCGATGCGAGTGGCGGCCGAGCGGGGCTGGCTGCAGCTTGGACTCGAGACCGGCAAGCCGGTGGCCATCCTGCGGCTTTCCGGCATTTACGGGCCGGGTCGCAACGCGCTGGTCAATCTGGAAAACGGCACGGCCAGGCGGCTGGTCAAGCCCGACCAGGTGTTCAACCGCATCCATTGCGACGACATCGCCGGCGCGCTCTGGCACCTCATCGGTGGCAATAGAGGCGGCATTTTCAACATCACCGATGACGAGCCGGCGCCGCCGCAGGATGTCGTCACCTATGCCGCTTCGCTGATGGGCGTCGAGCCGCCGCCGGAGATTCCTTTCGAGACCGCCCAACTTTCGCCCATGGCGCGGTCCTTCTATGGCGAGAACAAGCGCGTCGCCAACGCCGCGATCAAGGCAGCGGGCTACCGGTTCCGCTATCCGGACTACCGCCAGGCGTTCGATCGGATGTGGGCCGACGGCAGCTGGCGCGACGGCGAGCCGCGCAGCCCGATGAAGGTAGATAATCGAAACGCGAGCCCGAGGGTGATATGATTCGATTGTGTTGCGGACTTTTGCAGTGGGGTTCATGACGATTTCGATGCGATCCTTGACCGGCAGACGGCCGTTCCTGACGGCGGCGCTGGCGATCGTGGCGCTGGCCGGGCTGGTAGCGGGCGCAATCACGGCCGAGCCACGGGCAAAAGACCTGTTCGGCGCCAAGAAGCTGCCGGCGGTGGCTGCGGCGCAATCCTTCGGCTTCTATTCAAAGGGCTGCTTCACCGGCGGCGTCGCCATTCCGATGGACGGCCAGAACTGGGAGGTGATGCGTCCCTCGCGCAACCGGCGCTGGGGTCATCCAACGATGATTGCGCTGATCGAGAAGCTGTCGCGCGATGCCGCCGCCGACGGCTGGCCGGGGCTTCTGATCGGCGACATTTCGCAGCCGCGCGGCGGCCCGATGCTGACCGGGCACGCCTCGCACCAGATCGGCCTCGACGCCGACATCTGGCTGACGCCGATGCCCGACCGCAAGCTTACGACCCAGGAGCGCGAAAACATCAGCGCCACGCTGATGGTCGACGACAAGACGCATCTGGTGAAGGACAGGCTGTGGAAGCCGATACATACCAAGCTGTTGAAGCGCGCCGCGAGCTATCCGGAAGTCGAGCGCATCCTGGTCAATCCAGGCATCAAGAAGAAGCTGTGCGACACCGTCACCGGCGACCGTACCTGGCTGAGAAAAATCCGGCCGTTCTGGGGCCATGACTATCATTTCCACATCCGCATCGGCTGCCAGCCGGGTTCGCCCAACTGCAAGGGACAGGAAGCGACGCCCGACGATGACGGCTGCGGCAAGCCGCTGGCCTGGTGGTTTACCGAGGAGCCGTGGCGCCCCAACAAGAACCCGGACGCGCCCAAGGCGCGCGACCTGATGACGATGGCGAACCTGCCGAAACAATGCCAGTTCGTGCTCGACCAGCCCGACGCGGACTCGGCGGAAGCCGTCACCTATCGCGGCGGCGGCGTGCCGATCGCCGCCAGGGCGCCGGAACCCGACGCGCCTCCGCCTATTGCGGGCAATGCGGGCGGCTTGCCAAACGCAGCCAACGCCTTCACCGCCACGCCGGAGATCGGCATTCCCCTGCCAAGGCGACGGCCGCCGGCAAACGTCGGACAGTGATGGCGAACTGACGCTTTCCCTTTCCGGGGCCATGCGCTAGTCAATCGATTGAACACCGGGCGATTGAACACCGGGCGATTGAACACCGGGCGATTGAACACCGGGCGATTGAAAAACCGGGCGATTGAAACGGTCGCAACGGCGCCGCAAAGGGGACGAGCAAGAGCATGTCAGGCGACGACGACACCGCGTTGCGGTTTCCAGTGCTGATCGGCGACATCGGCGGCACCAATGCGCGCTTTTCGATCGTGCTCGACGCAAATTCGGAAGCCGGTGAGCCGCATATCGTGCAAACCGCCAATTTCGCCACCATAGACGAGGCGATCCAGGCGGCGGTGCTCGACCGGTCGTCCATCCGGCCGAATTCGGCAGTGCTGGCGATCGCCGGACCAGTCGATGGCGACGAGATCCCGCTTACCAACTGTCCCTGGGTGGTGAAGCCGAAGCAGATGTTTGCCAATCTGGGCCTGGGCGACATCGTCGTGCTCAACGATTTCGAGGCGCAGGCGCTGGCCGTCGTGGCGCTCGGCGAAGAGCATATGGAAAAGATCGGCGGCGGCACGCCGGAGGAGAATGCCGGACGCGTCGTGCTCGGCCCCGGCACCGGCCTCGGCGTCGCCGGGTTGGTTCATGCCCTCCACCACTGGATACCGGTGCCTGGCGAAGGCGGCCATATGGATATCGGTCCGCGGACGCCGCGCGATTTCGAGGTGTTCCCGCATATCGAAAAGCTGGACGGCCGCATTTCGGGCGAGCAGATCCTGTGCGGGCGCGGTCTGGTCAATGTCTACCGGGCGGTCGCCAAGGCCGACGGCAAGCCGGCGCCGTTCACCACGCCGGCCGAAATCACCGGGGCGGCGCTGGCCAAGACCGACCCGGTTGCCGAGGAAGCGCTGGCGCTGTTCGTCACCTGCCTCGGCCGCACCGCCGGCGACCTCGCGCTGGTGTTCATGAGCCGCGGCGGCGTGTTTTTGACCGGCGGCATCGCGCAAAAGATCGTTCCGGCACTGAAGGAAGGCAGTTTCCGTGCCGCCTTCGAGGACAAAGCGCCGCACAGCGCGCTGATGGCCTCGATGCCGGTCTATGTCATCATCCACCCGCTGGCGGCACTTCTGGGCCTTGCCGCCTATGCCCGCAACCCTTCGCTGTTCGGCGTCCAGACCGCGGGGCGGCGCTGGCGGGCATGATCCATTTCGTCCCGAAAACGGGTATTTTCTTGGAAATGGCTGCCGCTTTCGTGACCCCAACCTCGGGCCGCGACGAAGTTTCGCCATAGGCAAGCCGTAGCCGGGGCGCTAAGAGGGGCCGAATTCCAGCCTGGCATCCCTAGGGCCGGATGATTTCAGATCGAATCGACCTGAAATCTGAATCCGGCTCTAAATCAAAGAGATAGAGCATGATGTCGTCCGAAAACCGCTTCACACTTTTCGGCATCATGCTCTAGCAAACCACGAAGCGCCCGCGATTTGACCGCTCAAAGTCCACTCAAACTGAAAGTCCAGCCAGCTGAGGTCACTGCGGTGCTGCGCCGCATCCTGGCCGAAAACGGCAGTGAATATCGCTGGACCTATGTCGTTGCCGTCGGCTGCCTGCTGATTGTTTCCGCCACCACCGCCTTCACGGCGTGGATCATGGCCCCGATGATCAACGAGATCTTCTACGAACGACGCGGCGACATGATCGTCTGGATCTGCGCCGGGTTCATGGCCGCCTCCGTGCTGCGCGGCTTCGCCGGTTACGGCCAGGCGGTCGCGTTGGCCAAGATCGGCAACAATCTGGTCGCCCGCTACCAGAAGCGCAGCTTCGACCATCTGATGAAGCTCGGCGTCGACTTCTTCAACGATACGCGTTCCGGTCGGCTGGCGGCACAGGTCAACGAGAATGTCGGCGGCGTTCGCGATCTGCTGTCGCTGACGCTGACCTCCATCAGCCGCGACGCGGTCTCGCTGATCGCCCTCGTTGGCGTCATGATCTACCAGGATCCGGTGTTGTCGCTCAGCTCGCTGCTGATCGGGCCGCCGCTGATCTGGGCCGTCGTCTACATCACCCGCCGATTGCGGCGCATCAACCGGGAATCGGTGCTGATCAACTCGCGGCTGAACGGGTCCGTACAGGAGGCCACGCAAGGCATCGCCATCGTCAAGGCCTTCACCCTGGAAGCCGAGCTGGCGCGCCGGATCGGCATCATGGCCGATACGGCCGAGCAGCGTAACAACAAGATCGCCCGGGTCGCGGAGCGGCTGTCGCCGATTTCCGAGATTTTGGGCGGTCTCGCCATTACCTCCGTCCTTGCCTATTCCGGCTACCGGGCGCTGGTGCTCGGACAACCACCAGGCGCTGTGTTTTCCTTCATCACCGCGCTGATCATGGCCTACGATCCGGCACGGCGCCTGGCTCGTACGCAGGTCGGTATGGAACGTGCCCTGGTCAACGCCCGGATGATTTACGAGCTGCTCGACCTGGAGCCTAAACAGGGCGATGCGCCCGACGCGGTCGAAGCCAGGATCACCACCGGCGAGGTTCGCTTCGACAATGTGACGTTCGGCTACAGCGCCGACATGCCGGTGATCAGGAACCTGAGTTTCACCGCCGCGGCCGGCAAGGTTACGGCGGTGGTCGGGGCCTCGGGTGCCGGCAAGACGACGCTCGTGGCGCTGCTGCAGCGCTTCTACGATGTCGACAAGGGTTCGATCGAGATCGATGGCCAGGACATTTCCAAAGTCACCAAGCACTCGCTGCGCGGCTCGATCGCCTATGTCTCGCAGGCGCCCTATCTGTTCGAAGGCAGCATACGCGACAACATCCGTTTTGGCCGACTTTCGGCGACCGACGCCGAGATCGAGCGGGCGGCGGTGCTGGCGGCGGCCGACGAGTTCATCCGTCAGCAGCCGCAGGGCTACGACACGCCCGTCGGCGAGGGCGGCTCGACACTTTCCGGCGGCCAGCGCCAGCGCGTCTCGATTGCGCGGGCGATCGTGCGCAACGCGCCGATCCTTTTGCTCGACGAAGCGACCTCGGCGCTCGACAACGAGGCCGAGGCGCGCGTCCAGGAGGCGCTGACCCATGTGATGGAAGGGCGCACCACCATCGTGATAGCGCATCGCCTGTCGACGGTCGTCAACGCCGACCACATTATCGTGCTTGAAGAGGGGCGCCTGGTCGAGGAAGGCACCCATGCCGCACTGATGGCCGATCCAAACAGTGTCTACGCCCGCTTCCACCGCATTCAAGGCAAGAACGGACTGGGGCTTGTCGACGACTCGAAGCCCGTCCAAACTCCGGTCCTGCGCAGCCGCGCCAAGAAGGCGGTGGGGAGAACAGCATGAGCGAATCCGGCGAAATGGGCCTGGTGGTGGTGGGGGCGGCCGGCCGCATGGGCCAGACGCTGATCCGCGCCATCCATTCGATCCCCGGCGCCCGCGTCGTCGGCGCGGTCGAACGAACCGGATCGCCCTATCTCGGCAGGGATGCGGGCGAGCTTGCCGGCATCGGCATCATCAATGTGACGATCGGCGACGATCCGCTGCCGGTGTTCGCCAAGGCCGACGGCGTGCTCGATTTCACCATGCCGGCAGCCACCGTCGAATTCGCAGGCTATGCCGCGCAGGCACGCATTGCCCATGTCATCGGCACCACCGGCTGCTCGGCGGAAGACGACGCCAGGATCGAGGCCGCGGCGCGCCACGCGACGATCGTCAAATCCGGCAATATGAGCCTCGGCGTCAATCTTCTGGCGGTGCTGGTCGAGCAGGCCGCGCGCGCGCTCGGTCCAGAGGATTTCGACATCGAGATCCTCGAAATGCATCACAAGCACAAGGTCGACGCGCCGTCGGGCACCGCCTTGCTGCTCGGCGAAGCGGCGGCGGCGGGACGCGGCATTTCCCTTGCCGGCAACGATGTGCGGTCACGCGACGGCCATACCGGCGTGCGCAAGCCAGGAACGATCGGCTTTGCCAGCTTGCGCGGTGGCTCGGTGGTCGGCGACCACAGCGTCATCCTGGCCGGGACCGGCGAGCGCATCACGCTGTCGCACCATGCCGAGGACCGCGCCATCTTTGCCCGCGGCGCGGTCAAGGCCGCGCTCTGGGCGCGCGGTAAAAAGCCCGGACTTTATTCCATGCGGGACGTGCTCGGCTTGAGCTAAACTATCCATAATTTTGAAGGAGCAAACATGTCGGGAACTCTCGTGCTCGTGCGCCACGGCCAGAGCGAATGGAACCTGAAGAACCTGTTCACCGGCTGGCGCGATGTCGACCTTACCGAGCAGGGCCACAAGGAGGCCAAGGAAGCCGGCCAGAAGCTCAAGGCACGCGGCTTGAAATTCGACATTGCCTTCACCTCGGCGCTGATCCGGGCGCAGAAGACCTGCCAGCACATTCTCGACGCGGTCGGCCAGAGCGATTTGAAGACGATCCGCGACCAGGCGCTGAACGAGCGCGACTATGGCGATCTCTCCGGCCTCAACAAGGACGACGCGCGCCAGAAGTGGGGCGAGGAGCAGGTGCACATCTGGCGCCGCTCCTACGACGTGCCGCCGCCCGGCGGCGAAAGCCTGAAGGACACCGGCGCCCGCGTCTGGCCCTATTACCTGCACGACATGCAGTCGCATGTTCTGAAAGGCGGCACCGTGCTGGTCGCCGCGCATGGCAATTCGCTGCGCGCGCTGATCATGGCGCTGGACGGCAAGAGCGGCGAGGAGATCGTCAAGCTCGAGCTCGGCACCGGCGTGCCGGTGATCTACAAGCTCAACGCCGATTCCACTGTGGCGTCGAAGGACGTGCTGGAGGGGTGAGGTTTTCGGCCAGCGCATTCGCCAAGTCGGCGCTGCCCCTCATTGCCCTGCCGGGCAGTTCTCCCGGTATAGTGACGGGGAGAAAGGGCTGGCCGCAGCCTCGGCGCTCTTCTTGTGACGCAGGTGACCGGCGAAATCATCGATGAGAGCGCCCCTCTCCCCGTCACTGTACGGGGAGAGGATGCCGGCAGGCAGGTGAGGGGCGGCGCTGACCCCCGGGAAACTAAGCCGGCAGGCAGCGGCCCTCGAAAAAGCGCGTTGACACATATCGTTTGCCCGCTTACATGAGCCCGCACCAGCCCAGATGGCGGAATTGGTAGACGCGCACGGTTCAGGTCCGTGTTCCGCAAGGAGTGGAGGTTCGAGTCCTCTTCTGGGCACCAAATTCCCGTTTCGGATAAGTCCGAAATGATTTAGACGCGAAGCAAAAAAGCCCGGTTCCCGGGCTTTTTTGCTGATGAATGACAGATTGTCCAGCGGAGGGTCAATGCGGCGGGCGAACCGCTTTCATTGCTTCTTCTTCGAGTGTCTGGAGCTTCTCCCGAATCTCCTCCGGCTCGGCATGCTCCAAGCCGACGACATCGTTTCTGGTCTCATTCAGCGAAACGATAATCTCATCAAGCTTGGCGTGAATGGCGGCCGTGTCGCGGTAACCCTGGATCAGCACAACGCCGGTGATCACGATGGCCGCTACCGACAATGCGTAGGTGACCACATTGGTCAGGCCGAATGGCACCAATGCAGTACAGAGCAGCATGGCTACAAGAAGGACATAGAAGCCCGGTGGCCGGGATAGAAAGTCGCCCATCACAAAGAGGAAGCGGTTCATATCCAGGCCGCGGTCAAAAATGCCACGAGTGCGGTGACGGCTACGCAAATTGGAATTGCTGCGAGTAAGGCAGCTTCCAGGACCCAAGTTTCCTTGTCGCTAAACATCAGACATCCTCCCGTTCAGAAAACGGCTGCCCGTAGAGCCTTCACAGCGCAGCCAAAGCCCGCCGCTCCTGATCGGAGCGGCGGGCTCGCGCGTTACTCGATGATCTGCACGACCTTGCGCGTGTCGGGATCGACGAGAACCGCATGATCTCCGACAACCGTATACTTGTAGCGGACATCCGGAACGTCGATTGCGTGGAGCTCGACAGTGTCGGGAAGTGCCGTGCCGACGTTGAGTTCGACGCCGAGCAAACTGACTGAGGCCAGCTTCTGCTTATGGATATATTCGCGAACGACCGTCTGTTGTTCGGGCTTGAGAACAATAACATCCTCGGCAAACGAGGTGCCGATGCCCGCCATAAGGACGAGGGCGCCGGCGGCGCTGACGAAATATCTGGTCATGGGAATTTCCTTTTCATAGGTCAGTTCGGAAGCGTGGATACGAGCAGATCAGCCGCCACTCGCAGGGGCTGGGGCAGGTGCCGCGGGCTTTGCAGGTGCAGCCGGAGCTTCCACCTTTGGCGCTTCAACCTTGACGTTGATATCCTTGCCGCCGTCGCCGCGGATATTGATCACGCCGGTAAAAATAAGCAACACTACGACCGCAATAAGTGCAAGAACAACAGCAATCGCAGTGCCGCCGCCACCCCCAGAATTAACAACAGTTGGGCCGTCGGCCATGTGTTCCTCTCCTGTTTTATTTAGTTGCATTTGGGAAACGCCTGCCCCGCTTGAACGTTCCGCCTCGGGACTTGGGTCTTAGCTGATATCCGACTTTGGTCTGGTTCGCCGCGGACTGAAGTCACAGGAACAATCTGGCTGATCTCAAGTTCGGTCCCTCGGCGAACAGGCGTGGTGCCGTCGCCGGATTACGCGAGGAGAAAACCATGAAAATCCACTTTGCAAGTGCCGCTGCAGGCTTGTTGCTTTTGGCTGGGGTCGGCGCCGCCGCAGCTCAGGATGTCGTCATCACACCGGAGCAGGATACGGTCGTCCGCGAATACGTAAAAAAGCAGCCGCTGGCTTCGGTGAAGATCCCGGGCGTGGAGCTGAACGTCGGCAGTGCCTTGCCTGATACGGTCGAGCTGCACGAAGTTCCCAACGTCAAATACCGCTACGTCGTGGTCGACAACCGCACCGTCCTGGTCGATCCCAGCACCCGGAAAATTGTGAAGGTCTACGACTGATCGAATAGCTGCCGCCCGCCGCCGGCCATGGCGGCGGGCAGCGGATTTCACGTTGCGCTCCAGGATGATCGAAGATGATCGATGACGTCGAGACATCGCCAGCCCTCGATGCCCGCCTGGGTTCGCTCAGGGCGAGAATGCGCGATGCGCGCATAACAGAGGCCGACATGAAGACCTTTCAGAAAGTCGCATCCATCATGGTTGGCGGCAGTGGCCGCATCAGCGGCGATGACCTGATTGCAGCTTCGTTCGTCCTCGAGGACCAGCCGGAAGGCTTGTAAGGGCGAAGTACTCACGTGCGCAGGCTCCCGCAACGCTGATCCCAAGTGTTCCAAAGCGTTTGCGAAGTACAATCGCCGAACCGGTTCAAACCTGCTATCAGGTGCCTTGGGCCAGCTTCTCGCCCTGGTGCTGAACACATTCCTGCTGCCGGCGCTGGCGGCGATCCTGTTCATATCTGCGGTCAAGATCTGGAAGCCCGCTAAATCGATCCCCCTCCTGGATGTCATCCAGATGTCATACGCCTTGGCTATGTGGCGATAAATCTGGATTTGTGGATACGTGAACAAAGAGACCGCCCTTGTCGCGCTCGCGGCGCTTGGCCAGGATACAAGGCTGGAGGTTTTCCGGCTGCTGGTTCGGGCCGGTGTCGAAGGCGTGCCCGCTGGCGAGGTCGCGTCTCGCTTAAGCATCGTCCAGAACACCATGTCGGCGCATCTGAAGATACTCGGCCATGCTGGGCTGGTCCGCGCTGAGCGCGAGGGCGCACCATTCGCTATGTCGCCGACATGACCGGTTTCCGTGACTTGCTTGCTTACCCCAGGGAGGATTGCTGTAACGGTGCGCCGGAGCTTTGCCCGTCGGTAATCCAGGCGGTGACTTGCAATTGTTAAGCTGAGTGAATGCCAGGGGAGGAAGCCATGAGCGATCAGATTTACAATGGGTTGTTCCTGTGCACCGGCAATTCGGCGCGGTCGATCCTCGCGGACGCGATGCTGAACCGTGTCGGCGCCGACAGGTTCAAGGCCTTTTCTGCCGGCTCCCATTCGAAGGGTTCGGTCCATCCCTATACGCTGCAGCTTCTGAAGACCGTTTGCGACAACGCAGCCAATGAGTCCTGTCCCGTATGGCCCGGTCAGCCGATGACGTCTCATTGGGGGAGCCCGTTCACGCAACCGTCGAGGCAATCTTCGTCAGCCTGCCGATGAATACGGTCGATAAGCTTGCCTTGCAGAAGCGCCTGAATGAGATCGGTCGCAATCACCCCAATGCAGGCTGAGCAGCATGGCCACTGATTCGTCCCGACGCCTCGCCGCCGAAGCGCTCGGCACCACCATGCTGGTTGCCGCCGTTGTCGGTTCGGGCATCATGGCCGATCGCTTGACCGACGACGTGGCGCTTTCGCTCCTCGGCAACACGATCCCGACCGGCGCTATTCTGGTGGTGCTGATCACCATTCTTGGGCCGATCTCCGGTGCGCATTTCAATCCGGCCGTCACGCTGGTGTTCGCGCTTCGACGTGAGATTGAAGCCAGAACAGGGTTGGCTTACGCTGTCGCCCAAATTCTGGGTGGCATTGCCGGAACGTTCCTAGCGCACGCGATGTTCGAACTGCCGATCCTGCAGGTGTCCGAAACCGTGCGAACCGGAAGCGGCCAATGGATCGCAGAGTTGGTGGCCGCCTTCGGCTTGGTGTTCACCATCCTTGCCGGCTTGCGCTTTCGCAGTGATGCCATTCCCTGGCTGGTCGGGCTCTACATCACCGCCGCGTATTGGTTCACGGCATCGACCTCGTTCGTCCGGCGGTCGCCATTGCGCGCGCGTTTTCCAACACGTTCGCCGGGGTCCGGCCGCTCGATGTCCCGGCCTTCATCGTCGCCGAACTACTGGGCGCGCTGCTCGCCGTGGCTCTGGCCGGCTGGCTGCTTTCAGAACCCAAACCCGAGTCACAGATGAAAGCTGCCCAATGACCATCACCATCTATCACAATCCGTTTGCGGCACCTCGCGCAACACCCTGGCGATCATTCGCCAGTCCGGCGAGGAGCCGGAGGTGATCGAGTACCTCAAGACGCCTCCTTCGCTCGAAAAGCTGATCGAGCTGATTGCGGCGATGGGGATGACACCGCGCGATTTGCTGCGCGAGAAGGGTACCCCCTTTGCCGAACTCAACCTCGGCGATCCCAAGTGGAGCGACGACGAGATCCTCGATTTCATGCTGGCGCATCCGATCCTGATCAACCGGCCGATCGTGGTGACGCCGCTCGGCGCCATGCTCGCCCGGCCGTCGGAAGCCGTCCTCGGCATCCTTCCAAATCCGCAGATCGGCGCCTTCACAAAGGAGGACGGTGAGGTCGTCATGAATGCCGAGGGCAAACGCGTCGTCCGAGCAACGCGTTATTTCGACGGCAATCGAAACAACGCTTGATTGCGTCGGTCACTGGCGTATTGTATTTCGATGAGACTCGAACAAGCAGCAAAACAGCTCGAGGCGCTCGGCAATCCGACGCGGCTGAACCTCTATCGCACACTGGTCAGGGCCGGTGCAGCCGGCAGGCCGGTCGGCTACCTGCAGGAAAGTCTCGGCATCGCCGCATCGACGCTGTCGCACCATCTGCACCGGCTGATCCTGACCGGCCTCGTGACTCAGGAGCGGCAGGCAACGACGCTGATCTGTCGCGCTAACTATCCCATCATGAACGACCTCATCGGCTTCCTCGCCGACGAATGCTGCGCCGACGTCGCCTGCAATCCTACCGAAGGCGAGGCCGCGGCATAATTTTTGGTTCTATTTCGATAATCCCGGAAGGATGGAAACTATGGTTTCTCGAAGCGATCTCCCCGTTGCCATCATCGGCGCCGGTCCTGTTGGCCTGGCGGCAGCCGTCCATCTGCTGAAGCAGGGCCTGCCAGTAAAGCTCTATGAATCGGGTAGCGAAGTTGCGTCCGCCCTGCGGGATTGGGGTCATGTCAAAGTGTTCACGCCCTGGCGCTACTGCGTCGACCAGGCGGCCCGAAAATTGCTCGAGGTCCATGGCTGGCGCATGCCGGAGCCAGAGGCATTCCCCACCGCCACCGAGCTTGTCGAGCATTACCTGGAGCCGCTTGCCAAGCTGCCGGAACTGACGCCGGTGATCGAAACCGGCGCCCGCGTCGTTGGCATCTCGCGTTGGGGCGCCGACAAGGTGTTGAGCAAGGCACGCGGGACGCGGCCCTTCATGCTGGTGGTCGAAACGGCCAATGGCACAAGGCGCGATCGCGCCTACGCCGTGATCGATGCATCCGGCACCTGGCAGACGCCAAATCCGCTCGGTGCGGGCGGAATCGCGGCCGAGGGCGAGGCCGAGAATGCCGGCCGTATCGCCTATGGAGTTCCTGATATTCTCGGCCGTGACCGCGCTCTTTATGCCGGCCGCACGACGCTGGTTGCCGGCTCGGGGCACTCGGCCGCTAATGCCTTGCTCGACCTCGCCACACTGGCCGATGCCGAGCCCGGCACGGCGTTCATCTGGGTAACGCGCGGCACCGACCTCGTGCGCATCTATGGCGGCGGCGACGCCGATGCCTTGCCGGCGCGCGGCGAGCTTGGCGCCGATGTTCGCGACCTGGCGGAAAGCGGCCGCGTCTCGCTTGTGACAGGATTTTCAACCGTCGCCATCCGTGCCCAGGAAGATCGCTTGATCGTCGAAGGCGAGACGGCAGGCGGTTTGCGCCAGGTAGGCCCTATCGACCGCATCATCGCCGCAACCGGGCAGCGCCCCGACCTCTCGCTGACCAGGGAGCTCCGCCTCGACCTCGATCCGTGGCTTGAAAGCGTCAAGGCACTGGGGCCGCTCATCGATCCCAACGAGCATTCCTGCGGCGATGTGCCGCCGCATGGCCATCGCCAGCTCAGCCATCCCGAGCCCGATTTCTATACGGTCGGAATCAAGAGCTACGGCAGGGCGCCGACCTTCCTGCTGCTGACGGGTTATGAACAGGTCCGCTCCGTCGCCGCCGCGCTTGCCGGCGATATGGCTTCCGCCGACGTAGTGCAACTGGTGTTGCCGGAAACCGGGGTCTGTACGGTGCCGTCTTCTGCACTTGGCGCTGCCTCCAAAGGCTGTTGCGGCGGCCCGGTAGCAGAGGAGGCGGATGCGTGCTGCGTCGCCGATGCCGCCGCAAAAGCTGTCGGCAAGGGTGGGTGCGGTTGCGGCGTTGCCGCGTGAGCTTGCTGCCATCATCGACCGCCGGCGTGCGCAGCCGCGGCACGATCGTCACGGCGCTTGGCCTTACACAGATCATGGCGTGGGGCTCCTCCTACTACCTGCCGGCCGTCATTGCGCCGGCAGTGTCGGCTGAGACCGGCTGGTCGTTTCCTTGGGTGATCGGCAGCCTGTCGCTCGGCCTGCTCGTCGCGGGCCTGATCTCGCCGCATGTCGGCGCCGCGATCGAACGCCATGGAGGGCGCGTGACGCTGGCCTTCAGCGCCCTCTGCCTCGGCTTCGGCCAACTCGTCCTCTCCGTGTCTGCTAGTCTGGCTGTTTTTGTCATCGGCTGGCTGATCATGGGTTTTGGCATGGGGGCCGGCCTGTACGACGCGGCCTTCGGCACGCTTGGCCGTCTCTATGGCCGCAACGCTCGCTCGACCATTACCAGCCTCACCCTGTTTGGCGGCTTCGCCAGCACCATGTGCTGGCCGATTTCGGCCTTTCTGCTCGACACGTTTGGCTGGCGCGGCGTGTGCCTGGTCTATGCTGCGATCCAGCTTTGTATGGCGCTGCCGGTCTATCTGCTCATCTTGCCACGCGGCGTTCCCGCCGAAACGACGCCCGCAGCCGCCATTGAGCCCGAAACGGGTCTAGCGCCGCGAACCCTGCCGCTTATGGCCACGCTTGCAGCAAGTATCACCCTGTCCGCCGTCATTTCCTCCACCCTATCGGTTCATCTGCTGACTATCCTGCAATCGGCCGGCCTGGCGCTGGGCGCGGCGGTCGGCCTCGGCGCGCTGGTCGGCCCGTCCCAGGTCGGCGCCCGCGCGGTCGAGATGGCGATCGCCCGCTATCACCATCCGATCTGGACCAAGCTGGCGTCGGTGACTTTTGTGGTCATAGGCGTGGCGACGCTCTGGATCGACCTGCCTGTCCTGCCGGTCGCTCTGATTTTCTACGGCGCCGGCATCGGCCTGGAATCAATCGCGCGCGGCACGCTGCCGCTCGCCCTGTTTGGCGCCACCGGCTATGCGAAGCTGATGGGCACGCTCGCCATGCCGAGCTTGATCGCCCAAGCTGCGGCGCCGTCCGTAGGCGCGCTGCTCTTGCAGCATACCGGTGAACGCGGACTGCTGACGGCACTGCTCGGGCTCGCCCTGATAAACATCGCACTGGTCGGCGCGCTGTTTGCCCTGCAACGCGGGGCTATGCGGCGTGCTCGCACAAGTTAGCTCCAGCTTGAGGCACGGCGTGAAGTCTCGGTGCTTGCCCCCCACGATCGCGAGGTACGAAGTCAAAAAGCGGTCAATGTGCTTAGCGATCTAGAGTCGACTTCAGCCGCCGTTTCGAATGATGGCGCCCCGCGATCACGAGATTTGTCGATAATAATCGATATAAGGCTGTATTCGCGACTATTCGATCGCTCTTCCATAGTGGGCGATTAGATAAAATTGGAAATGACATCCCATGTCTGAGGAGATCAAGGCCTTGGGGCCGGCATCAGCATGATTGAACCGCAGCTACCGCAAGTTGACAGCGATCATCGGGCGGATCTGGTTTGGTACGAAGTCTTAATACGTCTCACCTAAGGTCCAACTTTGACTTCGGGAGCGCGACGTTCGACAGACATATCTCCGCAGGTTACATTCGCCAGTCAGACAGCGCTCCGCACTCGAATGGATGTCTCTGAATGCCGGGCCTCACGCCTTCACGACCGCACCCGAGAACCTTGGGATGGATGGGCACGACAGCGCTCGCCATGGGTGGCAGCAATCAAAGTCTGTTTCTGATTGCCGCCCTTTTTGTCGGCCAGGGGAATATTCCCGGTCAAGGAAGCGCTGCGGTTCCTTTGCTCGTTGTTGGTCTGCTTCTAAGCTGGGCCGCCGCGCCTGCGTGGACCGAATTGGTTCTCATGTGGCCAAACCGCGTCGGCGGTATCTCTGCAGCGTGCGCCGAAGCCTTCCGACCTTACAGTCCCGTTCTCTCGGCTCTGACGGGCACCTGCTATTGGTGGGGTTGGGTGCCGACCTGCGGACTGACAGCGGTTCTTTCAGCGTCTGCAATACAGCAATGGTACCTGCCGGGCCTCCCCGTGGAGGCGGTCGCCTGCGGGCTCATCGCATTCTTTACGGCGGTCAACCTGTGTGGAATCAAGTGGGTGGTCCAACTGGCGATCCCGATCGCCACTGCCTCCGCGACGCTTGCGTTTCTCTCATCCCTCGTCCCGGTCATCAGTGGCTCGGTCGACTGGCGGCAGGCGACGGATTTTGCCCTGACCAGCCCGTTTACCGGCCTGTTCGGCGATATCACGTCGGTGATGGCGGGACTGTACCTGATCGGGTTTGCCGCACCGGCATTTGAGGCTGCAGCCTGCCATGTTGGCGAAACCATCGATCCCAACCGCAACATTCCTCTGGCGATGTGGGCCAGCGCCGCAATGGCCGGCGTCTATTTCCTGGTCCTGCCGGTTGTCTGGCTGGGTGTGCTCGGGCCGGAGCCGCTAGGCACCGACCTCGCCATAGCTCTCGGGCCCACCTTTGCGCCCTTGTTGGGGAGTTTCGGCAAGGCGGCCGCCATCTGGCTCATCATGCTGAACATGTTCCATGGAACGTTGCAGCCATTGGCAGGCGCCGCGCGGACCCTTGCGCAGCTGAGCGAAGACGGCCTGCTGCCGAGCTTCCTGGCCAGGCGCACCTCAACAGATTGTCCCTGGGCGGCAACGCTGCTCACAGCTGCTGCGGCAATCGGCTTCATGCTGTGCGGGTATCCGCTCTGGATGATCGCCGCGGCCAATTTTACGTACCTGATCAGCATCTGCATGCCAAACATCGCAGTCTGGCTCTTGCGCCGTGACAGTCCCGAAGCCGAGCGACCCTTCCGGGCTCCCAGGGGAACGATCATCCTTGGCGTAGGCGCGGCTGCAATATGGCTGTTGACCGCCATACTGGGATTTCAGCAATTTGGCCTTCCTACCGTCCTGTTCGGTCTGGCTTTGGCATATTCGGGTGCTGCGCTCTACGCCTGGCGCACGATGGAGGATCGATACGCACTCGGTCTACCCTTGCTGCCACATACGCTTCACCTGAAGCTGACCGGAGCCATGCTTTTTGTGCTCGTGCTTGACGGTGCCGGCTATTTCCTGGCGATCGGCAGCGTTCCCCAAGGCGACACTTCATTGGTCGCCGCGCTGGAGGACATTTTTGTCGTTGTCGCGCTGCTGACCATCAGCGTTGGCCTGATCTTGCCGGGAATGATCACCCATTCGGCGACAGAGGTGAGCAACGCGGCAAAGCGTCTGACATCCGGAACGCTGAAGGACTTCTCTCTCGCCATGGTCGCCCTGGGGCGGGGAGACCTCGCGGCGGCGCATGCCTCCGTGAATATCATGCCGGTTACGGTAAACTCTCGTGACGAACTTGGAGAGATGGCCGAAAGCTTCAACCTGCTCCAGGACAAGGTGAGGGAAGCCGCCCACGGCCTGGACGACGCGCGCGAGAACATGAACGTAGCGCGCACCGAACTGATGGCACGGCATGAGGAAATCGCGCATCTCGCGCACCACGATCCGCTTACCGGCCTAGCGAACCGAGCCGCGCTTGCAGCACACCTGGCCACGACACTCGAGCGCGCAAAAGCAACGCACGCCAGCTTTGCCGTCTTCAGCATCGACCTTGACCATTTTAAAGAGGCGAACGACGTTTTCGGGCACGCCGCCGGCGACGATCTGCTTTGCACCATTTCCCGGCGTCTCCAAACCGCGGCGCCTGAGGCCTTTATCGCGCGCATGGGCGGCGACGAATTCACGGTTGTCCTGGCCATGGATGACCGGTCCGCGAGTGCCAAGGACGTTGCGGACCGTCTGTTCGAATCGGCGGCAGGCAAATTCGAAATCCGGGGCCAGCACATTTCGATCGGGGTGAGCATCGGGGCGGCGATCTATCCGAAAGACGGAGAGAATGCAGCGGCGCTGATGGCAAATGCCGACGCAGCGCTCTACCGGGCCAAGGCGGACGGTCGTCGAATGGTGCAATTCTTCGATCCTGAGATGGATAAGCGGCTAAGAGAGCGCTACGCCTTGCAGCGAGATTTGCGCTCTGCGGTCGCCCATGGCGAACTTGTGCTTCATTATCAGCCGCAAGCCAGGATGGACGGCGAAATCTTCGGTTTCGAGGCACTCGCCCGATGGCACCATCCAAAGCATGGGCTCATCTCCCCAAACGCGTTTGTCTCGCTTGCCGAACAGGATGGCACGATCGTTGAGATAGGTGAATGGACGCTCAGGCAAGCGTGCAGAGACGCGGCCTCCTGGCCCTCACCGCTGCAGATCGCCGTCAACCTCTCTCCCGTGCAATTCCGTTTCGGGGACCTGGTAGGCCTCGTTCATTCTATCCTCTACGAGACCGGCCTTGCTCCGGGGCGGCTGGAACTGGAAATCACGGAAGGGGTTCTCATCCGCGACCGGGCAACTGCCTTGTCGGTTTTGCGGAGGTTGAAGGCGTTGGGCGTCAGGGTCTCGATGGATGATTTTGGCACCGGGTATGCCTCGCTGTCCTCGCTGCAGGCGTTTCCATTCGACAAGATCAAGATCGATCGCAGTTTTGTTTCGGGTGTCGGTTCGAATGTCCAATCGGCCGCCATCGTGCGCACGATACTCAGCCTGGGGAATGCGCTGGCCTTGCCTGTCATCGCGGAGGGTGTCGAAACAGAGGACGAGCGTGCCTTCCTGATGAGGGAAGGATGTCCCGAAATCCAAGGATATCTGGTGGGGCGCCCGCATCCGATAGCGCTCTACAAAAATGTGACGAATGGGATTTCGCCAGTATCTGCCTTCGCGGAGCCCAAGGATACCACCGCACCCCAGGCGCTTGGCGTAACGCGATAGCCCGGCGCCGACGGTCGGCGCGCTGCTCTTGCAGCATACTGGTGAGCGAGGACTGCTGGCGGTACTGCTCGGGCTCGCCCTTATAAAGGTCGCACTGGTCGGCGCGCTGTTTGCCTTGCAGCGCGGGGCCATGCGAAGCATCCGAACCAGCTGGCGCGGGAGCCACCTCCCCTTCCGGCCAATCCCCCAACAAACCACTTCAAACCCGGCGGCCGTGGCGCTACGCTCGCACCTATGGCCCCACCCACCCAGCCGATCACCGTCACCCGCCGCGACCAGATGTTTCCCATCCTGGGCGACGCCGATATCGAGCGCATGCGCCGGTTCGGCGAGGCGAGTTCCTATGCCGCCGGCGAGCACATCGTCACCGCCGGCACCGTGGCGCCGGGGCTGATCGTCATCCTGTCGGGCACGGTCGATATCACCCAGGATGTCAGGCCCGGCCGGCGCGAGACCATCGTCACTCATGGTCCCGGCAATTTCATCGGCGAGCTGGCGCAGCTTTCCAGCCGGCCGTCGCTGGTCAATGCGGAGGCGGCCGAGCCGGTCGAGGCCTTCGTCATCCCCTCGCAGCGGCTGCGCGACCTGATGGTGCAGGAGGCAAGCCTTGGCGAGCGGATCATGCGGGCGCTGATCCTGCGCCGCGTCGGGCTCCTGGAAAGCGGCAGCAGCGGACCGATCGTCGTAGGCCCGGCCGGCAATGGCGACACGCTGCGGCTGCAGGGGTTTCTGCGCCGCAGCGGCCAGCCGCACCGCGCGCTCGATTCCGACAGCGACCCGTGCGCCAAGACGCTGATTGAGCATTTTCATGTTGACCCGCACCATCTGCCGATCGTGCTCTGCCCCAACGGCAAGCTGATGCACAATCCCGGCGAAACCGAACTTGCCCGCTGCATCGGCCTGCTGCGGCCGATCGATCCCGACATGGTCTATGACGTCGCCATTGTCGGCGCCGGGCCGGCGGGGCTGGCGGCCGCGGTCTATGCGGCATCCGAAGGGCTGTCGACCATCGTGCTCGATTGCCGCGCCTTCGGCGGCCAGGCCGGCGCCTCCGCGCGCATCGAGAACTATCTGGGTTTCCCCACCGGCATTTCCGGCATGGCGCTGATGGCGCGCGCCTATAACCAGGCGCAGAAATTCGGCGTCGAAATAGTCATCCCCGACGAGGCCAAGCTGCTCGGTGCAGCAGGCGAGGGCTACACGCTCGCCGTCGGCGACGGTGAAAGCCTGCGCGCGCGCACGGTGGTGATCGCCAGCGGCGCCCGCTACCGCCGCCTCGACATCGCCAAGCTGGCCGAGTTCGAGGGCACGTCGGTGCATTACTGGGCCTCGCCGATCGAGGCGCGGCTATGCACAGGGCAAGAAGTGGCGCTGGTCGGCGCCGGCAATTCGGCGGGGCAGGCGGCGGTCTATCTCGCCAGCCAGGTCCGCAAGGTGACGATGCTGGCGCGCCGCGGCGGCCTCAGGGAAACCATGTCGCGCTATCTGGTCGAGCGTATCGAGGCGCAACCGAACATCGAGGTGCTTGGCGAGACCGAGATCGAGGCGCTGGAAGGCGAAGGCGGCAATCTCACCCAGTTGCGTTGGCGCAACCCCGGCGGCGTCGAGACGCGGCCGATCCAGCATCTCTTCCTGTTCATCGGCGCCGACCCCAACACCGATTGGCTGGCTGGGTGCGATATCGCGCTCGACGCCAGGGGTTTCGTGCGCACCGGCGCCGACATAGGGGCGGGCCAGATGGAGACCAGCCGCAGCGGCGTGTTCGCCATCGGCGACGTGCGCGCAGGCTCGGTCAAGCGGGTCGCCGCCGCCGTCGGCGAAGGCGCCCAGGTGGTGGCTGCCTTGCACGCCTATCTCGCGCGACCCGACGCAGCAGCGCCCGAACTGGCCAGGAGAGCATAATGGATGAATGCAAACACACGCGCGACATCAAGACGGTGACGCCGAGCGCGCTCGGCTGCGAGGAATGCCTGAAGAGCGGCTCGATGTGGGTGCATCTCAGGCTCTGCCGCACCTGCGGCCATGTCGGCTGCTGCGACGACTCGCCCAACCGCCACGCCACCAAGCATTTCCACTCCACCAAGCATCCGATCATCGAAGGCTACGACCCGCCGGAAGGCTGGGCCTGGTGCTTTGTCGACGAGGCGTTCATCGACCTCGAGGGCGACGTGACGCCGCAGAACGGGCCGATCCCGAAGTTTTTCTGAGGCGGCCGACTGTCGGCCGACCGCTGCGCCTATTTCACCGAGCCAGTAACCGTGCGGTCTATGGCATTGGGATTGTGGTCGTTGCCGGCAAGTGCGGCAATGATCAGAAGACTGGCGACGACCGGGACGAACAGGATGGCCACGCGGGCCTGCACATAAAAGATGGCTCGCCATTCGCTGCGCTTTTCCGGGCTGTTGTCCATCACACTCACTCTCGCCATGCCACCCCAAGCGGGACATAGCGGCGAAGGGTTAAGCAAAGGCTGCTGAATGTGTTAACGCGCGGCGGATTGGGATTTAATCTTGACGGTCAGCGCCGCCCCTCATTGTCATCGGTACGCATCTGGTACGCCTACCCCCGCAGCGCCTGGTCCAGGTCGGCGATCAGATCATCGCCATCCTCTATCCCCGCCGACAACCGCACCAGCGAATCCGAAATGCCGATTTCCGCGCGCTTTTCCGCCGGGATCGAGCCGTGCGTCATCAGCGCCGGGTGTTCGATCAGGCTTTCGACGCCGCCGAGGCTTTCAGCCAGCGTGAACAATTGCGTCCGTTCGAGGAAGCGTTTGGTGCCGGCGAGGTCGCGGTCGAGGTCGACCGAGATCATGCCGCCGAAGGCATGCATCTGTTGGACGGCGATGGCGTGCTGCGGATGGCTGGCCAGGCCGGGATAGACGACGCGGCGCACATATTTTCGCGCCTCCAGCCACTGCGCAATCTTCAGGCCGTTCGTGGAATGCCGCTCCATCCTGAGCGCCAGTGTCTTGATGCCGCGCAGCGCGAGAAAACTGTCGAAGGGACCGGAGATGGCGCCGATGGCGTTCTGCAGGAATTTCAGCTGGGCGGCGAGGTCCTTGTTGTCGCCGACGATGGCGACGCCGCCGACCATGTCGGAATGGCCGTTGAGATATTTCGTCGTCGAATGCACGACGATGTCGATGCCGAGTTCCAGCGGCCGCTGGATGTAGGGGCTGCAGAACGTGTTGTCGGCGACCGTCAATACGCCCTTGCGCCTGGCGAGTGCCGCAACGCCTTCGAGGTCGACGATGCGCAGGAGCGGATTGGTCGGGGTTTCAACCCAGAGCAGTTTTGTCTCCGGACGGATCGCTGCTTCCACCGCCGCCAGATCAGTGAAGTCCACAAAACTCACCTGCAGATTGGCCGAGCGCTTGCGCACCCGCTCCATCAGCCGGAACGAGCCGCCATAGATGTCGTCGGTTGCAACGATATGGGCGCCGCTGTCGAGCAGCTCGAGCACGGTCGAGATCGCCGCCAGGCCGGACGCGAATGCAAAAGCGGCCGAGCCGCTTTCGAGATCGGCCACCGCGCGCTCGAAGGCGAAGCGGGTCGGGTTCTGGCTGCGGGCGTACTCAAACCCCTTGTGCACGCCGGGCGACTGCTGGCCATAGGTCGAGGTCGCGTAGATCGGCACCATCACCGCGCCGGTCAGCGGGTCATGGCTCTGGCCGCCATGGATGGTGCGCGTGGAAAAAGCCAGGCGGTTCTTGCCCGATGGGGATGTTTCAGCAGTCATCGTGCGCGCCTCAAATGGTTGATCAGGTCGATACGGGTTATCAGGCCGACGAACTCGTCGCCATCGAAGATGATGGCGACCTCGTTGCGGTCGAACACCGGCAGCAGCGCATCCAGCGTCTGATTGGCCTGCAGCGTGTGCAGATTGGAGGTCATGGCGGTGCGCACCGGGGCGTTGAAGCGGTCCCAGCGGCCGTCATAGGGGCCGTCGACCTTGGCCAAGATGTCGCCCTCATCGATAATGCCGACCAGCTTGCCATTGTCCAGCACCGGCAGCTGCGAGACATCGGAGCGGCGCATGCGGCCATAGGCGTTGAGCAGGCTTTCGTCGGGGCCGACATAAACGGTGTCGCCGGTGCGGTGCGAGCGCATGACGAGGTCGCGCAGATCGCCATGCTGTTCCTGTTCGGCCAGCCCCTGCTCGGCCAGCCAGAAATCGTCGAACACCTTGGACAGATATTTGTTGCCGCTGTCGCAAACGAAGGTGACGACGCGTTTTGCTGTCGTCTGCTCGCGGCAATAGCGAAGCGCGGCCGACAGCAGCGTGCCGGAAGACGAGCCGGCGAGAATGCCTTCCTTCGAAAGCAGGTCCCGCACGGCCAGCATGCTCTGCTTGTCTGGGATGGAATAGGCTTTCCTGACCAGCGACAGATCGGCATTGGGCGGCACAAAATCCTCGCCGATGCCTTCGACGGTCCAGCTGCCGGCCTCTTCCATCTTGCCGGTCTTGATCAGCGGCGCCAGCACCGATCCGACGGGATCGGCCAGCACCATTTCGGTCTTCGGCGATGTTCTGGCGAAGTAGCGGCCAAGCCCGGTCAGCGTACCGCCGGAGCCGACGCCGACGACCACGGCGTCGAGGTCGCCATCGAGCTGGGCAAGGATTTCCGGTCCGGTGGTGGTCTCATGCGCCTCGGGGTTGGCCGGGTTGGCGAACTGGTTGGCGTAGAAGGCGCCGGGCGTTTCCGATGCGATCTTCTCGGCCATGTCCTGGTAATATTCGGGATGGCCCTTGCCGACATCGGAGCGCGTCATGCGCACTTCGGCGCCGAGCGCGCGCAGATGCTGGATCTTTTCGCGCGACATCTTGTCGGGCACGACGAGGATGATGCGGTAGCCCTTGGGGATGCCGACCTGGGCGAGGCCGAGGCCGGTATTCCCGGCGGTCGCCTCGACGATGGTGCCGCCGCGCTTCAGCTTGCCTTCCTTCTCGGCCGCGGAAATCATAGACAGCGCAATGCGGTCCTTGATCGAGCCGCCTGGATTCTGGCTTTCGAGCTTGATGAACAGCCGGCACTTGCCGGTGTCGAATTTGGTCAGTTCGACCACCGGCGTCTGGCCGATGAGGTCGAGCACCGAGGCGTAGGGCGGACGCAGGCGGGATAACGCGCCGTCCGAACTGCCTGGCGCAGCTTTTCCGTGCTCGCTCATATCGATGTGCTCCCTTGAACAAGCGACCGCCTCGGGGGCAGAGCGGCAGCGTAGCTTCTTTTCCGGCCGTTTGCAGTCGGAAAGAAGGTAGATCGTGCCAATCAACCGGCGAGAGGGGGAATGGAATTCCAGTTTTAGGCCGGCTTTGGACTCAAGCCCAACACCCTCCGTAGCGATCCTTCCCACCCCCCTCTGAGGGGCGTGCTATCCCGCCGACGTCAACAGCTTTACCCTAGCAGCTGCTTGCTCAGCCTAGCGCATTGCACGCGGATGTCGGGGATGGCGTCGATCTCGAAGAAGGTGCCGCGGGTCAGCGGCCCGACGGCGAGGATCTTGGCCGATGCGGTGCCGTCGCCGGCGATGATTTCGCACTTGGCCGTTACATCGAGGCCAAGCCGCAGCGGGTCGGGCCGCGCCAGGCCGCGGTCGACCAGCGAGCGCACGACGCTGTTCGACGTCGTCGAGATGTCGCGGGCGATGCCGGTGCAATCATAGATGCGGGCGACCTGCAGCGTTTCCAGCGCCTTTGTGTGGCGAGACTGGATGCCGACGGTGAATCCATCGCCAGCCTCGATGCCGACGACACGGCCGGCGACCGGGCGGATGCGGCCGGTGCGCACCGCTTCGGTGACGCGGGCATGCACCTCGGGCGCCAGCCGATGGCGATGGATGTCCCACCAGGCCTTGGTGTGCTCAACGAAGCGGCGCTTGGCCGAGGACGGCCAGTTCTGCCAGATCTTCTGATTGAAGGGTCGCAGCCCATCGACGACGTCGCGCCAGTCGATGCCGGCCTTCTGGTTTTCGCGGATCAGGTCGCGGAACCAGCCGACGAAATAGGAGAGCTGCGTGCCGAGCGGAATGTCGGCGACGTCGAGCTTGATCGGGTTGCCCTTGCGGTGCGGCGACGGCAGCAGCCCGCGCCGCGATACGGCGACGATCTCGCCGCGATGGCCGCGCTGCTCGAGCGACAGGAAGGCATCGACCATGCTGAGCCCGGTGCCCAGCACCAGCACGCGGGCTTCAGGATCGAGCGCGGTGTCGGCCTCGGTGCCCATGCGGATGGCGTGGCCCTGGCCGGCGCCGGGCTGCTCGTCATGGCCGGTGGCAAGCACCGCCAGATGCGCGACGACGCTGGTGCCGTTGGCCAGCACCACTTCGACACCGGACGATGTCGGCGAGATCGATAGGCTTTCCTCGCGAATTAGCCTGAGACGGCCGGTTTCCTTTTCGCGCGCTTCGAGCTCGTCGAGCACTTCCTTGAGGTAGCGGGCATAGACGCTGCGCGGCGCATAGAAGGGTGTCTGCGGCGTCTGTTCCTGGCTTATCAGGCCGCGCCCCTGCAACCAGCGCCAGAAATTCAGGGGATCGTCGGCATAGGCGCTCATCCCCGCGGCGCTGACATTCAGCACGTGCGCCGACAAAAGCGTCGAATAGGCGATGCCCTGGCCGAAATGCGGACGCTTTTCGATCAGCGTGACGCGAAGGTCCGGGTTGGGCGACTTCAGCAGATGCGCGGCCAACACGACGCCGCTGGCGCCGCCGCCGACGATGATGATCGAGCTGGGGATGATCGAATTGGCGCGCGCGACGCTCATGCGAGCACGCTCAAGATCAGGCGGGGACCTTTTGCGCCGGCGCAAGCTCGTCGATGTCCCTCGCGACCGGAAGGTCGTCGAGGACGATGTCGCGCATTTCGGCCAGCGTGCGCTGGTCGAGCACCTCGGCGATCGCCTGCCGGACCTCGAGCATCAGATGTCGGACTTGGCATGTCGCCTCATTGCAGTCTTCACAGCGCTGATACTGGGTGCGGCTGGCGCAGGGGATGGGCGCCAGCGGTCCGTCGAGCACGCGCACGACATGGCCGACCTTGATCTCGTCGGCCGGGCGCGCCAAGCGATAGCCGCCATCCTTGCCCTTGCGGCTCTGGACGAAACCGGCATTGCGCAATTCGCCCAGAATGGCGTCGAGGAATTTCTTCGGAATGTTGTTGCCGCTGGCGATGTCGCCGACAAAGGCGAGCTGTCCCACCGGCAGTTGCGCCAGATGGACCAGCGCCTTGAGGCCGTACTTGCCTTTTTTGGTGAGCATAGACCGAATGTTTCTCTGTCAGGCGATGGCCCAAAACCATCGGTTTCGAAACGCCTGACGTGCCTCCCCGCCGCGTGCAAGCTGCTTCGACACATAAATTCTACTGACATGATATACAAGCCGAGAAACCTTGATTTTGCTTCGTTTTCACGCCGCAGGGGCCACTTTAGCAAGGCTTTGTGCCGTTAAGGTCACAGCCAGCCGCGAGCGATTGCGGCGATGAGCGGCGGCTCCTGCTCCCAATGTCGATAAGATTACTATACTTACCCTCGAACACGCGGAACGTGTTTTCAAATCAACCGTCTTTTACAGCATGGATTTGCGCCATTTGGGGCTTTGCCGGGAATTTTGGGTCGCAGCCCGCGGATCGGCGAAACATGACTCCCGACAACTCGGGCGCCGCCCTGCGCCCGATATCAGGACGCCGCCTTGCCGCTCTGAGGCCGGGCGGCCTTGGCGGCCACCGGCACGCCGCTTGACCGCAGCATCCAGCGGTGGCCGTCGCTGCGGAAGTCGGTGAGGCTCAACGGCTCGACATCGATCCTGCGGCAGGCCGCAAGCGGCGCGCCGAGCACCAAATCAGGCCTCTTCCGTAGGAGGGTTGGCAGGACCACCAACTCTTCAGCACCTTGGGGGCGCCGTTTGCGTTTGCGCACGGTTCGGCACGGGCCGGTCACCGCGCCCGCATCAGCCGGTGGTTTTTTTCTAACAAGTGCTTCTTGCTTGGAAGGATTTAACTCTACAAGAATGATAGAATTAGCTGACTATGAACAGGCATCCGGTTTTTCTCATTTTTCATGGAGCCTTTCATGTCCAGCATTTCGCGACGCATTGTCCTCCTGTCGTCGGCAGCTTTGGCGGGTGCGGCCTTCCTCGGCCCGGCCCAGGCGCAGGACCTCAACATCACCATCGGCTACCAGACGGTGGTCGAACCTTCCAAAGTAGCGCAGGCCGACGGCGCCTATGAAAAGGCGACCAAGGCCACGATCGACTGGCGCAAATTCGATTCCGGCGCCGATGTCATCGCCGCCGTCGCATCCGGTTCGGTCGATATCGGATATGTCGGCTCGAGTCCGCTGGCCGCGGCCGCCAGCCGCGAACTGCCGATCCAGACCATCTTTGTCGTCGGCCTGATCGGCCAGTCCGAGGCGCTGGTCGCCCGCAATGGATCCGGCATCGAGAAGATCGCCGACCTCGCCGGCAAGAAGGTGGCGGTGCCGTTCGTGTCGACCACGCATTACAGCCTGCTTGCCGCGCTGAAGCACGAAAACGTCGACCCGAAGTCGGTCGAAATCCTTAATCTCAGGCCACCGGAAATAGCCGCCGCGTTCGCTCGCGGCGACATAGACGCGGCCTATGTCTGGGATCCGGCGCTCGGCCAGATCAAGACGACAGGCAAGGTGGTGCTGGATTCCTCGCAGGTTGCCGCCTGGGGCGCGCCGACCTTTGACGCCTGGATCGTGCGCACCGACTTCGCCGAAAAGAACCCGGACGCCGTGCGCGATTTCGTCAAGGTGACCGGCGAATCCTATGCCCAGTTCCTGGCCAAGCCCGAGGCATGGTCGGTTTCGTCGCCGGAAGCGGCCAAGATCGCCAAGATCACCGGCGCCAAACTGGAAGAGGTGCCGCAGCTCCTCAAGGGTTACGTCTTCCCGACATTGGAAGAGCAGGCTTCCGACAAATTCCTCGGCGGCGGCACGGTCAAGGCGATCGAGGCAGCTTCGGCCTTCCTCAAGGAGCAGGGCAAGATCGACGCCGTGCTGCCCGACTATTCGAAATACGTGTCGTCGAAATACGTGACCGAGGCTCTGGCCTCGAACTGACAGCTGAGTTTTAGAGCGTCCTTTTCGTGCCCCAGCGGCACGCGGCGCTCTAGTGCCACGCGCGGTTCTTCTTCCCTGACGCCGCGTGCTGCCTGTCCCGGATCCGCTTAACCGGGCCGGGGCAGGCTGATTTTCTTCCGGAGCCCCTTTTCATGCCGCATCTCGTACTCGACCCGCATCTCGTACTCGACAAGGTCTCGGTTCACTATGACGGCCAAGCAGCGCCGGCGGTCGACCGAGTTTCCATCGATGTCGCCAAGGGTGATTTCGTCGTGCTGGTCGGCCGCTCCGGCTGCGGCAAGACCTCGCTGCTCAATGTCGCCGCCGGCCTGGTCGAACCCGCGCGCGGGGTCGCCACGATCGGCGGCAGGCCGATCACCGGCCCAGGCTCCGACCGGGCGGTCGTGTTCCAGAACGATGCGCTGTTTCCCTGGCTGACGGCTCGTGAAAACGTCGCCTTTGCGCTCAGGCTACGCGGCGTGCCGCAAGCCGAGCGGGCGCGCCGCGCCGACCAGTTGCTGGCGCTGGTCAAGCTCGACAGCGTCGGCGACAAACGCATCTGGGAATTGTCCGGCGGCATGCGCCAGCGCGTCGGCCTCGCCCGTGCGCTTGCCGCCGAACCGGAATTCCTGCTGCTCGACGAACCGCTCGGCGCGCTCGATGCGCTGACGCGCGAGCGCATGCAGACGACGCTGCTCGACCTGTGGACCGCAAGCCGGGTTGGCGTGCTGATGGTCACGCATGGCATCGAGGAGGCGCTGGTGCTGGCCACAAGCATCGTCGTGCTCGCGCCGGGACCTGGCCATGTGGTGCGGACATTCGAAACCGGCTTCAGCCGGCGCTATGCCGCAGGCGAGCCGATCCGCGCCATCAAGGCCGATCCAGTCTTTGCCGCGGCGCGCGGCGAGCTGACCGATGCGATCTTCGAAGGAGAGGCGGCATGAGCGTCACCTCCTACAGCGAGCGGCCGGCCACCGGGACCGGCGAGGCCGATGCCATTTCGGTGCCGTGGTCGCGGCCGGTGCGGAAGCGGCGCGGGGTTTCCTCGCGGGCGATCAGCGCCGTCACCATCCTGGTCGTGCTGGCGGCATGGGCGCTGTCTGCGCGCCTGCAACTGGTGTCGCCGGTGTTCCTGCCGTCGCCCGCTGCCGTGTGGACCAAGTTCATCGTGGTGATCAAGGACGGCTTCGTCGACGCGACTTTGCTCCAGCACATCGTCGCCAGCCTCGGCCGCGTGTTCGCGGCGCTGCTCGCGGCCATCGTCATCGGCGTTCCGGTTGGGCTGGCTATGGGCATTTCGACGGTCGGGCGCGGCATCTTCGATCCCTTGCTCGAATTTTTGCGGCCGATCCCGCCGCTCGCCTATCTGCCGCTGGTCATCATCTGGTTCGGCATCGGCGAGCCGTCAAAGATCCTGGTGATCGCCATTGCCATGCTGGCGCCCGTGGCGCTGTCGACGGCCTCGGGCGTGCGCGGTGTCTCAAAGGAGCGCATCGATGCGGCCCGTTCGCTTGGTGCGACGCAGCGCCAAGTGGTGCGCCATGTTATCCTGCCCAGCGCGCTGCCGTCGATCCTCACCGGCCTGCGCATCGCGCTCGGCGCCGGCTGGTCGACGCTGGTTGCAGCCGAGCTGGTGGCGGCAACGCGCGGCCTCGGCTTCATGATCCAGTCGGCCGCCCAGTTCCTGGTCACCGATGTCGTGGTGATGGGAATAGTGGTGATCGCGACAATAGCCTTCGTGCTGGAATTCATCATCCGCCGGATCGAGCGTCAGCTGGTTCCGTGGGCGGGAAAGGAATGACAACAAGTTTCTGCCGGTTTGACCGGCTGCTTCCCTTCGCAGCACGGCGACCGCCGATCCGGAACAGAAGGAGTGATGTCATGACCCAGTCCACCGCGGTGCTGTTCGCCCACCTCGGCAACTGGCTGCTCGCCTGGCGGGAGAACTCGTCGTCGCAGCCGCAACCGAAATCGCCGGCCCCGGTGCAACTCGACGCCGAACGCGACCGCCTGCCGCCACGCGACGAGGGATTTTACTGGGCCTGGCAGTATTGGTCGCAGTGAGGTGATGGTGATTAGCGCCAGCCTTCGCGATTTCGTCATCCTAGGGCGAAGCAAGGAGCGAAGCGACGCGGCGCAGACCCTAGGATCCATGCCGAGACGCTGATGCTACGCTCCAGGGGAGCAACAAACCGGGCGCCTACCACCCGGTTCCGCGAAACAGCTCAAACCACTCCGGATTGGCCTTCTCTATCAGTTCGATCTTCCACTGTCTCGGCCATCGCTTCAGCGACTTCTCGCGTTGAATGGCATCGGTGATGTCGAAGAATTCCTCATACCAGACCAGCCGTTGAACACCGTAGCGGCTGGTGAAGCCTGCGCCCTGGCCGGATTTGTGTTCAGGCATGCGGCGGGCGAGATCGTTGGTGACGCCGATGTAGATCGTGCCGCGTTTTTGGCTTGCAGTCATGTAGACGTAGCCGGTCATGGTTTCAGGGTATCGAGCCTCGGTTCGCGCACAAGCGACATTCTGATCCGTTCCACTCTACGGCAAACGTCACGGCATGGATCCTAGGGTCTGCGCCGCGTCGCTTCGCTCCTTGCTTCGCCCTAGGATGACGAGCGCTGGGTTCTGAAGAAAATATTTCCACGTCAAGCAGCCAACTCGCAAAATCGTTTCTCTACTAAATTTATAGACCTACCTAGCCTTGTCTCTCATCCACGGCAGGGAGCCCTTCCCGGCGCCGGTTCGCAGCGAAGGAAGAGGGATCATGTTCAGCCTGACCAGACGCGTTTTCGGCCTTGGCCTTTTGGCGGCGGGCATTGCTGCCTCGCTCAGTGCCTCGGCGCAGGAGTTGAAGCAGCTCAACATCGGCTATCAGAAGACCGGCCTGCCGGTCATCGCCCGGCAGCAGCAGGTGATCGAGAAGGCGCTGAGCGACAAGGGTGTCGCGGTGAAATGGGTGGAATTCACCGCCGGCCCGCCGCTGGTCGAGGCGCTCAATGTCGGCGCCATCGATGTCGGCTGGACCGGCGACGCACCGCCAATCTTCGGCCAGTCGGCCGGCGCCAACATCGTCTATGCGGCGGCACTGCCGGCCAATGGCGACGGCGAAGCGATCTTCGTCAAGCCGGCATCGCCGATCCAGTCGCTCGCCGACCTCAAGGGAAAGCGCATCGGCGTCGGCAAAGGCACCAGCGCGCACAATCTGCTGGTCGCGGCACTCGAAAAAGCAAACATCCCCTTCGACCAGATCACCCCGGTCTATCTCAGCCCGGCCGATGCCGCGGCGGCTTTCGCCAGCGACCAGATCGATGCCTGGGCGGTCTGGGATCCGTTCTACGCCATCGCCGAGACACGCTACCAGCCGCGCGTGCTGGCGCGCTCCAGCGAGGTGCTCAAGGTGAACACCTATTTCCTCGCCAACAAGGATTTTGCCAAGGCGCATCCGGAGACGATCACCACGACGATAGCGGCGCTCGGCGTGGCGGCGAAATGGGCGGACGCGAACCGCGACAAGGTCGCCGCGGCGCTGCATGAGGTGACCGGCGTGCCGCTCGACGCGCAGACGATCGCCGCCAATCGCACCAAATTCGGCATCTTCCCGATCACCGACGAGATCATCGCCGGCCAGCAGGCGACCGCCGATCGCTTCTACAAGCACAAGCTGATCCCGAATGCGGTGCGCATCTCCGACGCCGTGTGGACCGCACCGGGCAATTGATTTTTCACGTGCGGCGGCGGGCGGAAACGCCCGGCGCCTTTGGCCGTTTCACGCTTCAGGGATTTCGTCATGACCGCTCCAGACAATCCGCAAGCCAGCCCGCTCGATTTCTTCTGGTTCATCCCGACGCATGGCGACGGCTCCTATCTCGGCTCCGAACAGCAGCAGCGGCCGCCGGAGTTCGCTTACTTCAAGGAGATCGCACAGGCGGTCGACCGGCTCGGCTTTCCCGGCGTGCTTTTGCCGACCGGGCAGAATTGCGAGGATTCCTGGATCACCGCCTCCGGCCTTGCAGCGCTGACGGAAAAGCTCAAATTCCTGGTGGCGCTACGGCCCGGCGTGACGTTGCCCACCTTCGCGGCGCGCCAGACGGCGGCGCTCGACCGGCTGAGCAATGGCCGCCTGCTGCTCAATGTCGTGGTCGGCGGCAACCCGACCGAGCTTGCCGGCGATGGCGTGTTCCTGCCGCATGATGAGCGCTATGCGCAGGCGCAAGAGTTCCTGACCATCTGGCGCGCCCTGGTGTCGGGCGAGAGCGTCAACTTCAACGGCAAATATTACCGCGTCGACAATGGCCGCCTTGACCTTCTGCCGCAACAGGAGCGGCCGCCGCTCTATTTCGGCGGCTCGTCCGATGCCGGCCAGGAGCTCGCCGCCGATCTCGTCGATATGTACCTGACCTGGGGCGAGCCGCCGGCGCAGGTGGCGGAAAAACTCAGCGCGGCGCGCAAAAAGGCTGAACGGCGCGGCCGCAAACTGCGTTTCGGCATCAGGCTTCATTTCATCGTGCGCGAGACCGAGGAAGAGGCCTGGCGCGCCGCCGACCGGCTGATCAGCCACGTCACCGATGCCCAGATCGAAAATGCCCAGGCCCGCTTCACCAGGGAGATGGACTCTGTGGGACAGCGGCGCATGGCCGAACTGCATGGCGGCCGCCGCGACCGGCTGGTGGTGTCACCCAATCTGTGGGCCGGCGTCGGCCTGGTGCGCGGCGGCGCCGGCACCGCGCTGGTCGGCTCGCCGGAGCAGATCGTCGAGCGCATCCGCGAGTATCAGGCGATCGGCATCGACACCATCATCGGCTCCGGGTACCCGCATCTCGAGGAAGCCTACCGTGTCGCCGAGCTTCTGTTCCCGCGTCTCGGCCTGGGCACCAGGCGGGCACGGGCGCATGAGAACATCGCCAATGAATTCGCCGTCGGCTTCCACGGCGCCAACCGCCTGCAGGCCTCGTCGTGAGTTTTGCCCGGCGCGTCAAACAGAACGGCATCGGCTGGCTGCTGCCGGCGCTGGTCATAATTGGCTGGGAAGCCGCCAGCCGCGCCGGCGTGATGCCGGCCAATGTGCTGCCGGCGCCGAGCGCGGTGGCCGAGGCCTTCTGGCGGCTGACGCTGTCGGGCGAGCTGATACAGAACATCGGCGTCAGCACGCTGCGCGCGCTGGCCGGCTTTGCCATCGGCGGCTCGATCGGCTTTGCACTCGGCCTTGCCAACGGGCTGTCGGCGCTCAGCCGCGGCCTGACCGACACGACGCTGCAGATGATCCGCAACATCCCGCATCTGGCGCTGATCCCGCTGGTCATCCTGTGGTTCGGCATCGACGAGGAAGCAAAACTGTTCCTGGTGGCGCTCGGCGTGTTCTTCCCGATCTACGTCAACACGCTGCTCGGCATCCAGAGCGTCGACCCGCATCTGGTCGAGATGGGCCGGGTCTACGGCATGGACCGCCGCGCGTTGTTTTTTCAGGTGATCCTGCCCGGCGCGCTGCCGGCGATCTTCGTCGGCCTGCGCTATGCGCTGGGCATCATGTGGCTGACGCTGATCGTTGCCGAAACCATCTCGGCCAGTTCCGGCCTCGGCTACATGGCCATGCAGGCACGCGAATTCCTGCTGATCGATGTGGTCGTGCTGTCGATCCTGATCTATGCGCTGCTCGGCAAGCTTGCCGACAGCTTCGCCCGCCTGCTCGAGCGGCTGTCGCTCGGCTGGCATCCCGCCTTCCAGAACGCCTGAGGGTTCGATGCCAACCGCCAGCCTGACCGCCATCCGTTCCTTCGTCGCCGCGCCGGAACCGTCACGGCCGGAGGAGGCCGTCGAAAGGCAGCGCGCCTTTGCCTTCAAGGGCATGGAAAAGCGCTTTGGCGACAAGGTCGTGCTCGACTGCATCGATCTCGACGTGCCGGTCGGGCAGTTCGTTGCCGTCATCGGCAAGAGCGGCTGCGGCAAGAGCACGCTTTTGCGGCTGCTGGCCGGGCTCGACCGGCCGACGGAAGGATCGCTGACATTCGGGCCGGAAGCCAAGGCCGGCGCCGGCGAAGAGAGCCGCTTCATGTTCCAGGAGCCGCGGCTGTTGCCCTGGGCCAGCGTGGTGAAAAACGTCGAGGTCGGGCTGACCGGGCTTGCCACCGGTGCGGAAGCCAGGCGGCGCGCGCTCGCCATCCTGGGTGAAGTCGGCCTCGCCGACCGCGCCGACGAATGGCCCTCGGTGCTGTCGGGCGGCCAGAAGCAGCGCGTGGCGCTGGCGCGTGCACTGATCGGACAGCCAAAGATTCTGGCGCTCGACGAGCCGCTCGGCGCACTCGATGCGCTGACCCGCATCGAAATGCAGCAGCTTCTGGAACGCATCTGGCTGGAGCAAAAATTCACCGCCGTGCTGGTCACGCATGACGTCGCCGAGGCGGTTGCGCTCGCCGACCGGGTGGTGGTGATCGACGAGGGCCGCATCGCGCTCGATCTCGACGTGTCGGTGGCGCGGCCGCGCCGGCGCGGTTCGGTCGAGCTTGCCAGGCTGGAGGGAAGGATTCTGGATCAGCTGTTCGGGTAGTGCTGTCGCGGGCAGGGCATTCTATCCGAGCCGGATAGATAGGTAACAGAATGGACCGGCAATATGGGGTGGCTGTTTTCTTGCTCGCCGGGTTGTGCCTGTTTGCGACTGCGGGTTTGACCAGCGCCTTCCCCCACTCCGTCTTTCCTCTCCCCCGTCGATCGGGGGAGAGGTGTCGAGCGAAGCTCGACGGAGTGGGGGTCGATCTGTGTGGGTCGATTTTTCGTCGCAACTCACCCCCGCGAACGGCTCGCCCATACCAGCCCGGCGAAACCGACCAGCATGGTCACGATGCCGATATAGAGCCATTGCGACTGGCCGGTCATGAAACTGCCGCCGACCACGCCAATGCCCTGCAGCGACCACAGCGCGCCAATGGCGAGCACGATCAGCGCCAGCAGATATCTGAACAGTCTCATCGCCAAGATTCCTTTCCGAAGTCGATCGTCAACTGCGCCATGACCGTGATGACAGAGCGAAAGGACGGCGCCCAATCGCGCTCTCTTCTACTTGTACTATAACGTCCTGCCTTGCTCACGGAATCTGTGAAACAGCTCGCAATATCTCCGGAGATACGGCTGCGCCACACGAAAGATGCCTGACAAACTGTTTCCCAGCGACTCCAAACGTGTGCCGGTGCCACGGAACTGCCCGATGCTTGCCGCATTTCCTGCCTTATTCGACACTTAACGGCTGGGGTCTGTCGAAAACGGAGCCAATCCCCCCAACATGAAGAAAACAAACCAGACCGCGCTTGTCGCGGTAACGATCGCGGCTGGCCTAATGGTCGGTGCATCCGCCTCCTCCGCCGCTGGCCAGTGCGGCCGCGCCTCCTGGTACGCACTGCATTCCAGGACCGCCAATGGCGAACGCATGAACCCGTCGGCGCTGACCGCCGCGCACCGCAGCCTGCCTTTCGGCACCAAGTTGAAAGTGACCAACCAGAATAATGGCCGCAGCGTCATCGTGCGCATCAACGACCGCGGCCCGTTCATCAAAGGGCGCGTGCTCGATCTGTCCAAGGGCGCCGCCGGCCAACTCGGCTTCATCGGCTCCGGCCATACCTCGGTGTGCATGGCGCGCGTCTAGATCTGTCCAAGTCCGGCCCGATCGGGCCGGACACATCCTGCCCCGTTGTCCAACAGCCTTGCGTTTTGCAGTGCACATTGAGCCGGCTGCACCCGCCCAACGCGGTTTCTCAATGCCTTGGACGAAAGATTGGCATATGTCACGCCACGTGACGTATTGCATCGCAGCAATATCTTGTTAACCTCCGCGCGAGACATTCAAGGCTCGGCGCTGTCCGTCGTCCCTTCGGTCACGGCAGCTGCGGAGTACCTGATGTTCTACCAGCTCTACGAAATGAACCATGCCGCCCTGCAGCCCGCGCGGCTTTATGCCGATGCAGTGCGGCTGTTCTACACCAACCCGCTCAATCCGTTTTCGCATACGCCGTGGGGCCGCTCGGTCGCCGCCACGGCCGAACTGTTCGAGCGCACGACGCGCCGCTACAGCAAGCCGCATTTCGGCCTGAGCAAGACCGTGGTCGACTGGAAGAGCGTCGAGGTCAGCGAAAAGACCGTGTGGTCGCGGCCGTTCTGCAATCTCACCCGCTTCGAGCGGTCGGTGCCCGCCGGGCGCAAGGCCGACCCCAAGCTTCTCATTGTGGCGCCGATGTCGGGCCATTATGCGACGCTGCTGCGCGGCACGGTCGAGGCGATGCTGCCCTATGCCGACGTGCACATCACCGACTGGGTCGATGCCCGCATGGTTCCGGTGACCGACGGCCATTTCGACCTCGACGATTATATCGACTACATCATCGACATGCTGCATGCGCTGGGGCCGGACACCCATGTGATGGCGGTGTGCCAGCCTTCGGTGCCGGTGCTGGCGGCGGTGGCGCTGATGGAAAAGCGCGGCGATCCCTTCGTGCCCTCGACCATGACCTTGATGGGCGGGCCGATCGACACCCGCCGCAATCCGACCGCGGTCAATCTGCTGGCCAAGGAAAAGGGCATCGACTGGTTCCGCGACAACGTCATCATGCACGCGCCCTGGCCGGTGCCGGGCTTCGGCCGCGAAGTCTATCCGGGCTTCCTGCAGCTGTCGGGCTTCATGAGCATGAACCTCGACCGCCACATCACCGCCCACAAGGACTTCTTCATGCATCTGGTCAAGCATGACGGCGACAATGCCGAGAAGCACCGCGATTTCTACGACGAATATCTGGCGGTGATGGACCTGACGGCGGAATTCTATCTGCAGACCGTCGACACGGTGTTCGTGCGCCATGCGCTGCCCAAGGGCGAGATGACGCATCGCGGCGAGGTGGTCGACACCAAGGCGATCCGCAATGTCGCGCTGTTCACGGTCGAAGGCGAGAACGACGACATTTCCGGTCTCGGCCAGACCCAGGCCGCCCACGATCTCTGCCCCAACATCCCGGCTGACCGGCATGCGCATTACATGCAGCCGGCCGTCGGCCATTACGGCGTCTTCAACGGGTCGCGATTCCGCTCGGAAATCGTGCCGCGCATCGTCGATTTCATCACCAGCTACGGCCGCCAGAACAGGGTTGCGGTGAAACCAAGGCTGGTCCGCTCCGCCAAAAGCTGAGGCTCGATCCGGCTGCAGCGTGCATTGCCCGCAAAAGCGGGGCGATTTTGCGCGCCACAGGCGTTCTGTTGCACAATAGACGCTGTTGGGCGGGCGCGGGTAACCATGCCGAAGAATCTGGCTCCCCTTATAATTGACACGGAGTGTAAATCCCCTTTAACCTTTCGTTAAGAACAAGGGCGAACGGGGACAATGACTTCCTCACCGATGGCACGGACGCTGCGCTTGTGGGCGGCAGCAGGGCTGGCGATCTCTGTGTGCTGGGCAGTGCCGGCACTTGCAGGCGGCGCCATGGCGACGGGCGGCATGACCTCGCAGCCGATCGGCCACTATGATTTCTGTAAAACCCAGCCCGGCGAATGCTCGATCCGGCCGAGCAACCTCAACCCCGCCGCGATGACCGACGCCTTCATGCGCAAGCTGATCAACGTGACGTCAAGGGTCAACGCCGCCGTCAAGCCGATGAGCGACTACGACATCTATGGCAAGGACGAGGTCTGGGCCTATCCCGACAAGGGCGTCGGCGATTGCGAAGACTATGTGCTGGAAAAGCGCCGCCAGCTCTCGCGCTCTGGCGTGTCGCTGGCCGATCTCTTGATCACCGTCGTGCGCAAGCCGGACGGCGAAGGCCATGCCGTGCTGACCGTGCGCACCGACAAGGGCGACTACGTCCTCGACAATCTGACCGACAAGGTGAAGATCTGGGACGCCACCGGCTATCGCTTCCTCAAGCGGCAGGCCATCGACAACACCGGCCGCTGGGTCTCGATCCGCGGCGGCCAGCAGGTACTGGTCGGCGCGGTTCAGTAAGGACACGACGCTTTCGAACGAGCGGGATATCGGCCCGCGCGCCATCTTCAGGATGAGTCAGCGCCGCCCCTCATTGCCCTGCCGGGCATTTCTCCCCGTATAATGACGGGGAGAAAGACACCCTCATCAATGATTTCGACAATGGTCAACGCTGCGGAATAGGTGCCGGCGCAGCGGCTATCTCCCTTCTCCCCGTCACTACGGGGAGAAGGTGCCGGCAGGCGGATGAGGGCAGCGCTGCCCTCGAAATCTTATCTCTCGAAACGCCTCCTCAAAAAATTTCGCTACCTGCGTGAACCAAACCGTCTCCAGCGGCGACACACAGCCGTAAACAGAAACCCAACCATGGAGACTTCAAATGACTGCTTTCCTGCGTAATGCTTTCCTCGCCGCCATCGCGGTATCGTCCCTGGCCGGATCCGCTATGGCCGACCAGACCGGCTGCGCCAAGAACAACCAGTGGGGCAATCGCTGTTGCGATCTCACCTCGGACTGCCTGGGTGGCGGTCGCGGCGATCATGACAGCACTGGCGGCCGTGGCGGCCAGGCCGGCGCGAAGTAATCTCACCATATGCCCGCTGGCTAACGGCCGGCGGGCATCGCCTTCAGGATGAAATGCCGGCCCTATTGATGAGCATTCGTGGCCTTGGCGCCGCCCTACTTACGCCGCTCCAGTGCCGCCCGGATCGAGCCGGTGATGCGGGCAAGCTCGGCTTCGTCCAGCTTCTCGATGTTTTCGGCCAACAGATTGGCCAACTCGGTGGCAGCAGGACTGAGGCCGGACGTATCGAGTCTCACCCGCGGATGTGAGGCCTCGGCCAGACGCGCCAGCTCTTCGGCATCGTCCCAGATGACGTTGAAATAGCCGATGATCTTCTGGATCAGCGTCCAGGTCGGCGCGCCGCGGCGGCCATGTTCCAGCGCCGACAGATAGGCGGCGCTGACTCCGATCGCCTGCGCCATGTCCTTCTGGCGCAAGCCGCGCTCGGCTCGAAGCGCCCGCAGTTTTTCGCCGAACGGCGTCATCAGCGGGTTCGCCTGAGCCGAACGTAGAGCGCGCCCGAACCGCCGTGGTTGCGGGCGGCGTGATCGTGGCTGGAGACCAGCGGCCGGAAGGCAGGCGTCGACAACCAGGCAGGCACGGCGCGCCGCAAGACGCCGTCGCCGCCCGACGATGACCCTTTTCCCGTAATGACGAGGACATAGCGGACCCCGCCGGCATGGGCCCGGTGCAGGAACGAAAACAGCAGCGAATAGGCCTCGTCCTGGGTCATGCCATGCAGATCGACGCGGCCTTCGATCGGCAGCCGGCCCTTCTTCAGCTTGTCCAATGTCGGCTCGTCCAGCGCGTGCGATACATGCTGCGCCTTCGGCTTGGCGGCGAGGACCGGACCGACAGCGACCGGCGTCTGTGCCGGCTTGGGGTCGACGACAATGTCGGGAATCTCGACCGCAGTCCGGCCCTTCAACGGTCGGGCGGTGCGCGCCACCAGGTTCCACAGCACCCGGTCGTCTTCATTGAGTTTATCGGGGCGCTTGTTCATCGATTCGATTCCGAAACGAGAGCGCGTGGAACCAAGGCATAGAAATCGGCCGCATTGCGAACCACGCCGGCGATCTCGCCGGCCGCATCGCCGGAGCCGGCGAACAGATCGCCCCGCGCCGGTCCGGTGATGGCCGAACCGGTGTCCTGCGCAATCATCAGCCGCCGGAACGGTTTTCCATCGAAGGCGGTCAGCGACGGAGCGTCGATGTAGAAGGGGGTACCGAATGTGTGCAGCAGCCGGTCGACCGCGAGCGAACGGCCGGGCGTCAACGGCACCTTGGCGGCGGCGATAGGACCGAGTGCGGCATCGTCGACATCGGCTTCGCGAAAGAAGATGTAGGAGCCGTTCTGCCAGAGGATCTCGTCGACGCGATCCGGATGCGCCCTGAACCAGGCGCGGATAGACTGCATCGTCACTTTTTCCAGTGGGATTTCGCCGAGTTCGGCGAGAATCTTCCCCGGACCGCTGAAACGTTGGCCGGATTTGGCGGCGTAGGTGACGCGGCAAAGCCGGCCGTCGGTCATCTTCAGCCTGGCCGCACCTTGCACATGGATGAAGAAGACGTCGACCTTGTCGGCAAGCCAGGCGATTTCCAGGCCTTGGCCGGCCAGCGCGCCTCTCTCGATCTCACTGCGGTCGAAATACTCCACCAGGCCCTGCGGCGTATCGCGGGCGAAGGCGAGATAGTCGTCCATGCCCTTGGGGCGGTTGGCGTCATCGATGTCGACGAGGTCGGCCGGTCGCGCCAGAAGCGGCACGGTGAATTCATCCGTGCGCACTGGTGAGGCCTCGACCTCCGGCTCGTAGAAGCCGGTGACCAGGCCGGGGTTTTCGGATCGAATCTGGACTGGGGCGAAATGGCGCTCGAAAAAACCCTTGGCCGCCGACCGATTCGCCGGCGAAACGGTGCGCGCCTCGTCATAAGCGCCGGCAAACGCGTCGAACCGGACGCCCAACGAACCGGTGCGGTAGGGCTTGTTCAGGACATGAAAGGCCGAATGGCGGAAGGCTTCGAAAGCGGGCAGATGGTCATCGGAATTCCAACCGGGAAGATCATCGAAGGACTTTTCCACGAAAAGCGGCGAGAGCGACACCTCAGCCTCGCCACTGCCGATGTTTGCCTGCATGTCGCTATCCCAAAAAAGCTGCCCGCACCGGGCGACATGCATAGGCTCAGTCTTCTTCCTCGGTGGCGACCAGCTTCCAGTTCGGATCGCGCGAGCGTGTGTCGCGGGCGAAGGTCCAGACATCCTTGACCTCGGCCACCGTCTCGGGATCGCCATCGATGACGGCACCCGCCTTGTCGCGGGTCGCCGAAATCAGTTCGCTCACGATGCGCAGCGTGATGTGGGCCTCGCCGCCCTTCATCTCGGCCGAGACGATGTCGGCCTTATCGATGCCGACGAAGGAGGACTGGATCTTTTCGGCTTTCGCCTCGCGGTCGCCAATCGCGGCAACGAAGCCGTCAAAAACCTCGCGCGACAACAGGTTCTTCAGCGTTTTTCGGTCGCCATCGGCATAGGCCATGACGATCATCTCATAAGCCATCTTGGCGCCGTCGACGAAGACTTTGGGGTCGAAGGAGGGATCATTGTCCTTGATCGCGCGCAGGCCCTTGTTGAGGTCGGTGTCGGGCTTGGCGAAGGCATCGATGGCCGCATAGGTCTCGGCAGCCGTCTCGCCCGGCATGCGCTTGCGTGGCAGCGAAACCACATTTTCGGGCTTCTGGGTCGCGTCCTTCTCGGTACGGCTGGCCGTGTACGGATCGAAGGGCGGGCGCTCGCTGCCCGTGCGGCGGCCAAGCACGTTGCGCAACTGGAAAAAGATCACCACCGCCGCAATCAGAAAGAAAATGGTGCCGAAGTCGAAGAATCCCATAACTTTCGCCAATCAATCCCTGACCTGGCCGGGACCGCCAGCCAATCGGGCGGCGGTCGCATGGCGTTAAACATGCAAAGCATATAGAACGCATGGCGCAATCATTCAAATCAAAGGCAGGCATACCTATCTAACGGCCTCAGTGCCAGCGGCGATTATGCGCCGCCCGGCAAACATGGAAACGATCGGTCAAGACTTGCGCATTTCCTTCCTTCCTCTGTTCCTGCTTGCGCTGCCGCTGCTGGAAATCGCCGGTTTCGTCATTGTCGGCCGCGAGGTCGGGGCGCTCGCCACGGTCGGCCTGGTGCTGGCTTCAAGCATTGCCGGCGTGCTTCTGCTCCGGCACCAGGGTTTTGGTGTCATGGCGCGGGTCCGCGCCGAGATGGCCGGCGGCGGCGACCCCAGCCGCCAGCTCGCGCATGGCGCCATGATCGTGGTCGCCGCCATCCTGTTGATCATCCCCGGCTTCATTACCGATATTATCGGCCTGCTGCTGTTCCTGCCGCCGGTACGCGACCTTGCCTGGCGCAGGCTCAAGGGCCGCATCGTCGTCGCGACCGATTTCACCGCCGGCGGTTTTCGCCGCAGGTCGCGCGACAAGGTCATCGACCTCGACGACGGCGACTATTCGCGCGAGGACGATTTCAAGCGCGGTCCCGACCATAACTCGCCGTGGCGCCGCCTGAAGGACGACTGAACGTCACCTTGAGGACGACTGAACGTCGCCTTGAGGACGACTGAGGCTACATCGACCCCTTCGGCCTGAAGGCGGCAAACCTTGTCTTGTCATGCCGACCATGCTAGCCAACGCCCGATTTCAATTCGGTCAGCGCTGCTGTCCAGGCAAAAGGAACAAGGCTCATGGCCAGCAAAGATGACGCGCCGGTCGGCGCCGCCAACGGCAACGGCGAAACGGCGCAGCCGTCGCTCAACGTGCTTGCCCAGTATGTGAAGGACCTGTCCTTCGAAAGCCCCGGCGCGCCGAACTCGCTGCGCGGCCGCGACAAGGCCCCAGGCATTGCGATCAACGTCAATGTCAATGCCAACCCGCTCTCCGACAAGCAGTTCGACGTCAATCTGACCTTGAACGCCAAGGCGTCCTTCGACCAGGAAGTGCTGTTCAATGTCGAACTGGTCTATGGCGGCGTATTCGCCATCGCCGGCTTCCCGCAGGAACACATGCTGCCGATCCTGTTCATCGAATGCCCGCGGCTTTTGTTCCCGTTCGCCCGCCAGATCATCGCCGAAGCCACCCGCAATGGCGGCTTCCCGCCCCTGATGCTCGACCCGATCGATTTCGCCCAGATGTTCCAGCAGAAGCTGGCCGAGGACCAGGCGGCATCGAAGGTCAAGGTGAGCTGAAGGCAAGCGTCACGCGCATGAGTTGAAAGCCCGGCTTCGTGCCGGGCTTTTTGTATACTGAGATGCTGGCGGGACAGCACCCCCCTCTGCCTTGCCAGGCATCTCCCCCTCAAGGGGGGAGATTGGCCGTCATCGCGACCTTCGCCAACTTTAGACGTTGCAGGAATGGGCTGGAGCGGCGAAGCTGCTGATCTCCCACCTTGAGGGGGAGATGGCCGGCAGGCCAGAGAGGGGTGTGACGGAACGCTACCTCCGCGATCCGTTCACCCCGCCGCCACCTTCAGCCACAGCGCCTTTTCGCCCAGCGTCGCCACCAGCCCCGCATGCGCCGCTCGCTCGCCCACGGTCAGGCGCGGCGGCAGGGCGATTGGCCTGGCGGCGATCGAGATGTCGATGTCGGCAACGTCGCCATTGCTGTTGAGCTGCAACACGACCGCGTCGAGGACAAGTGCGGCCTGCTTGCCGCCGATGAGTTCGATGTAGACTTCGGCCAGGAGCTCGGAATCGAGCAGCGCGCCGTGCTTGGTGCGGTGGCCGTTGTCGATGCCGTAGCGGCGGCAGAGCGCGTCGAGCGAATTGGGGCCCATCGGATGCTTGCGCCGCGCCAGCGCCAGCGTGTCGACGACGCGCCCGGTGTCTATGGCCGGCTGGCCGAGCCGCCCGAATTCCGTGTTGAGGAAGCCGATGTCGAAATTGGCGTTGTGGGCGACGAGCTTGGCGCCGTCGGTGAAGGCGAGCCATTCCTCGGCGATTTCGGCAAAGGTCGGCTTGCCGACGAGGTCGGCGGCGCTGATGCCGTGCACGGCTTGCGCCTCGACATGGACGGCGCGCCCCTGCGGATTGATGAATTTGTGGAAGGTGCGGCCGGTCGGGAAGCGGTTGACCAGCTCGACGCCGCCAAGCTCGATGATGCGGTCGTCGCGCATGTCGAGTCCGGTGGTTTCGGTATCGAAAATGATCTCACGCATAGAATCAACCCACTCCTGGAGGAGTAGAATCATGGAGCGGAACAAAATGGCAATGGGCAATGCCGACAGCCTGCCGTCAGGAGCCTGATGGGCGCGACTTATCCCCCAGGAGTTAGCAGGCGAGTTCAGCGCCATGAGAGCTCGGCAATGATCGCGCCGACCGCGCTGCGGGCGGCGTCCATGCCTTCGCCGGTGTCGATGACGAAATCGGCCTGCCGGCGCTTTTCGGCGTCGGGCACCTGCTTGGCCAGGATTGCCGCCAGCTTTTCCTCACTCATGTCAGGACGCGCCAGCACGCGGGCGCGCTGGATATCGGCCGGCGCGGTGACGACGACGACCTTGTCGACACGGTTGCGGCCGCCGGTTTCGAACAGCAGCGGAATGTCGAGCACGACGAGCGGCGCGCCGGCGGCGCGGTGCCTTGCCAGAAAGGCATCGGCATCGGCCCGCACCAGCGGATGGACGATCGCCTCCAATGTCTTCAGCGCAGCAGCGTTGCCGAGCACGCGGCGCGCCAACTCGGTGCGGTCGACCGAACCGGCAATCACGGTGCCGGGAAAGGCCGCCTCGACGAGAGGTGCTGCCTTGCCGGCATAGAGGCGATGCACGGTCTCGTCGGAGTCATGCACCGGCACGCCGGCGTCGACGAACATTTTCGCCGTCGTCGACTTGCCCATGCCGATCGATCCGGTGAGGCCGAGCACGGTCATCATTTGGCGCCCATCATTTGCGACCCATCATTTGGCGAGGATGTCGGCGACGATCATCTGTCGCAACTCAGGCGTGACCTGCGGCATCTTGCCGAACCAGCGTTCGAAACCGGGCACAGCCTGGTGCAACAGCATGCCGAGCCCGTCGACCGTCTTCAAATTTCTCGCGCGGGCAGCGGCAAGCAGCGGTGTTTCCAGCGGCACATAGACGATGTCTGCGACAATGGCGTGAGCTGGCAGGCCGGCCGGATCGGCGGCCAGCGTCGCATCGCCATGCATGCCAAGTGCCGTCGTGTTGATCAGCAAGCCGGCATCGCCAAGCAAGTCGCCGACCGCGCCATGCGCCGAGACGCCGGCGCCGAAGCGGTCGGCGAGTTCCTGCGCCCGCGCCAGTGTGCGGTTGACGATGCGGATATCGTTGATGCCGCGCACTTTAAGCGCGTGGATGACCGCGCGCGACGCGCCGCCGGCGCCGAGCACCACGGCCGGAGCGTTTCTCTCCCAGCCCGGGGCATGCTCGTCGAGATTGCCGGCAAAGCCGATCCAGTCCGAATTGCCGCCCCACAGCACGCCGTCGTCCAGCCACAGCATGTTGACCGCGCCGATCATCTCCGCCGCCTCGTCGCGGCGCTCGACCCGGGCAAAGGCGACTTCCTTGTGTGGAATGGTGACGTTGCCGCCCTGATAGCCATTGGCCTGGAGGGAAGAGAGGAACTCGGGAAAATCGGCCGGCGCGACATCGATCGCATGATAGCTGCCGTCGATGCCGTATGTGTTCAGCCAATAGCCGTGGATCTTCGGCGAGCGCGAATGCGCGATCGGATGGCCGGTGACGAAAGCTTTTTTCTCAACCATCGATGGCTCCGAGCGCACGCAATTCCGCCAGCACCGGTAACAGCGGCAGGCCGACAATGGTGAAATAATCGCGTTCGATCTTTTCGAACAGCTGGATGCCTTCGCCCTCGATCTGGTAGGCGCCGACGCTCGACAACGCCTTGGCGCCGACGCGGGCCAGGTGCCGGCCGACGAAGGCCGGATCGAGCTTGCGCATGGTAAGGCTGGCGATGCCGACATGGCGCCACAGCACCTTGCCGTTGCGGCAGAGCACGGCGGCGCTGTTCAGCTGATGCGTCTTGCCTGACAGCGCCAGCAGATGGCGGCGGGCGCCTTCCATGTCGGCCGGCTTGTGGAACACTTCATCTCCCAGTGACAAAGTCTGGTCGCAGCCGAGCACCAGGGCGCCCGGTCTGCGTTCGCTGACCTCGGTCGCCTTGGCTTCGGCGAGTATCAGGGCGACATCTTCCGGCGACACACCGCTGTCCTGCAACGGCGCCTCGAGCGCGCGCTCGTCGACGTCGGCAGGCACCGCTTCGATGCCGAGCCCGGCATTGATGAGCATTGCTTTGCGGAACGGGCTGCCGGAGGCAAGGATGATTTTTTCGGTCATGGGTTCTGGGCCTGGTCGATAGTGGTTGATTGGGGCAGGAGGTCGCGTTGCCATCCCATCATCTATTCTTCCCCCGCAGGGCAACAATGGCTGCCGCGGTCTCTTCGATCGAACGGCGGCTGACGTCTATCATCGGCCAATTGTGGCGGGTGCAGATCTGGCGGGCATAGGCGAGCTCTTCGGCGATCGAGGCACGGTCGACATAATCGGTCGCTTCGTAGGTGCTGCTGTTGCCGAGCACGCGGTTCTGCCGGACATGCGAGATGCGTTCGGCGGTGGCGATCAGCCCGACGATCAGCGGCTTGGTGGCAGCGACCAGGCTTTCGGGCACCGGCACGCCGAGCACGATCGGGATGTTGGCGGTCTTGATGCCGCGGTTGGCGAGATAGATGCTGGTCGGCGTCTTCGATGTCCTGGAAATGCCGATCAGCACGACATCGGCGTCGTCCATGTTGAGCGGCAGCTGGCCGTCATCATGCTCCATGGTGAAATTGAGTGCGTCGATACGGTGGAAATAATCGGCGTCGAGCACATGCTGGGCGCCGACGCGGCGGCCGGCCGGCGTGCCGAGATAGGACTGGAAGACGGTGAGGACCGGCTCCAGCACCGAAACACAGGGCAGCCCCATGGTGGCGCAGCGCTCGTCAATGCCGCGCGCCAGCTTCTGGTCGACGACGGTGTAGAGGATGATGCCCGGTTCCTCCTCTATGTCCTCGAAGACTTTCGCCACCTGCTTTTCGGTGCGGATGAGCGGATAGATATGCTCGATGGCGCGCGCATCCTTATATTGCGCCGAGGCGGCGCGGCCGGCCGCCAGCAGCGTCTCGCCGGTGGCGTCGGAAATTAGGTGCAGATGAAAGAAGCTCTGGGGTTTGTTCACAGGGGGCGCCTCAGGCTGTGGGCTTGTGTGGATAAACCGGGGCCGCAAAGGCGACCGGCTGGAGGCGACTGTATCAGAAGGCCAGTTGTCCACAATTCGATGCGCTGTCAGCTTCACTGTGCGGCTGGGGACAAATCTGGGGACGGGCGTTTTTGCCAGCGCTTCATCCACAGAGGCGGTTTTTCAGGGGCTACGCCAAACCATTGACTCCAGTGATGGAATCCTGGTCATCCACACTCTTTGCCAATCCCGCGGAAGAAACACGCGACAAAATGCTGGCTGGCCTTTTCCAGGGCAAAGCGGGACAGGTGACAACCACCGATACCAACAGACTCTTAGAATCAGAAGATTCTAGAAATAGACTATTTAATTATAGAGAAGGCAGGGAAGAGAGCGCTCAATGCCCGAGAACCGCATCGTGCTGGACGTGCTGAGAGGCGAGGCAGTGTTTCCGCCGCCGCTCTGGATGATGCGCCAGGCCGGGCGCTATCTGCCGGAGTACCGCGAGACCAGAAAGCGCGCCGGGTCCTTTCTCGATCTTTGCTACAATCCTGATCTGGCTGTCGAAGTGACGCTGCAGCCGATCGACCGCTTCGGCTTCGATGCCTCGATCGTGTTCTCGGACATTCTGGTCGTGCCGCATGCGCTGGGACGCGATGTCCGCTTCGAGGAGGGCCGCGGGCCGCTGCTGACGCCAATCACTGCAGCTGAGATTTCGGCTCTCAACAGTGAAACGTTTCACGTGAATCTCGAACCGGTCTACGAGACGGTTCGCCGGCTGCGGGCAAGATTGCCTGACGAGACCACGCTGATCGGCTTCTGCGGCGCGCCGTGGACGGTGGCGACCTACATGATCGCTGGCCACGGCACACCCGACCAAGCGCCGGCGCGGCTGTTTGCCTATCGCGAACCGACGGCCTTCAAGCATCTCCTGAAAGTGCTCGCCGACCACTCCGCGGCCTATTTGATCCGCCAGATCGAAGCCGGTGCCGACGTGGTGCAGATTTTCGATTCGTGGTCCGGCGTGCTCGACGACGCGTCTTTCGAGCAGTTCTGCGTGCAGCCGGTGGCGGAGATTGTCGGCCAGGTTCGTGCGGTTCATCCCGATGTACCGATCATCGGCTTTCCCAAGGGCGCCGGCGCCCGCTACGAGACCTATCGTGAGAAGACCGGTGTGACGGGGCTGGGGATCGACTGGACCGTGCCCCTGTCGGCTGCGAGCGAACTGCAGCGCTCGGGTGCGGTCCAGGGCAATCTCGATCCCTTGCGGCTCGTGGCTGGCGGCAAAGCCCTGTCGGACGGCGTCGATGCGATCCTCAAGGCGCTGGGCGACGGACCGCTGATCTTCAATCTCGGCCATGGCATCACGCCGGAGACGCCGGTGGCACATGTCGAGGCGATGGTGAAGCAGGTGCGGAGCGCGACACGCTGATGGCTCAATCGGATAATACGGGCGGCAACAGCACTCGTGGGGCGATGATGCGCATGACCATCGGCATCGGAGTGCTGGTTGTTCTCACCGCACTTTTGTTTTTCTTTGCGCCTGAGGGTTTCTATCCCTGGGCGAAGGCAATCCATATCCTGGCCGTCATCTCCTGGATGGCCGGCATGCTCTATCTGCCGCGATTGCTGGTCTACCACGCCGACGCAGAGAAGGGGTCGGTCCAATCGGAGACCTTCAAGGTGATGGAGCGGCGTCTGCTGCGCGGCATCATCAATCCGGCGATGATCGTCACCTGGGTGTTCGGGCTTTGGCTTGCCTGGAAAGTGTTTGGCTTTCACGGCGGCTGGCTGCACGCCAAGATAGGCTTGGTGCTGTTGCTGTCAGGCGTGCATGGCTATCTGGCCGGTGCTGTCAGGAAATTCGCCGAGGACCGCAATGAAAAACCGGCGCGGCACTGGCGAATCGTCAACGAAATCCCCACATTGCTGATGATCGCCATCGTCATCCTGGTTGTCGTCAAGCCGTTTTAGGTCCGTTTCGGTCGACAAAACGCAGCTTGCTCTTTCCCCCGACCGACGATAAAAGACGGGTCTTCCTTCCCGTCATGCGCCGCCCTTGATTGCTTTCGGCCGCGCCCGGCATTTATCGCATCCAGCCGATATATTTTCCCCAAAGCAGATTCAGAGTCCGTCTATGCAAGAAATGAAACTCGCAGAGTTCAAGAACAAGAAGCCGCCAGAGCTGATCGCCTATGCCGAATCGCTCGAAGTGGAAAACGCCAGCGTCATGCGCAAGCAGGAACTGATGTTTGCCATCCTGAAGAAACTGGCCGCCCAGGACGTCGAGATCATCGGCGACGGTGTGGTCGAGTTGCTGCAGGACGGTTTCGGCTTCCTGCGCTCAGCCAACGCCAATTATCTGCCGGGCCCCGACGATATCTACATCTCGCCCTCGCAGATCCGCCGCTTCTCCTTGAAGACCGGCGATACCGTCGAAGGGCCGATCCGCAGCCCAAAAGAGGGCGAGCGCTATTTCGCCCTTCTCAAGGTCAACACGATCAATTTCGACGATCCCGAAAAGATACGTCACAAGATCCATTTCGACAATCTGACGCCGCTCTATCCGACCAAGCGGCTGAAGATGGAGATCGACAATCCGACCGGCAAGGACATCTCGTCGCGGGTGATCGACTTGGTGGCGCCGATCGGCAAGGGACAGCGCGCGCTCATCAACGCGCAGCCGCGTACCGGTAAAACGGTGCTGATGCAGAATATCGCCCACTCGATCACGGCCAATCATCCGGAATGCTATCTGATCGTACTTCTGATCGACGAACGGCCAGAAGAAGTGACCGACATGCAGCGTTCGGTGAAGGGCGAGGTCGTGTCCTCGACCTTTGACGAACCGGCGGTGCGCCACGTCCAGGTCGCCGAAATGGTCATCGAGAAGGCCAAGCGCCTGGTCGAGCATGGCCGCGACGTCGTTATTCTGCTCGATTCGATCACCCGCCTCGGCCGTGCCTACAACACCGTCGTGCCGTCCTCCGGCAAGGTACTGACCGGCGGTGTCGACGCCAACGCGCTGCAGCGGCCGAAGCGCTTCTTCGGCGCAGCCCGCAACATCGAGGAAGGCGGCTCGCTGACCATCATCGCCACCGCGCTGATCGACACCGGCAGCCGCATGGACGAAGTCATCTTCGAAGAGTTCAAGGGCACCGGCAACTGCGAAATCCAGCTCGACCGCAAGGTCGCCGACAAGCGCATCTACCCGGCCATGGACATTTTGAAGTCAGGCACCCGCAAGGAGGACCTGCTGGTCTCCAAGCAGGATCTGCAGAAGATCTTCGTCCTGCGCCGCATCCTGGCGCCGATGGGAACCACCGACGCGATCGAGTTCCTGATCGACAAGCTGAAGCAGACCAAGACCAACGCCGATTTCTTCGACTCGATGAACACGTAAGCTTCTCGTCGGGCCATCGGTTCGCATTGAAGCCCCGTTCCGGGAACTGGGACGGGGCTTTTCATTGCGGGGGCAAACAGGTCGCATTTCAGACAGGGCGTGGCCTTGGGCGGCAATTTCCATCGCTGTCGTCATGCGAGTAATCGCGTCTCGAAGATCGGAAGCCGCATGGAGAAAACAATCCCGACCCTGATCGGCTTCTCGGCCATCCTGACATGGTCCTTCTTGGCGCTGCTTTCGACCGCGGCGGGACCGATTCCGCCCTTTCAGCTGGCGGCGATGACGTTTCTGCTTGGCGGGTTGGTCGGCGCGTCGAGCTGGCTTGTCCGTCCGGCGGCGATCAAGTCGCTGCGCCAGCCGTGGCAGGTCTGGGCGCTCGGCACAGCGGGGCTGTGCATCTACCACTGCGCCTATTTCTTCGCCATCCAGTCGGCGCCGCCGGTCGAGGTCAGCCTGATCGCCTATCTCTGGCCGTTGCTGATCGTCGTCTTTGCCGCCTTCCTGCCTGGAGAAAAGCTGAGGGCCCATCACATTGCCGGCGTCATGCTCGGCCTTGCCGGCGCCATTGTGGTGATCACCAAGGGCGGCACGATCGGACTGGCCAATGGTGTGATGAAGGGGCATGTCATCGCGCTGTTCTGCGCTTTCATCTGGGCCGGCTATTCGGTTTTATCGCGCCGCTTTGGCAAGGTGCCGACCGATGTGGTCGTCGGTTACTGCTTCATCACGGCTGCGGTCGCCTTGGTGCTGCACCTCACCTTTGAGACCACCGTCTGGCCACAGACGGCGACGCAGTGGAGCGCCATCGTCATCTTGGGCGTAATACCGCTAGGCGCCGGCTTTTACGCCTGGGACTATGGCTGCAAGCACGGCGACATCATGATCCTCGGCGCCCTCTCCTATGCCGCGCCCCTCTTCTCGGTCATCGTGCTTCTGCTGGCAGGCTTTGGTGTGTTTCACTGGTCGGTGGCTGTTGCTTGCATCCTGATCACGGTCGGAGCGGTGGTCGCGGCCAAGGATTTGCTGTTCGGGCCGCGGCCGCCATCCATTGATGTGACGCCGCTTCCTTCGGCCTTGGACGGAAACACGGGTTGAGCTACCGGCGTCGCAGCAGCGGCTCGGTTCCTACGGAATCCGTCGCTACCGGCATGATAGCGGTGCATAGCCCCGGTCTGCCGTCGGCGGCCGGATGCCACTGGCCAATGTTAAGTCGATTCGCATCCGTTCCAATCGGGCGACGACCGGCGTGACGCGGGTCGGGATTTCCGATTCGCAACCGGAACGAGGCTTTCCCTATGGGAGATGGGCTCCAGCTTCACGGTTCCGGGCCAGGAACAGGCGTTAACGATGCCGGCCAGCCGTAGGGCTTGCTGGCCCGCCCAGAACTGCTTGGCGTCGGGATTAGGACCCGCCTGCTCGCACATGGATGACAAGGCGGCTATACAGATTTGGTAATCCGGTCGCTCTCGCGATCGACCTTGATATTGACGGACAGCCGGTTCATGACGGCCGCGACACTGTGGGATTGTTGAGCCTAGGCGACCGGTGAGAACGGGCAAATGATTTCGGGCGATTCGATCGTTGCGCTTTCCAGCGGGCGCCTGCCCGCCGGCATCGCTGTCATCCGCATTTCCGGACCGAGGACTCGATTCGTTGTCGAAACGGTGGCTGGTGGCACGGTCAAGGACCGGTGTGCGACCCTGCGCAAGCTCCGAACGGTGGACGGGTCGCTTATCGACAACGGCCTGGTGTTGTTTTTTCCTGGGCCGAACAGTTTTACCGGCGAGGATGTCGCCGAGTTCCACGTCCATGGCGGCCGCGCCGTCGCCGGCAAGATGCTGGAGATCGTCGCCGGCTTTGACGGCCTGCGTCATGCGGAGCCTGGGGAATTTACGCGCCGGGCTCTTCTCAACGGCAAGCTGGATCTGGTCGAGACGGAGGCGTTGGCCGATCTGGTCAACGCCGAAACCGAAGCGCAGCGGCGCTTTGCCGTGCAGAATGCCGAAGGAGTGCAAAGCGAACTCTATCTTGGCTGGCGCCATCGGCTGATCCATGCACGGGCCATGATCGAGGCGGAAATCGACTTCGCCGACGAAGACGACGTGCCCGGTTCCGTTTCGGATACGGTTTGGTCCGATGTGCGCGCAATGGTGGGGGAGATCGGCCGGCATGTCGATGGCTTCCATGCCGCCGAGATCATCCGTGACGGGTTCGAGGTTGTCATCCTCGGTGCACCGAACGCCGGCAAATCCAGCCTGTTTAACGCGCTGGCCAGGCGTGAGGCGGCGATTGTTACCGACGAGCCCGGCACGACGCGGGACTTGCTCGAAGTGGTGCTGGATCTCCACGGAGTGCGGGTCAGGGTAACCGACACCGCGGGCCTGCGCGAGGCGCCCGGCAAGATCGAAGCGATCGGTATCGAAAAGGCGCGGGCCAAGGCGCACACGGCTGACCTGGTGCTGTTGCTGGAAGATCTGGCGGACCCGACTGCGATCGGCAACATGCCTGTCGACGCCCCGGTTTTGAGAATCGGCACCAAGGTCGATCTCTTGAAAGGTTCGCCGCGATTGGAGGCCTATGATGCGTTGATCTCGACGGTGGACGGCACTGGGTTGGCTGAACTCCTGGCCGAGATCGGCAGGCGCGCCGCAGCTGCTATCGGCGATGCCGGTGACATCCTGCCGTCTCGGTTGCGGCATGTGGAGCTGCTCAATGAGACCAGGCGCTTTCTGATCTCGGCTTTGTCGGGGCAAGAGCGCGGCCAGGAGCTGCGGGCGGAGGAGCTGCGTCTTGCGGCGGACCGGCTTGGCCGGATTGTCGGCGCGGTGGATGTCGAGGACCTGCTGGACATGATCTTTTCGCAGTTTTGCATTGGGAAGTGACTCACGTGAAACATGACGGGGCGCTGGTATGAGTGACTCACGTGAAACATAGGGGGCCGCCCAGCGTTTCACGTGAAACGAGACGTTTGGCAAAAGGGCAAGTGGCCGAAAGCCTGCACCGCCCCTCATTGTCCCCGTTCATGGGGAGAAGATGCCGGCAGGTGGATAAGGGGCAGCGCCAACCGAGGCTTCGCTGCTTCCATGACTCACGTGAAACACCTCTGCGGCTTTCAGCACTCCGTTCCACGCGAACGAATCAACCTGCAAATCCTTGACAGCGTCCTCTCGTGGGGACATGTGTCGGGAAATCTCTGAATCTGGAAGGGACAATGATCGATCACTATGATGTGGTTGTGGTGGGCGGTGGCCATGCCGGGTGCGAGGCTGCGAGCGCTGCCGCGCGCGCCGGTGCCAGGACCGCGCTGATCACGCTGCGCTTCGACACGATCGGTGTCATGTCCTGCAATCCGGCGATCGGCGGCCTCGGGAAGGGCCATCTGGTGCGTGAGATCGACGCCATGGACGGGCTGATGGGCCGCATCGCCGATGCTGCCGGCATCCAATTCCGCCTGCTCAATCGCCGCAAAGGCCCTGCCGTGCGCGGGCCGCGCACGCAGGCCGACCGCAAGCTTTACCGGCTGGCCATGCAGGAAGCGATTCGGCAGCAGAACGGTCTCGACGTCGTCGAAGGCGAGGTTCTGGACTTCGACATCGCGGATGGACGCATCGCCGCTGTGCTCCTGGCCGACGGGCGCCGGTTGGCGTGCGGCGCCGTGGTGCTGACCACCGGCACTTTTCTGCGCGGTCTTATTCACATTGGCGACAGGAAGATTGTCGCCGGGCGGATGAACGAGCAAGCGAGCCTTGGCCTGTCGGCGACGATGAGCCGCGCCGGTTTCGCGCTTGGACGGCTGAAGACCGGGACGCCGCCGCGGCTCGATGGCCGAACCATCGACTGGGCGTCGCTGGAAAGCCAGGCGGCCGACGAACATCCAGTGCCGTTCTCGCTGCTCACCGACACAATCAAGAATCCGCAAATCCATTGCGGCATCACGCGTACGACGCCGGCGACGCACGCGCTGATCCGCGCCAATATCCGCCGCTCCGCCATGTATTCCGGCTCGATCGAAGGCGTAGGTCCACGTTACTGCCCGTCGATCGAAGACAAGATCGTCAAGTTCGGCGATCGCGAAGGCCACCAGATTTTCCTCGAGCCGGAAGGGCTGGACGACGACACGGTCTACCCCAATGGCATTTCGACCTCCCTGCCCGAGGATGTGCAACTCGACATTCTCAAAACTATACCCGGGCTAGAGCGGGCGACCATGCTGCAGCCCGGCTACGCTATCGAATACGACCATGTCGATCCGCGCGAGTTGGAGCCGACGCTTGAGGCCAAACGTATTGCGGGGCTTTTCCTCGCCGGTCAGATCAACGGCACCACCGGTTATGAAGAAGCCGGAGCGCAGGGCCTGCTCGCCGGGCTCAACGCCGCGCGCAAGGCGGCGGCCGACGACCAAATCGTGCTCAGCCGCACCGAAGCCTATATCGGTGTGATGGTCGACGACCTCACCAGCCGCGGCATTGCCGAGCCCTACCGCATGTTCACTTCGCGGGCGGAGTTTCGCCTATCGCTGCGCGCCGACAATGCCGATGAAAGGCTTACGCCTCTGGCAAATCGGCTTGGTATCGTGTCGCCGGAGCGGACGCGGCGGTTCAATCAAGTCACACAGGATCTTGATAGGGCGCGCGAACTCGCAGTTGCGACGACGATGACGCCCAACGAAGCGGCGCGGCATGGGCTGGAGATCAACAGGGACGGCGTGCGCCGCTCCGCTTATGAATTGCTCGCTCATCCCGGCGTCGATATAGCCTGGCTGGCCCGTGTTGCGCCGGCCTTTGGCGCAATCGACGTCAAAACCGCTGAGCGGCTCGAAACGGAAGCGAAATATTCGGTTTACCTTGATCGCCAGCAGGCGGATGTCGGACAGATCCGCCGCGAGGAAAGCCGGCTGATCCCGGCGTCGGTGGATTTCGCCGATGTTCCTGGCCTGTCCAATGAGCTGAAGCAGAAGATGCTAACGCGTCAGCCCCGGTCGATCGCTGACGCGCAGCGTATGGAAGGCATGACGCCGGCGGCGCTGGCAATCATCGTCGCGCACGTCCGCAACGCTGAATCGGCCGCGCAAAGGGCCGTTGCGTGAGCGCTGCCTCATGGGCGAGCCTGCAAGAGGCCGCGGGACCGGTTTCACGTGAAACATTCGATCGGTTGGTGACATTCGAACAGTTGTTCCTGAAATGGAACCGCAGCATCAATCTGGCCGCGCCGTCGACGCTGGACGACGTCTGGCGCCGCCACATTCTGGATAGCGCGCAACTGGCGCGAATCGCACCGCAGGCCAAACGCTGGGCCGATCTCGGTTCGGGCGGCGGTTTTCCGGGCCTAGTGCTGGCTTTCCTGCTGGTCGAGCGCGATGGCGCGTCGATCGATCTGGTCGAGAGCAACCGCAAGAAAGCATCGTTTTTGCAGGCGGTCATTGGCCAGTTCGGTTTGCCGGCACGGGTCGTCGCCCGGCGCATCGACGACAGCTATGCGCTTGTTTCCGCACCGGAAATCATCACGGCGCGGGCGCTTGCCGCGCTGCCGGCGCTGCTCGATCTGTCGGCGCCGTGGCTGACCAAGGGATCGCGGGCGCTGTTCCACAAAGGCCGGGATTACCGCTCCGAGGTGGAAGAAAGCACTCACCGCTGGGCTTTCGATCTGGTAGAACATCCGAGCATCACCGACGCCCATGGCGTCATCCTCGAAGTGACCGATCTGCGGACGGCGTAAGCTCTCCTTCGCAACCTTGGCGACGCAATGAATACCTGGCCCACATGAATACCTGGCACAGACCCATGAAAACCGGACCTCGCATCATCACCGTCGCCAACCAGAAGGGCGGCGTCGGCAAGACCACGACCGCCATCAATCTGGCCACGGCGCTGGCCGCCATCGGCGAAAAGGTGCTGATCGTCGATCTCGATCCGCAAGGCAATGCCTCGACCGGTCTTGGCATCGACCGCAAGGACCGCACCGTCTCGTCCTACGATGTGCTGACCGGCGAACTGGGCCTGGAAGAGGCGGCCATTCCAACGGCGGTGCCCGGCCTGTCGATCGTGCCGTCGACGCTCGATCTGCTCGGCATCGAGATGGAAATCGCCTCGGCGCCGGATCGCGTGCTTAAGCTGCGCAACGCGCTGCGCGCCGCCACCGAGCGCGGTGCGCCGTTCGGCTATGTGCTGATCGACTGCCCGCCCTCGCTCAACCTTTTGACTTTGAATTCAATGGCGGCAGCCGATTCTGTTCTTGTGCCGCTGCAGTGCGAGTTCTTCGCGCTGGAAGGGCTAAGCCAACTCCTGGAAACGGTGGAGCAGGTGCGCCGTTCGATCAATCCGGACCTGATCATCCAGGGCATCGTGCTGACCATGTATGACGGCCGCAACAACCTCGCCAACCAGGTGGTGCAGGACGTGCGGGCACATATGGGCGACAAGGTCTACGAGACCATCATTCCTAGGAATGTGCGAGTGTCCGAGGCGCCCTCCTATGGCAAGCCGGCGATCCTCTATGACCTGAAATGCTCCGGCAGCCAAGCCTATCTGCAATTGGCATCCGAAGTGATCCGCCGCGAGCGAAAATTGCGCGCTGCATGATTAGGCAGGGTCGATAAACAAAGCCGATCCGGCACCGAAACGATCAAGAATCTGGAATTGAGATGAGCGAAGACCTTTCGAGAAAGAGACTGGGGCGTGGACTTGCGGCGCTGATCGGGGAGATCGACCGCCCGGTGGCAACGGCCGAAAAGCCAGGCCTGAATGACGACGGCAAGGTGCCGATCGAGTTTCTGAGCCCGAACCCGAAAAACCCGCGCCGGCATTTCGGCGACGCCGATCTGACGGATCTCGCGCAATCGATCCGCGAACATGGCGTCGTGCAGCCGGTAGTGGCGCGGCCTTCGCCGACGCAGGCCGGGCGCTACGAGATCATCGCCGGCGAGCGCCGCTGGCGGGCGGCGCAGCGCGCCGGGCTGACCGAGATCCCGATCATCGTGCGCGACGTCAACGACCGCACAGCGCTGGAACTGGCGATCATAGAAAACGTCCAGCGCACCGATCTCAATCCGGTCGAGGAGGCGCTCGGCTACCAGCAGTTGATCGACGATCACGGCTACACCCAGGCCGATCTCGGCAATGTCATCGGCAAGAGCCGCAGCCACGTCGCCAACACGCTCAGGCTGTTGAAGCTGCCCGACGTGATCCGCGACATGCTGGTCGACGGCGTGCTGTCGGCCGGCCATGCCCGGACGCTGGTGACGGCGCAGGATCCCGCCGGGCTAGCCAAGCAGATCGTCGAAGAAGGGCTTTCGGTGCGCCAGGCTGAGGCGCTGGCGCAGATGCCGGCGGGCGGCACGCCGCCCAAGGCAAAACCAGCACACGGCGCATCGGGCAAGGATGCCGACACGCTGGCGCTGGAAAGGCTGATGACCAACACGATCGGCATGATCGTGACCATCGAGCACAAGGGCAAAGGCGGCGCGATCCGCGTGGACTACCGCAGTCTGGAGCAGCTCGACGAGCTATGCCGGCGGTTGAAGGATGAGCGGTAGAGGGTTGGGGTTGCGCCATATTTAGCCGGCGAATGAAGTTCTGGCTTAGGATGAAGAAAGGGCTTGGCGGTTGCCGGCCCTTCTTTTTATTGGCGATTGCCGAAGGGATCGAACTGCTGATCTCTCCCCTTGAGGGGGAGATGGCCGGCAGGCCAGAAGGGTCGTCTCCCATCAAGCGCCGACCTCGTTTGTCGTTGCGAAAGGCGCCAGCGCTCCACGCGCCGCGAGGTTGTGTGCGTCAAGTTCTGCAAAATGGGCGATCATGAAACTGGTCATGCGGCTTGGCGTAGAGCGAGCTTCTTGTGCTCGCGCAGATCATCCATGTTGA